>CAWHOR010000076.1:0-3116 GCA_963830845.1 uncultured Bacteroidota bacterium | reverse complement strand
AAAATTTGATGCCGTTAACTCAAATACATTTCAGGATCAAAAAGATCAGGAACTGAGTTATAAATTCGGTTCATTGCAACATGTAAACAAGGCTGTACGCAAACAAGCCATTGAACATAATATTCAAGTAATTAAACACGGTGTTGAACTTGGTTCAACTGCATTAACCGTTTGGTTAAGCGATGGTAGCTGTTTCCCCGGTCAATTAAATTTCAGAAAAGCATTTCAGAACACATTGGAAAGCTTGCAGGAGATCTATGCAGCGTTGCCGGAAGATTGGAAAGTGTTTGTTGAATACAAAGCATTTGAACCCAACTTCTATTCGATGACAGTAGGAGATTGGGGACAATCATTATTGTATGCAAACAAACTCGGACCAAAAGCATACACATTGGTTGATCTTGGTCATCATCTTCCCAATGCGAACATTGAACAGATCGTTGCATTGTTGTTGATGGAAGGCAAACTGGCCGGTTTCCATTTCAACGACAGTAAGTATGGTGATGATGATTTGACAGTAGGCAGCATCAAACCTTATCAACTGTTTTTAATTTTTAATGAATTGGTTGAAGGGATGGATGCAAGAGGCATGGATCATACAACTGATCTCGGCTGGATGATCGATGCTAGTCATAATGTAAAAGATCCGTTAGAGGATCTGTTGCAATCAGTAGAAGCGATCATGATCGCTTATGCGCAGGCATTGACGGTTGATCGTAAAAAATTAAATGCAGCACAGGAAGCAAATGATGTGGTAGCTGCACAGGAACTGTTGCAAAATACATTCCGTACCGATCTGCGTGCATTGGTTGCTGAAGCAAGATTGAGAAGTGGAGCAGCATTGTATCCTTTACAATTTTTCCGTGAGCAGAAATTGAGAGAGCAATTGATCAAAGAAAGAGGCAGCAAGACTGTGGCAACAGGATTATAAAAAGCCCCTCTAAATCTCCCCAGAGGGGAGACTTCAGCTAACACACAAAACCTATCTTATCGAATAACAGGTGAGAATGACACTTCCTGATTTTTGTTGACAACTGTAATAAATAATGATGGGTTCTGATAAAAAAAAAATAGATAACAAAAAGCTCGACCTCTCCTCTCCTTCGGAGAGGGGAACGAGGGGAGAGGCTGTCATCGCAATTTTCGACATTGGCAAAACCAATAAAAAACTGTTGTTGTTTGATGAACATTATAAAGTTGTTCATGAAGAAAGCCGACAGTTGGATGAAACAAAAGACGAAGATGGTTTTGCATGTGAAGATGTGGAACTGCTTACGCAATGGGTAACTGATTCATTTCAAAGTTTGTTGAAAGATGATCGCTTTCAAATTAAAGCGGTTAATTTTTCCGCTTATGGTGCAAGCTTTGTTTATCTGGATAAAGACCTCAAGGTTATTCCGCCGTTATACAATTACCTGAAACCTTACACACCTGCCTTACAGAAAAAATTCTACAAAGACTATGGTGGTGAAAGCCGTGTTTCGAAAGAAACGGCATCACCCGTTTTAGGTAATCTTAATTCAGGCATGCAGTTGTACCGGTTGAAATATGAGAAGCCGGAGGTGTTTGCTGAAATTAAATATGCACTACATCTTCCACAGTATTTATGCTTTGTTCTTTCGGGTAAGCTGCATACCGATCTTACAAGCATCGGCTGTCATACAAATTTGTGGGACTTCCAGGAAAAGCAGTACCATGACTGGGTAAAGCAGGAAGGCATTGCTGAAAAGTTTGCACCTGTTTTAAAAAGCAATGCTGTTGCAGGTCATACAAATAAAAAGATTCCGGTAGGTGGAGGTTTGCACGATAGCTCATCAGCATTGATCCCTTACCTCGCATCGTTTCATGAGCCGTTTATCCTGTTGTCAACAGGTACATGGTGCATCACGTTAAATCCATTCAATCATTCACAGTTAAGTGATCTGGAATTACACCAGGATTGTCTCTGTTATCTTTCATACGAAGGTAATCCTGTGAAAGCATCCCGTTTGTTTGCAGGTTACGAACACGAGCAACAAACAAAACGATTAGCAACATTTTTTAAATTGCCGGAAGATCATTATAAAACAGTTGAGTGCGATCAAAAGATCATTGATCAACTGGAGCTAGGTAAAGCATTCACAAAAAAGAGGGTTGATGATGTCATGATTCAACAATCAGTTTTTGCCAAACGGGATTTGAAAAAGTTCGAAAATTATGAGCAGGCGTACCATCAATTAATTGCCGACATCATTACACAGCAATTATATAGTACGAATCTTGTTTTGAAAGGAACTCCGGTGAAACGTATTTTTGTTGACGGTGGTTTTGGAAAAAACCCCATCTTTATGCATATGATGGCGGATGTGTTTACCGGAATTGAAGTATATGCAGCATCGGTAGCTCAGGCTTCAGCATTGGGAGCTGCATTGGTGATGCACGAGCATTGGAATAAAAAAGTATTACCAACCGACATCATAGAATTGAAATATTATTCTGAACAACAGAAACGATGAAGTGTTGAAACGTATGAAAGTTGGATTATTTATTCCCTGTTATATCGATCAGTTTTATCCGCAGGTTGGTATTGCTACATTACAACTGTTAGAAAAGCTGGGATGCAATGTTTCCTTCCCTCTCAATCAAACATGCTGCGGCCAGCCAATGGCCAACAGTGGATTTGCAGCTCTCAGTAAAAATTGTGATAAAAACTTTGTTGCCAATTTCCGTGGCTTCGATTATATCGTTGGGCCATCCGGAAGTTGTGTATTGCATTTAAAAGAACATTTGCACGATGAACAACATTCAGGTGAAGCAGAACATATACGCAAGCATGTGTACGAACTCACTGAATTTTTAGTAGATATTCTCAAAGTAGAAAAACTCAATGCATCTTTTCCATATAAAGTGGGCTTGCATAACAGTTGTCATGGTCAGCGTGGCCTGCATCTTTCATCGATGAGTGAACGCATGTTGCCAGCGTTTTCAAAACCACAACAATTACTGAACATGGTAAATGGTTTAGAACTCACACTGCCTGTTCGAAGTGATGAATGTTGCGGCTTTGGTGGTACGTTCTGTGTATTTGAAGAAGCAGTGAGTGTGAAGATGGGAAAGGATCGTATTGCAGACCATTC
>CAWHOR010000075.1:0-21457 GCA_963830845.1 uncultured Bacteroidota bacterium | reverse complement strand
ACAATTTAACTGGTACCAGGCAAGTAAAGCCGGTTCTGTTTTTCATGAATTAGTGACTGTTAAATAAAGCATTTTATGATTGGCGATTTACGATTAAAAAAATTACACGAGTTTTTCGAAGGCTATTCCAAAGAAGAATTGATTTGGGTGAATGGTTATTTGTCGGGGCTTGTAAGCAATGGCAAAGTGAATGGTAATGCTGATGCAAATGGTCAGGATCATAAAGCAGTGTCAACAAAAAAGATCACACTTGCTTTTGGTACTGAAACAGGCAATTCAAAAAAACTCGCAACACAGTTGGCTGCAGCCGGTAAGAAACATGGCGTAAATGTGAAACTTACTGATCTGAGTCAATACCGCATTACTGATCTTCCAAAAGAAGAATTCTTTTTTGTGGTGATCAGCACACAGGGCGAAGGTGAACCGCCAATTCCTGCAAAAAAATTTTACGATTATATTCATGAAAATGAATTGTCACTTCCGAATTTAAAATTCAGTGTATTGGCATTGGGCGATACTTCTTATCCTATGTTTTGCAAAACAGGTGAAGATGTAGATGCACGTTTCAAAGCATTTGGTGCAAAAGAAGTAGTGCCTATTCAGAAATGTGATGTGGATTATGAAGAAGATGCACAGGCATGGTTTAATAAAGTATTACAGTTTGTAGAAAATCAAACTGCAGCTGTTGCAACTGTTGCTGAACCTGCGCCTGCTGCAAAAAAGCCAACTGGCAAAAAACATTATCACGGTACGATCATTACAAATATCAACCTGAACGATCGTGGTTCTAAAAAAGCAACCTATCATATTGAAATAGGAACGGATGAACCGATTGCTTATGAACCCGGTGATACAATTGGTATTGTTCCCAACAACAGAAACGATGTGGTGGAACGAATCATTTCACTTACAGGAATTGCTGCTGACAAAGTAATTGTAACGGCTAAAGCAAAAGGCACTGTGAAAGAATTGTTGTTACATAATCTGAACATCTGTTACCTGTTGACATCAACCAATAAAAAAATATGCAACACTTACACAACAGGAAATTCCTGATACAAGGATGGATCTTGTTGATCTCTTACGTATCTATCCTGTAAAAGATGCTGATCAGTTTGAAGAGGTTGTAAAAATATTAATGCCGATTGCACCTCGCTTGTATTCGGTATCATCTTCACCTGCAGCGCATGGTGAAAATGAAATTCATATCACGGTTGCGAAGAATGCATTTTTATCACAAGATGAACAACGTTGGGGTTTGTGCAGTGAGTTCCTTGGTGATTTGCCTGTAGGTTCGCCAATTACTTTCTATGTACACAAGGATAAGAATTTCAAATTACCTGCTGCTGATAAAGATGTGATCATGATCGGGCCGGGTACCGGTGTAGCACCTTTCCGTTCATTCCTTGCAGAAAGAGATGCAACTGGTGCAAATGGAAGAAACTGGTTCTTCTTTGGTGAGCAACATTTCACAACTGACTTTCTGTATCAAACAGAAATGCAGAATTATGTGGAGACAGGTGTGTTGACGAATATTGATCTTGCTTTTTCAAGAGATCAGCAGGAAAAAATATATGTGCAACATCGCATCAAAGAAAAAGCCGGTGAGTTTTTTCAATGGATCGATGGAGGTGCGTCTGTTTATATCAGCGGAACAAAAGATCCAATGAGTAAAGATGTAGAGAATACATTGTTGCAGGTGATACAGGAACACGGAAAGAAAACAAGCGAAGAAGCACATCAATACCTTGAGCAACTGAAGAAAGAAGGTAGATACGAGAAGGATGTGTATTGAGGATGAGTGATGAATAATGAGTGATGAGTCCCAGGCGTAGTCGAGTCCTGCAGCGGTGAGTGACGAAGGACGGGGTGAGTCAATCGAGCGAAAGTCGAGGAGTGACGTAGAGATGAAAAACAAAGCAGGCAACAAAATAACAACTGAACCAAGTTATATACTGAAATGGCTGAGCAAGTAAAAAATAAAGAGAAGGTGGCATTATCACCTGTTGAGCGGATCAAAACTGCAAGTGAGGGTTTGAGAGGAACGTTGAAAGAAAGTTTAACGAACCAACTCACAGGTGCATTGTATGAAGATGATCAATCGTTGATCAAGTTTCATGGCATGTACCAGCAGGATGATCGTGACAGGAGAGAAGAACGTACTGCAAAAAAATTAGAATGGTTATTTTCTTACATGATCCGTTTGCGTTTGCCCGGTGGTTTTTTATCACCTGAACAATGGGTGGCTCTGCACGAAGTAGCTGGTGAACATTCAACAGGTACGATAAAGATCACTACAAGACAAACAGTGCAGTTGCATGGTATTTTAAAGTCACACATCAAACCAACGATTTCTGATTTCAATATTGCGAAGCTGGATTCAATTGCAGCTTGTGGTGATGTGAATCGTAACGTAACCTGCAGTGCACATCCGAATGAATCAGAAATTCACGAAGAAGTATTTGCGTTTGCAGATAAGATCAGTGTAATGGCTTTGCCAAAAACAAGATCGTATTACGAAATATGGCTTGGATGAAGAAAAGCTGGCAGAGAAAACAGAAGATGATCCGTTATACCAGGATCGTTACCTGCCACGTAAATTCAAGATCGGTATTGCAATTCCACCAAATAATGATGTAGATGTTCTTGACAAATGATGTTGGTCTTATTGCAATAATTGAAAATAATAAACTGATTGGTTTCAATATTGCTGCTGGTGGTGGTTTAAGTTCAACACATGGTAACCCGAATACGTATGCACGTCTTGGCAACTGTATTGGGTTTTGTTACTGTTGAGCAAACATTGAAAGCTGTGTATGAAGTGATCACTATTCAACGTGATTATGGTAACAGAAGTGATCGTAAACTGGCCCGTTTAAAATATACCATCGATCGTTTAACGGTTGAAGGATTGAAAGAAGAACTGGAAAAACGTTGTGGCTTTGAACTCGGTGAGATCAAACCTTATACGTTTACTTCACGTAAAGATCATTATGGCTGGAAAAAGAATCATCAGGGTAAATGGTATTTCACCTTGTTTGTAGAAAATGGTCGTGTGTTAGATGATGAACAGGTAGCAATGAAAACTGCATTGTTGGAAATTGCCAAAACAGGGAAAGCAAACTTCCGTTTTACCGGTAACCAGAATGTGATCATTGCAGATGTGTTGGAAGCAGATAAGCCAGCCATTGAAAAATTGTTGAACGAATTTAAACTGGATGAACATACTGCTAAAGCAGGAGCACTTCGTAAGAATGCAATGGCATGTGTGGCATTCAATACCTGTCCGTTAGCATTGGCAGAAGCACAACGTTATTTGCCAACATTGATCGATAAGATCGAACCAATACTTTCAAAACATGGTTTGCAGGATGATGAAATTATTCTGCGTATGACCGGTTGCCCCAATGGTTGCGGACGTTCACCGGCAGCAGAGATCGGATTTGTGGGAACTGCCTATGGTCAGTACAACCTGCATATTGGTGGCGACAGGGAAGGTGAGCGTTTAAATACAAAATATAAAGACAGCTTAAACGAAGAAGAAATTCTTACAACACTCGATGAGTTGTTTGAAGTATATTCCAAAGAACGTAACAGCGGCGAAACGTTTGGCGATTTTTCACAGCGTAAATGGATATTGAATTAATTGCTTGAACAAATTGCTTACGATAGGATTAGTTGCGCTTTCTGCAAGAGGCTTGGCACAAACGCCGCCTGCTGAACTGTGGGTTGGTGCAAATGTTACGGTTGCCTTTCAAAATCAATGGCAATGGCATAATGATGCCGGCTACAGAACCAATGGTGTAAATCTTGTCCCGCATCAATATCTTTATCGCACAGGCATACGTAAAATATTTTCAACGAAATGGAATGCAGCGGCAGGTGGGGCTTTTTTTTCAACAAGGGTATCATATAACAAAGCCGATCATGAATTTGGAAATGAATACCGTGCCTGGCAGGAAGTAAACCACCAGCATGAATGGAAAAATGGTTTCAGCCTGCAGAACCGGTTCAGGATTGAAGAACGTTTTTTTGAAGAGATAAGCACGAGAGATGCCTACAAAGCATTGAGGTTACGTTACCGTGTTGGACTTACAAAACGGTTTGCAGAAAAATGGACAGTTCAGGTGGCAGATGAGTATATGCGCCAGTTACAGCAGAATCAATTTTTATTAAATCAAAACAGAACCTTGGTTTCGTTGGGGCATGATTTAAAAAAACACGTACAATTGCAGGCTGTTTATATTTGGCAGCAACGCCCAACGGGATCACAACATATTTTGGTACTCTTATTTCAAAAAACGATTACAGCAGATGGAAACAAGAACTGAGGCAGATAAAAAAAACAGGCTCTATCCTGTTTTCCTGAAGCTGGAGGAATTACGCATCCTGCTGGTTGGGGCAGGGAATGTGGGTTTAGAAAAACTGCATTCGTTGCTGGCAAACTCACCGGAAGCAAGTATAACGATTGTTGCTCCAATTGTAAAAGATGAAGTAAGGAAGTTAGTTTTTAAACATCCGGCATCAGTTATCGTTCAACGTGAATTTGAAGCGTCTGATCTTGAACAGAAAGATATCGTTATTCTTGCTACGGATAATCGGAAACTGCATGAAGAAGTAAGAGTATTGGCAAAAGAAAAAGGTCTGCTGGTGAACGTAGCCGATACACCTGATCTTTGCGATTTTTATTTAGGCAGTATCGTACAAAAAGGAAATCTGAAAGTAGCTATTTCAACAAATGGAAAATCACCTACCGTTGCAAAACGTATCAAAGAAGTTTTAAATGATGCATTGCCGGGTGAGCTGGATGAAGTGATCGAGAACCTGCATCATGTAAGAAACAAGTTGAATGGCAATTTTGAATACAAGGTTAAGAAGCTTAATTCAATCACAAAGGTATTGGTTGAAAAAGATCGCATTGGTACAGAACGTCAATGGAAAAAGATCGCTACTTATTCATTGATCGCTTTTGCATTAATGTTGGTCGGCCATTTTATTTTCTCCTACATTCCATTCGGACAAATTGCAACAGATACAGTAGCCTGGTATAAAACACTTGATAAAAATTTCCATTGGTTGGTGTTGGCTGGTTTTCTTGCACAATTGGTTGATGGTGCATTGGGTATGGGTTATGGTGTTACGAGTGCAACGGTATTATTATCTGCAGGTGTAAGCCCGGCAACGATCAGTGGTGCGGTGCACACAGCAGAAGTATTTTCAAGTGCAGCATCGGGCTATAGTCACTACAAATTTGGAAACGTAAATAAGAAAGTTATTCAAAGCGCTGGTAATACCGGGTGTTATTGGTGCTATACTTGGCGCCATTTTACTTACATGGTTAGGAAACGCAGATGCTGTTTGGTTACGGGCAGTACTTGCCTGCTATACCATGTTTCTTGGTATCAAGTTTTTGATCAATGCATTTCGTGAACAACGTCAGCAAAAGAAATTCAAACATTACAGTGCACTCGCAGGTGCCGGTGGTTTTCTTGATTCATTTGGTGGCGGAGGTTGGGGTCCTTTGGTAACCACTACTCTTATCAATAAAGGACGAAGCCCCAAGTACGTGATTGGTTCTGTAAGTTTAACGGAGTTCTTCGTAACACTTGCAAGTGCCTTTACGTTTTTTACATTGCTGGGCGTAAGTCATTGGCAGGTAATTGCAGCGTTGATGATCGGCGGTTTTGTGGCAGCTCCCATAGCAGCAAAACTTACAGGTAAAATGCCAAAGAAAACAGCGTACATCCTTTTGGGTATCCTTGTTATTATCTGGAGTCTCCGGATTTTGGTAAAAGCCTTTTAGGCTTTTTTTAAAATAAAAGTCTATCTATTTGGTAGATTAATATTACCCTACTAAATTTGTAGGGTAAATGAAAAAAATCAATCACCTCCACATTCACATGATCATGCGATTCGCATCGGCTACACGATGTTGTATGTGTAACTGTTGATCATTTGCTCCTCCATATAACTATTTATTCTTTTCGCCATACGGGCGATATAACTCTTTATTTCTAAAAACTAATCATGATGGGAAAGCATTTTCTTTTTGTTTTATTGCTGACAGCACTTGCGCAGGTTTCGTTTGGACAAAGTACATTAAAAGGAATTATTAAAGATGGGAAAGGGCAGCCTGTAGAGGCTGCAAGTATCAAAGTAAAAGGAACAGTGATCAATGCTGTTGCAGATGGCAAAGGACAATTTAGTATTCCGGCACCAAAGGAATTACCTTTTACATTGCTTATTTCTTCAGCCGGGTATTATCCAAGTGAAGTAGAGATCACTGAGCTGAAGGAAACTGAATTGAATATTGTTTTGATTGACAACAATCAATTGTCGGAAGTGGTGATTACTTCACGTCGACGTATTGAAACAGCGCAGAATGTACCCATTGCAATTTCCGTGGTAGGTGGCGCACAAATTGAAAACGCAGGTGCATTTAACGTAAACCGTTTGAAAGAACTTATACCAAGTGTGCAACTTTATACATCTAATCCACGTAATACAGGTATCAATATCCGTGGACTGGGTTCACCATTCGGGCTTACAAGTGATGGTCTTGATCCGGGTGTAGGTTTTTATGTTGATGGAGTTTATTTTGCACGACCTGCTGCAGCAACACTTGATTTTATCGACATCGAACAGATCGAGGTATTACGTGGCCCGCAAGGGACACTATTTGGTAAGAACACCACTTCCGGAGCATTTAACATTACTACCAGAAAACCAAGTTTTACACCCGGTGCCAATTTTGAAGTGAGTTATGGAAACTACGGATATATTCAGGCAAAGACATCTGTAACGGGTGCATTGACTAAGAAAATTGCCGGGCGGATTTCATTCTCAGGTACGCAACGTGATGGCTTAGTAGAGAACGTACGCACGGGAAAATTCACAAATGATATTAATAACCTTGGCCTTCGTGGTCAACTATTGTATAAGCCAACACTCAACACTTCCATTACGTTTGCCGTAGATGTTTCCAGCCAGCGTCCTGACGGGTATGCACAGGTTGTAGCCGGTGTTGTACAAACAAGACGTCCGGGTTATCGTCAATTTGATTCTATCATTGCAGCATTGAATTATCAATTGCCGAGCCGTAATGCATTCGATCGTAAAATTGACCATGATGTTCCCTGGAATTCAGGAAACGATTTAGGTGGCGTGTCATTAAATGTTGAACAAAAAATTGGTCAGGGTACACTTACTTCTACTACCGCATGGCGCTATTGGGATTGGGATCCTTCGAATGACAGGGATTTTACCGGTTTGCAGGCGTTGGCGAAGTCGCAAAATCCAGCCAAGCACCGCAACTGGTCGCAAGAGGTGCGTTATGCAGGGCAGTTGAATTCCCGGTTGAGTGGTGTTGTTGGATTGTTTTACATTGATCAGGAAGTGAAAATTGATGGAACAGAAGAGTCCGGTTCTGCTCAATGGCGTTTTTCACAAAGCTCTACCAGTCCGTTGTGGCGAACTCCGGGTTTATTTGAAGGATATGGCATCTATACCAATGCTTCGATCAGATCGCAGAGTGCTGCAGCATTTGCGAATCTTGATTGGGAGGTCGTGAAAGGATTACACATTTTGCCAGGTCTTCGTTACAATTACGATAACAAAGACGTTAGTTATAACCGAGTAGCGAGAGGGGGCTTGGACACTGCTACATTTAATGGAACAACAGCGCAAAAAACAACTTTACAAGGGTTTAAAAATGGAGTCTACACAAGTCAATCTTACTTGGCAAATGCTGCCGAGCGCAATTTCACCTATCAACTTACAATTGCTTACAGAGCGAATGAAAAAATCAATGCATTTGCAACGTATTCAACCAGTTTTAAACCGGTTGGCGTGAATGTGGCAGGGTTACCAACTGTAAACGGACAACCAGCTACTGATTTAGCTGTAATCAAACCGGAAGACGTACGGCATTTTGAAATCGGTGTGAAGACAAACCCAACAGATCAATTTATTTTCAATGCCGTATTCCATAATTCAAATATCAAAAACTATCAGACGAATGTGCAATCGGCGGAGTTGGGTGTGAACCGTGGCTATATTGCCAACGCTGAAGAGGTAAATGTAAAAGGTTTTGAAGTGGATGCGAATGTAAGAGCAGGTAATCATTTTCTGTTCTTTGGCGCACTGGCTTATACAGATGCGAAGTATGTGAAGTTTACCAATGCTCCACTTCCGTTGGAAGAAACCGGGTTAACAGAAAACGGCGTACAGAAAGCATTCAAAGATATTTCAGGCGGACCTCTTCCCGGTATTTCTAAATGGGCAGGATCATTAGGTGGTGAGTTTACCACTCCGACAGAAATTATTGGTAAGCCCGGCAAATTCTTTATCGCATTAGAAAGCTTCTATCGTTCATCATTTTCTTCAAGTCCATCTCCGTCTGCTTACCTGAATATTGATGGTTACACGCTTGTGAATGGACGACTTGGTTTTCGTGCAAATAATACCGGTTTCTCTGCTTTCATTTGGGGGAGAAATATTTTCAACAAAAACTATTACGAGCAATTGTTACCAGCGGGAGGTAATGCAGGACATTACGGTGCTGTGTTGGGTGATCAAAGAACATTTGGGGTAACATTTCGGTACTCGCTCTAATTGTGGAAAATGACTTTTTTTAGTTTTCCCTATAGCAAGCCCGCCTGAATGACATTGTCGGACAGGCAATCGTAAAAAAGGCCGGCGTCCCGATTCTTCGGGATGCCTTTTCAAATAGCTGCATGGCCGAGGGGTGAGGTAAAAGTCTGCAAAACTTTTTACGTCGGTTCGAATCCGACTGCAGCGTCAAATGAAACAAAATGCAAATGAAACCTAAGTATTTTTCAACCCTGCTGATGCTATTAAGCATGCAATCGATCATAGCACAATTGAAAACTACAACTGATACAAGGCAGTTATGGACTGGTTATTTTAATCAAACACGTTTAACTGATAAATGGGGTGTGTGGACAGATCTGCATTTGCGTACAAAAGACAACTACTTTAATAATTTTTCACAAGGGATTGTTCGTTTGGGTTTAACCTATTATCTAAACGATGATGCAAAGCTTACAGCAGGGTATGCTTTTATTAACCATTTTCCTGCGGAGAATCATAAAAATATTTCACAACCTGAGCATCGTCTCTGGCAACAAATTCAATGGCATACCAAATATCCTAAACTGAAGCTGATGCAATGGTTCCGGTTAGAAGAACGTTACCGCAGGAAAATTAAAAATAACGATGAGTTGGCAGACGGTTACAATTTCAACTTCAGACTCCGATATAATATTCTGTCGCAGTTTCCACTGAGCAAGAAACGCTTTCAGCCAAATACGTTTTCATTTGTGTTAAGCAATGAAGTATTTGTAAATTTTGGAAAACAGATCGTTTATAATGTGTACGATCAAAACAGGTTTTTCGCAGGGTTTCATTACCATGTAAACAAACACGATAATCTGCAATTAGGCTATATGAACATTTACCAACAGTTGGCTGCAGGTAATCAATACAGAAGTACACATGCTGCACGGGTCTTCTATTTTCATAATCTTGACTTGCGAAAAAGCACACAACATTGATTTTTTCTATACTTCCGTTCGTTCGTAAGAAAATGGTAAAACCATTGCGCAGAATACCATCTTTCTGATGTCTTAAAAGCCTTTCTGCCCTAACTTCGCAGCTCATTCAGAAGAACAATAAAGATATGAGTAAGTATCATCCGCAAACGGACGCCATCCGGTTACAAATGAACCGTACCAACGAGAAAGAACACAGCACACCTTTGTTTTTAACCAGCAGTTTTGTGTACAATAGTGCAGAAGATATGGCTGCTGCATTTTCGGATGATAGTCTTGATGTAAATATCTATTCACGTTTTTCGAATCCAACAGTTGATGAATTTATTGATAAGATAGCAGCACTGGAAGGAGCTGAAGCCGGTATTGGTACAGGTACCGGTATGGCTGCAGTGTTTTCTACATTCATGACTTTTCTCAGCAAAGGAGATCATATCATTTCTGCATCAGCAGTATTTGGATCAACACATACAATTCTAACGAAGTATTTGCCGAAGTGGGGTTTTGAATCGAGTTACTTCGATATGAATAAACCTGAAACAATTGAAGCGTTGATAAAACCCAACACAAAGTTGTTGTATGTTGAAACGCCATCAAACCCGGGGCTTGATATCATCGACCTTGAATATGTAGCAAGCATTTGTAAGAAGCATAATATTCTGTTTGTAGTTGATAACTGTTTTGCAACACCTGCTGTTCAACAACCAATAAAATTCGGTGCTGATCTGGTATTACATTCAGCAACAAAATTTATTGACGGACAAGGAAGAGTATTGGGTGGAGTAGTGGTTGGGAAAAAGGAACTTGTACATGAAATGTATTTGTTTGTACGTAATACAGGGCCATCTCTCAGTCCGTTTAATGCATGGGTGTTAACGAAGAGTTTGGAAACACTTTATATACGCATGGACAAACATGCAGATAATGCATTGAAGCTTGCACAACGGTTGGAAGGAAATCCAAAACTAAATTCAGTGAAATATCCGTTTCTGCCATCGCATCCACAATATGAAATTGCAAAAAAGCAAATGAGTAACGGCGGTGGTATTGTAACGTTTGAATTGAAAGGTGGTATTGAAAGTGGTCGCAAGTTTTTAAATGCATTAGAAATGTTATCGATGACCAACAATCTGGGCGACAGCAGAAGCATCGCTTCTCATCCTGCCTCAACAACGCACTCCAAATTATCTGTTGATGAAAAGAAAGCAGTAGGCATCACCGACGGACTAGTGCGTATCTCTGTGGGGTTAGAACATATCGACGATATCATTGCAGATATTGAGCAGGCATTGGAGAAATGCTGAGGAAATAAATTCAAATAAGAGAGCCACGCATTAAGTGGCTCTCTTATTTGAAACAGTTTTTATTTCTTTTATCGTCTGGCCGCTTTGAGCGGCCTGACTTTTGCGTAAAATAAAAAGCCCCGCCACAAGGACGGGACCATTATTACCTGATAAAACCAAAACATTCTTTAGCGGGTTGGCATCGCCTCATTACTGCCTTTTACTTTTTTAAGTAGTAAAATATATCCGCAACAACTTTTATTCTTTTTATTTACCTGTACAGGTTTGATCATGTGCCATTCACTGATCTTTGGCATATAACCATAGCTGATAATATTGCCATCCAGTTCAGGTTTTAATTTTTTATAGAACACCTGCTTCTCATCATAATCATACATACGTACTTCCTGAATTTTACTGCTGGGATCGCCAATAAAAACGATATGATACCAGGCGCCTTGCGTCATGGGAACAATTACGGGCATTTCGAATTCGCTTTCCATGGTCATGCTGGCTTCTTTCAATACCATGAACCCACTCTGTTCGAATGATTTCTTTAAACTATCAACTTGTTGGGTGATTGATTGACTGGTGCAACTGCGTTGGCGAATAATATCCTGCGCAGAAACCTGCATGCACAAAAGAACAAAAGAGAAGATGAAAAATAAGTTTTTCATACTAGTACGGATTATTAGGGTTTTAATACTGGTTTTCAGCAGGATTTGGTACAATTTACAGTACAAGATACTGGATATATTATGATATTGAAGCACTTTCAATGCAATGTTTTACTACTACGTAGTTTCTCTTATAGTGATTTATGATTTTTACCTGCTGAATATACCAATAATTGTGCCTCGGTGCGCCTGTTATCCCTTGTAAGTATAAAAAGAGTTGGCTTGTGCGGTGCAGGTGAGCACAAGATCATTAATGCATACATGGGCCGGCAGGGTAGCTGTATAAAAAATTACATCGGCCACGTCTTTTGCCGATAATGGAGTATAGCCTGCGTAAACCGATGCAGCCTTGTCTTCATCGCCTTTAAAACGTATCATGGAGAATTCTGTTTCGGCAGCACCGGGGTGTATAGCGGTCACTTTTATTTGATGTTGCAGCAGATCGATCCGCATGCCTTTGCTGATACTATCTACCGCTGCTTTACTGGCACAATACACATTGCCGTTTTCGTAGGCTTCTTTTCCTGCAGTTGAGCCAAGATTGATCACATGCCCGGCTTTTCGTTTGATCATGAACGGTAGTACTGCACGACTTACATACAACAGTCCTTTCAGATTGGTATCGATCATGATCTCCCAATCGTTGAGGTCAGCTACATCAAAGTGATCACGACCCAATGCCAGGCCTGCATTGTTCACCAATACATCAATGGCTTGCCATTCTTCAGGTAAACTGTTGATGGCAGTAAACACTTCGTCTTTCTGCTGCACATCAAAGGGCAACAGAAAAATATTGACGCTGTATTGTTCTTCCAATTGTGTTTTGATTTCCTGCAAGCGATCGAGCCTGCGGCCATTCAGAATGATATTCCAGTTGCTGGCTGCAAATACTTCGGCACAGGCTTTTCCAAAACCTGACGTGGCACCGGTAATAAAAACAAGTTTACTCATGCTGTGAATGTACAGAGAAACTGAATTGAGCGAATGGGTGCAATTGATTTTTTAAAGCTTAATATCTTCAATCGTCCGGTTTTGCCGGCTGCGTTCGGCAGCAAACGCCATGAGATGACTTTCTACCGAAACTTCAATGGAAGAGCTGAGTAAGTCTTTATTTTGTTGATACACGGACTGAACCCAATCTTTCACCAGTCGATGGTCGCCACCGCCATGTGCATCTGTTTTTAAACTCCAGGAAGTTTGTTTACGGGTTTTAAAATCGGTAAGCACAAAACTTTCCATATCGCCAATAATATCTCCCTTCGATCCCATGATACGTGTCTTTCTTCCTTCATATGAAACATGCGCTTCCATAGAGAACGCAGCAGTGGTTCCGTTTTCAAACAACATATTTACCGTAAGATGATCGGGCTGATCATTATCCATCCGGTACACACACCTTCCGTAATCACTCGTCTTTAATTGCTCTAAAATAAACGGACCTTGCTCATCTTTATCCTCGGGTAAGTCAAACACATAGGTTCGTTTACGATCACGGTAATAGATCTGCAAGGCAGAATAAGCACAACTGTCTTCCACTTTACAACCATCGGTACAACGGTCGGTACTTCCTTCCGGTGCATTGGCATTTTTAAACCAGCGAAGGTTACCAAAGCAATGCACATCATGCACGGGACTGTTCACCAACCAACGAATGATATCTGTATCGTGTGATGATTTTGCAAGAATAATAGGTGCTGCCATTTTACTGTTGCGCCATTTGCCACGTACATAGGAATGACTCATGTGCACATGTTCAATAGGCTCCATGTGTTGTATGCTGATGATCTCACCAATCAATCCTGCATCGATCACTTCTTTTAATTCACGGAAGTAAGGTGAATAACGCAACACATGACACACGCCTACAATACGACCGGTTTCTCTTGCTTTTTGTAAGATCAGTCTGCATTCTTCCTCTGTTGGAGCAATCGGTTTCTCCAATAAAATATCATAACCCGCTTCTAATGCAGCAAGACACGGAGCTGTATGTAATTGATCCGGTGTAGCAATAATTACAGCATCTGCCATTTTCTCTTTTACAAATACTTCCTTCCAATCTTTGAAACAATGATCGGCCGGTATATTATGTAAGCGACTCGTTTTTTTTCTGCGCTCGGGATTGCTGTCGGCTACTGCTACAATTTGCAATTCATCTTCATTCTTAACAGCATAATCGGCATAAATACTTCCCCGATGCCCGGCACCGATTAAAATAGCCGTAACCGGCTTTTCAATTTTTTTATGTAACGGATTGAAGAAAACATCATCTTGTAAACCGAACAAACCGGCTACTTCTTTCCAGCCAAGTGTGGCCAGGCTGGTAAACGATTCAATATGACGTAATAATTTTCGTGATGCAATAAATTGACGTAGCGACATAACTTACACAATTCTCCTGTTAAACGAATAATTCCTTGTCAGCCAATTTGCTGATTTGTTCTAAGACGAATTGTAATACAGATCGGTGGCAAGTGAGTTTTATTTATTCTAAACAACTGTTTGTACCGGTATCACAATCCTGTATATTAAAGTTAACGGAAGAATTTTTTTAATCCAGCAATACAATGATAATATCCATCACATTTGTTTGTGTGGCACCAGTTTTTAGTAAACCATTTGCGTTTTCAAAGAAATGATAGGCATCATTCTGCTGTATTGTTTCTGTAAGCAGGGTTTTATTCTGATCGATCGCTTGCAGGATCGCAGCATCTGCAAATGCACCGGCTGCATCGGTAGGGCCATCGGTGCCATCGGTGCCAGCGGCAAGCAATGTGATCTTGTCATCAGGCAACAGATGTTTCAATGCACACAAGGCAAGATGTTGATTACGGCCTCCCTTACCATTACCGGTAACCGTTACGGTTGTTTCACCACCAAACAATAAACAGGCAGGTTTTTGCCCCCTGTATTGCTTCGCCTGTTGTACAATTGCTTCAGCCGTTACAGCAGCGTCACCAGTGAGTAGTTCCTGTTGCAACAGTACAGTATAACCAAGCTCTTCGGCTTTTTCAGCAGCGGCTGTTACGGCAACCTTATTGCTGCCGATGATATGATTCTGTACCTGCTGCAGTAACGGATCGGTTGGTTTCACTGTCTCAGCAATACTTCCTTTTAATCCGTTTTGTAAATGAGTAATAACGGTAGCAGGTAGCCGCTCCTGCAATTGATATGTTTGAATGATGTTCCATGCATCTGCAAAGGTTGAAGAATCGGCGGTTGTAGGGCCGCTGGCAATGGCTTCCGGTTTATCCCCGGGCACATCGGATATAATGAGTGTAAACCATGTTCCCTGTGGTGCATGACGCAACAGTTGTCCGCCTTTAATGGAAGAAAGATGGCGACGTACACAGTTCATTTCATCAATGGCAGCACCGCTTTTTAACAATAGTTGAAATGTTTCCTGTACCTCTTGCAAACTGCATCCATCCGGTACGTCGGCCCACAATGAAGAAGCGCCACCGCTGATCAAACAAAGAATCACATCACCGGGATGTGTTTGCTGCAACAGTTGAATGGTTTGTTGCACAGCCTCTACACTTTTTTCATCGGGAACCGGGTGTGCTGCTTCCACGCATTGAATGGTTTGCAAGGGCAATGCATGCTCGTATTTTGTAGTGATGATCCCTGCTTTGATATAACTGCCCAGCATTGTTTCAGTTGTTTGTGCCATGGCTGCTGCGGCTTTACCAGCACCAATCACCACCACCGATCTTTTAGGGATGTTGAGTTGTTGCGAACCGATGCGGATACCCGTAGCCGTTACTGCCAGCTGCTGTTGCAGCAATACGGCAGGTTGTACAGCAGCCACCGCTGCTTTATATATTTTTTTTGCATGGTTTCGTTGTTGCATGGTTGTACGACGATGAGATTGAAACAAACGTTGGCTGCAGAATACATTTACTCAACACACACTGATATGATTGGTATGAAATGTCTTTTTAAAGATACACTTCTCAGCAACGGTTTTTAGCCAACACTTTATATTCGAAAAACAGTAAGACCAGTATCACTAGTATTTCACCCATAAAATACAACAGCCCCCAATGAGTAATATTGTTACGCAATGTATAAACAAGTACTGCGGTAAGGATGCAATACATTGCATTTGCCAGCATGATTGCTTTTAGATACGGCCGCCATCGAACCGGATGAAACAGAAAACAGCAGAACGAATACACAGCGAATGTAATTGCAACTGCCGCTAATAGAAAAAGTATGTGAGTAGGCATTCCCAAAAAACCGGGATAACCAATTGCCATGCTGAAGAGGATGGAAGCGGTGAGCAATGCACCAATACTGTCGATTAGAAAAATTTGTTTTGGATTATTGATTAGTTGTTTAAGCATGCGTTGGAAATGATTGTGCTTAAATGCGAATATACAATACAGCTTCCGGGCTTCACAAGAAGAAGTATTGCAATTTCTCAAACTCTTACACGTCATGTCGACAGTAGGAGACATCTCTCCCAAATCAATCTGTTTCGTTTTGTCATAGAATGCTGGGAATAAATCCGGTAGCCAATACAAGCTGGATGTATTGACAGATATACCACGAAGAGGGAATTGACTGGTATGTTTTCAGGTTGTATTTTGTTGCTGTTAATTACTATCGAAAGTGAAGTTATAGCTAAACTACCCGAACTGTTACCCTCATAAAACACTCCCGTCCATTCTGAAATCTCCCTTGTTCAACTGTTTTGAAACAGATGCCTTCAACATCACATCTGTATTTTTTTCCTGACCCATGGAGTAATCTGAAAATCCAAAAGAGAGTAAGACAGGAGTGCCGAAAACTGTTTAGAGTAGGCAATCATTAAACCAACTACAATGGCAAAAAGTACAAAAACGGTAAAGAAAACTGCGGCTGCTGCTACAGTAACAAGAATTGAATTGGCTGAGTTAACAAAGCGAATGAAAACATTCAAGATCAACCCTTCTGTAAACATGACAAAGTTTGCAGCTGCGGTTAAGAAAATTAATCCCCATGCACTTGTTCCCATTTCAAAACTGCCGGAAGATATTAAGGCATCGCTCAAAAATTTCAAAGACAGTACAAAGCGTTTTCACGGGGCCAAAATACCGCTCTCCTGGTTTCCTCCGCAATTGGTGTTTTCTCCCTGCAGTGATAAATTTGGCTACCTCACATCTGAAACGGTGAGAGCTTCCAGTAAAATGGACTTTAATGTCGTGAATGTTGGTTTGCTCAATCAACTGGGAGAATTAATGGGAAACTCTGATCGGGAAGCAACCATTACTGATTCAACTATTCCGGCCGGGTATACCTATTTCGGACAATTTGTAGATCATGATATTACACTCGATGTATCGTCTACCATTGAAGCAGTGAACGATGCCAATTCAATTAATAATATGCGCTCTCCATCGCTTGATCTGGACAATGTGTATGGCCGTGGCCCGGCATTGAATCCGTTCTTGTATGAGTTTCCTTCATCGGGTCCGTCAACCGCTATTAAATTAAAATTGGGTGTTAACAGAAACGCAGGAAGAGGCGGCCCGTCAACAGCAGGAGGCGGTGCTGCCGGCATGCAGATACAAACTGATTTTGATGTGCCCCGTATGAGTGGAACCAACACAGCCGTGATTGGCGATCCACGAAATGATGAGAACTTATTTGTTGCCCAATTTCAATCGGCCATGTTGAAGTTTCACAATGCAGTGGTTGATGTGGTAGTGGCCGCAGGCTTTACCGGCGACATTTTTGTGGAAGCAAAAAAAATTGTAACACATCATTATCAATGGGCTGTTATTCATGATTTCTTAAAGCGTATTTGTGGTGCTGCTACTGTAACCAATGCATTATCGTCGGTAGCAGCAACCGTTGGCAGTTCGTTCCGCATGCCGGTGGAATTTTCGGTAGGTGCGTACCGTTTTGGGCATAGCTTGATACGTGAGCGTTACTGGATCAATCATAATTTTATTAACCAGCCATTGGCCGACGCTTTTGGATTTATCCGGAATCCCAATCTGCCGGTGTTATCGAATTGGGTGGTTGATTTCAATGCGTTTTTTCAAACAGGCGTGCCTGTGCCCGTTTTTAATATGGCCCGGAAAATTGACAGTGTACTCGCAAATGGGTTGGAAAGTTTGCCGGGTGGAAGTGGCATCATGTCTATACTGGCAGCAAGAAATTTGCGCAGAGGATTGGCGTTGGGTTTACCCAGTGGACAAGCAACAGCCATTGCGCTGGGCCTTACTCCGCTTACAGCGGCACAGTTAAAAAGCGGGTTGTCTGCCGCCGAAATAACACTCCTCAATTCAAACGGAGGTATATTGTTAAGTAAAACACCATTGTGGTACTATTGCCTGCGTGAAGCAGCAGTGGTTAACGGTGGTAATTCACTCGGGCCATTAGGGGCAAAGATCGTTGCAGATACATTTGTTCGGATCTTAAAACGTGATGCAGACTCGTTCATCAATAAGCCCGGTGGGTTTACACCGTTTCTGCCATCCGATGCAGCAGGTAACTTTACTGTAACGGATATCATTAAATTTTCGGGCGTACATGTGCCTGCATAAACGGGGTTATTGAAGTTTGTGCAGAACAAAACGGTTGATGCAATGCACGGGTGCGTTGTATCAGCCGTTTATCATTTGTTGTACAGGCATTCGGTCAAATCTATGTTTGCGTTGTAGTACGCAAGGTCTCTACTCAGCTTAGTGCTGTCAATCATCAGTATCTATTGGGAGATGTTGCTGGGAAATGAGATTTTTTTTGGTTTTTGCACAGTTCATTTTAACTGCATAGCCTTCGTCAATGTAAGAGCTTGTATAATTTTTTATAATCACCTGATTGTCCAAATTCATCTGTGTTCTGTGGCGTACCTGTTATTACACTTTGGTCGCAACTAAAGCAGATTTTTGCAAATCCTGTTGTTTTGTTTTCTTTTTTAAAAATTAAAATGTCATGATAAACTGCAATACAGGACATTGCAAGAACCTTTTTGTGTTTTCTATCACAGAAAACCTCATTGATTTTGTCGAAACTGTCAAGTGGGATTTCTTTTCTTCTGAAATCAATCTTTTCAAGACTAATTAATAAGGTGGAGTCAGATAGTTTGTCTGGCTTACGATGTATTAGCAGTGTCAATTGTTTTTGCTCTTTTTCTGTCTTCGTTATTTTCTGTTCTGTGTCCCATAGTACATTCTCGTCTATGTCTAAATAGTAGTGTTCAATTTTATCAAAGTCGAAATATGGAATGCAATTGTGTTGTGAAGTGATTTTTGATTCTGAGACTTTTCCCTTGTCTGTCTGGTCAACACACCCAAAAAGTGTCAGAATAAAAAAGGCTGATAAAGATTTAATGATTGTCATCATTGGCTTGCAGGTAACGAGCAGGGCTTTATGCAGGTTGGGAATTAGTATTCCGTCCGCCGACAACCGCTGCTGATTGAAAATATAAAGTTGAATTTAAGAACTAAAGTTGAAATTTGTTTGTCCAGCCCGAACCACAGCTTGGATTTGCAATTGGCTGATGTTTGCTGGTCAAGCCCAACTTGCATAAAACCCAATGTTGCCAGCTGTGCTGCTCAATTACACTTTGATTGTCCTGCCTTTAATTGCACGGTTTTTTGAAAATTTGTTATAGCAGTTTGCGTCCACCAAATATGAGAATGAACTTTTTGCTATTGCATTTTTAAAATTCTTGTCCACCGCTTTGTTCTTTGTCGAAATATGCAGGTTACCGTATTGACAAATGTTTGCTACAAATTTTTGTTCAGGGTCGATAAAGTGAACGTAAGGCAAAATACCATTTGTCCGAACCAGCCAAGCTAAGTTTTTGATAAAGGTTGGAGTCTCTTTCGTGTCAACTTGCAAGGCTCCATTAAATCGCTTGCTGACTTTATTGTCAACCAAATACTGCAATGCTTCATGGAAAGTTTCATAGGTATTAAGTCTCCGAAGCCAAGCTATATCCATGTCTCCAAGAAAAATAAAATTATCAAATCCAAATCTGTTTGCAAGAGAAACTAACTCTGTCCCCAATAGCTTAATGTGTCCTTTGTAAGATTTGGAAGGAAGTGTCAAAAACATAATTAGCAAAAACTTTTGGGTAATTAAAAACATCTTCGTCCTTCTTTTGGATTATAGTGTCGCAAAGGAAGAGTGGGAAATTTATCAATAGCTTCTTGTCTGTCAATTTTGATTAGCATACGATTTCGAATAGCATAGCAGGGAAACAAATATATATGATACTAGAAGGTTGCCATCTGAAAAAAGTCGATATTGTAAATCATAGTTTAATGTTCAACTTCTGGTACCTGCCGTCGGGAGACAAGTCGTTGTTAGTACAATACCGACTCCTCATCGTATCAACACCACCGTCCCTTTCTTCAACATGCGTCTCCAATAAAATCGATGCCGACTCACCATCCACGCAAAATAAGTGCCGGGGCCTGTTGTTCGCCGTTCAGTGTGTCATCCCAACCCTATCCAGGCGTGTGGTTGGAAATAATTCCTGTCCCCGAGCGGGTTGTACACTCGGAGATAATCAAACTGGCGGAACACCTACGGAAAGGGAACGTAACACGTCGTTGAAAAGTCCATTTCCATCGGGTGTAAAACCGGGAGTACAAAAATATCAGGTGCTGTGTTTAAAAATGCGGCATGTTGACGGTATCGAATGCAAGACTCCTTCGGGAGTTTCGGTACGCATGACGTAGCCGACTTCTTCTGTGATGCGTCAAACACTGGCAACGGGATCAAAGCAGAGGGGACTGCTTAGCAAGTCGGGCGGTGTCCATCGACAAACGCTGCCCCCACTTCCATTTAATTGAGGGGGTTCGGTACGCGACCTACTACCGACGTATCGTTCCGGAAGCCTGCACCGGTGGTATAACACGTACCAGTACTGTATCAAAACCGGTTTCGGACATCCTGCATTTGATGTGCCACGCAGAATATAATTTGTATTGGTTAACGGAAAGGCGGTGGACCGGATCGTTGGAGAGCCCAGCGTTGCTGCCGGCGACCATAACCAATTCTGTGCATCACCATTTGCAAAAAGCGTTGCGGTATCGCCAAAACAAATGGCATCATCAGGTCCGGCATTCACCAACGGATAGGGAACCGTGTTTACTGTTACTGTTCTTGTTTGATTACATTTTCCAATGGTGGATACAACGGTAAACAGCGTTGATGCAGCAGTAGGTGTGGCAACTGCATCCCGTATATTCGGACTCGGTAAACAAATTCGGGCGGGCTCCAGCGAGTATCATTGCAATCCATCGGTACTTGGTTTCAACAGCACCGAATCGCCAAGGCAAATCGTTGTATCGTTTGTGCAAGCAGATGATAAAAATCAACTACATTCACCACGACCGAATCGGTATTGAAACAACCGGGTGCCAACGTAAGAGTTACATAATATTTGGTTGTTACATCCGGACTCACCAACGGATTGCCAATGGTTCGATTGTTGATATTAGAAAACGGCGACCATTGAAAAATTCCTTGACCCACAGCATTCAACTGCAATGAATCAACGGAAGATCAAGGTATCGTTGGTTAATTGCAGCGATGGTTGTTGGAAAGAGCAATGGGTCTTGTAATGGTGTCTAAACATCTGATTACTGCCGGTGATCAATTGTACATTGTAGCTTCCGTTTGCCGTGAGGTATACAACGGATTTCGCAAGATGGATGTATCGGCGGTTGTAGCCGGATTGCCGAAATTCCATTTCCAGGTATTGGGAAACCCGTAATTGGAAGTGGTTTGATCAGTAAACTGAATGGCCACATCTTTACAACCATTGTACAGGTCAAAGGCCGGAAAGAAACCGGGATACACATAAATATCAGAATACGAAGTATCTGTACAAATCTCATTGCGGTTTACAATGAGCATAATTTTATACACGCCTGTATCGGGATAGGTAAACGTTGGAACGCTTTGCGTGGATGTATCG
>CAWHOR010000074.1:0-60163 GCA_963830845.1 uncultured Bacteroidota bacterium | reverse complement strand
CAAACCATTAATGTACACTTCGATGTTTGTGTACTGTTTATTCAATTTATATTGACTTGCATCTGCTGCATCATTTGCATTTAAGCCGTTTTTCTTTTCCCATTCATCGGGCATACCATCTTGTCGGTATCAACATGAGCAGGGTACGATCGCAAAACGGGCCAGGCGTTGGTTGTTAGTTCAAAAGCTGAGTGATGCGGATAGCCGCCTTGTACATCAATGATTTTTCCGGTTCTGTTGATCACATCATTGATGATGCGTGTATCCATTGTATCTCTTTTAAATGAAGCACCAACAAAATTCAATACCGACTTGTAAGCATCTTCTGCTGTTTGTGGAATAATGGCGACGGTTGGAAATGGTACAGTCTTCACAACTGCTTTCTTTTCTTCTTCGGTTCCTTTCTTATCAATGTGAACACCTGCAAGATTGTCTTTCGTTACTTCAGCACACCATCAACATAGTTACCTGCTACATAAAATTGTCCGAAAGGTTGGTTCTCTACTTTTGATGGATTTACAATACGGCTTCGAACATTTTTATTGGTAACGGGGCCATACTTGAAATAATTGTTCTGCATATTGTACATTCCACCTTCGCCACCATATACGTTGTTGTGTTGCCAGTTATAGATCACATTGTTTCTGAAATCAACAAATTCTGCATCGGCACCGAGTCTTGCACCATTAAATCGTGGATTACGACTTACACAATGCGCAAATAAATTATGATGAGCTGACAAATGCTGTCCACCCCAGATGCCGCCATATCCATGATTTTCCCAATCCTTATCGCCCGTTTCGAAATGATAGGAGTAGTTCAATGGTTCAGTAATGATATTCCATTGCAACGTAGTGCTGTCGCCTTTGTAAACGGAACATACTTCATCGGTACTCCAGCTGAAGGAACAATGATCGATGATGATGTGTTTGCGGCCCGATGCACTAAACGCATCATCACCGCCACTCCCATCCACCATTCCTTTTTGTCGCTGGTATTTATCACCCATTCGTACACGGATGTAACGGATAATAATATTATCACCTGATAAACTTACCGGCTGATCAGCGAAACAGATGCCATCACCCGGTGCTGTTTGTCCGGCAACGGTTACATCCCCTTTAATGAACAATTTTTTTTCGAGATGAATGGTACCCGACACAGCAAATACAATCATGCGTTTGCCTTTTGCTTCAGCCGCATCACGAAAACTTCCCGGACCATCATCGTTTAGATTTGTAACGATCAATACTTTTCCGCCACGTCCACCCGTTGTGTATTTACCATAACCTTCTGCACCGGGAAAAGCAATAGCTGTTTCGTTGTTGATCGCTGCGGCTGACTGCTTCTGTTGTGCGCATGCAGAAAACATGAAGGAACAACTCAGTGCCAGTATTGTAAACTTCTTTTGGATCATATTGTTTTTCTTACTGTTTTACTCCGATCAGGCAATAAAAAAACATTGCAGCATATTGGATGCTACAAGTGCTCTCAGTTAACAATCAGTTTTGGGAAAACCCTGCAAACATTTCATGCTTGCAGGGTTTGAATTTTAAACGTAGCCTGTTGTTGTCATCAAGGTCTCCAGCGTAGAGCACCCGATGTATTTCTTCCTGAAAAAGTATTATCTATTATTGTAAAATCACCAGCTAAAGGGTTCTGCCACAATTCAGCTGCAGTTTTTGTATGTGTAATTATGCTTGGAAAATCATTGCCGGCCGATATATGATCAGACGTACGGTAGTTATTACTTGTGTTGATATTAGTTGCAGCATTTGTTCTTACATCCCGCACGTTAAAGTTGCCATTGTTGCCCCAACCTGTACCAAATATACAGTTGTTCACGGTTATGCCATTCGTAACAGTGTTTGAGGCTCCCGTATTGTAATCAATATAATAATTTGCTCCACCTCCCAAAGGTGCCTGATCAAACGTGCAGTTTTCAACCAGAACTGAAACTGAGTTATTACGACTGGTGATTATTTTCTGCGCATTGAATACGGTGGTATTCGTCATTATAATTGCATCCGCACGACTGGTAGCCACATCAATATTAAATACACCATAGTCTCTGATGCTGTCTGCAATACAATTGTTCATTTCCAACGTACCAATAATTACAGGCTGACTTTGTGTACGCACCACTCCTCTGAAAACACGTGCATTACAGTTCTCAAATTTCAACTTGCCAATGTTGCAAGCGGTATTGATGTTGAACACGTACCTTGATCCAAAATTATCGCTTCGAAGTTCAAGCCCATTAAACACAATTGAATCAATATTACTCCCTGACGTAATGTTGAAATTTGAGGTAAAGTAGATCAAAGGCTTTGCAGGATTTAACAAATCATCTCCTGCAATAAACGTAAGCGTTTTGTTGAGATTTGTTGTTGTTGAAATATTATACCGTTCGCCTCTTTTGAGTATAATGATACTGCCAGATGGTACATCAGGAATGGTATCCATCAAAATGGTTGGTACGCCAACAAAACCACGCAGATCGATCAGCGATCCAACCAGTGGTTCCTTTGTTCTAAAGTTGGCCCAGCCACGTACGGTTGTACCACTATATAAGAAGATGATATATTCGGTAAAAGAATTTAAGCCGGATACAACTTTGTACGCATTTGCAACATCAGTTCCATTTACTACTGCAGTAGTTACAACTGAACTGTCGGATGCAAGTAAGATTTCAATACCTGTTACTGTTGCTCCCTGATTTGCCCAGCTCACTTTTACTGAATTATCATTCACTTCACTTTGGGAAGGAATATTCAGAATAGTAGGGAAGCGTGCTGTTTTAATTTCTCCAAGCGATGCATACCTTGAGTTTTTCGAAGTATCTGTTGCATTTGCTTTTACCTGAACCTGATAAATAGCTTCCCATTTCAGGTTTTCAAAAAACACAGCGTTTGTATCAACAACAAGCGATTGTATTACTACCGAATCCTGCAGCAGTTGCGCAGTATACGAAGCAGCGCCTGCCACAGCTTGCCATGAACCTCTGATCCAATTACCATTGGATTCCAGCGCATCTTTCACAACAGGACGGAATAAACGGGGCGCATCACCCAGATCATCCAGTTTTTTACAGGCTACAAAAACAAGTGATGCAGCCAGCGATATAAAAAGTAATTTCTTCATTGCAATGTGTTTAATAATGGCCAATCAGTTTTATTAATATCCGTATTGATTTTGTAATACACCCAAGCTGCTCGATACAACAGAGTTGTGTAAAGGCAGAATATAGCGTAGTGCCGAAGCACCTGTTTCATCTGGATACCCTCTCCATTGACGGTCGAGGTAATCAGCACGTGCGTTGGTGGTTGTATTGTACATAGATCTTGTCCACGCAATGCGGATATAACCATCCAGATTATCGCCAACAGTTGGTGAATTCATTACAGGAGGCGCAACTGCCGGTTTTGTAAACTTGTTGTACCACACTATTTTCAGATTCGCATTGGAAGAGTCTCTTTTGTAATACATGTAATCCGGTAATTGCGCATAAGTGCCTGTACCGTTTACACCATCAATTCCCATTTGTGTAAGTATATTTCTTGTTTCAGCTACTTTTTTGCCAAACAGATTCCACCGGGCAAGATCATATTTACGTAAACACTCACCGCCAAATTCCCATGCACGTTCGTTTACAATTGCATCAAAGAAATTTTGTTTGCTTCCTGCAACAGTGCCGATGTATGCTTCCACTTTAGCGGCCCATTGTGCTTCCGGAAATGCACGCTGACGAACTTTGCGTAACGCATCCTGCGCAATAGCATTCGGCCCGTTCAATTCGTTTTCACTTTCTGCTAATAACAACAACACATCAGCATAACGCATCACCGGCCAGTTAATACCTGTGCCTTTTGCTGACGCAGGACCTAATGGAGTTGGTACATATAACCTGTTCCATTTACCCGGAGCAATAGAACCGGTACCCGCAGGTTGTTGAATGAGGTCTTTATCCCAAAAAACCAATTCGCAGGTTACAGGTAAACGTTTATCAGTTGTATCAAATGAATGATAATAAGTGATGGGGAACGAAAGATAATTGGATCCACTTCCGTACGCATGCGTTCCTGCATCAACCCGTGCACCATTGTTCCAACCCACATCTCCAAAACCGGGATGGAAAGCAACTTCATACAACACATCGCTGTTAACCGGTTTGATGTATTTGTTTTCATTCATGAACACGGTTGCAAAATCAGGCAATGGACGTGGTTTCAATTCAACCAGTTTTTTTGCGTAGGTGTTGGCGATCTGGTAATACGTTAAGTAATCATCCTGCCGTTTCATGGTCCGGTCAGGTTGCATCCAATAGCCGCCCCGCATCATAGCAAGGCGAGCAATAAAACCAATTACAAATTCACGGTTGATGCGCTCAATACCAAAATCAAGTTCGTCGGCCCATGCCATTTTTGGTTCGATTTCGATGAGATCATTGATTAGAAATGTAAGTACTGAATCTCTGCTTGTTCTTGCCAGGTAGAAATTATCACCTGCTCTTGAAGGTTTTGTTTTGAATGGCACATCACCCCAATGGTTCATTAACCAATAATACCAGAGTGCACGTAATGCTCTTGTTTCACCCAACAAATTGTTGAGCACTTTATTGTTTGGATCCTTTACCAAGGAAACATTCATTAATCCCTCTTCGCACTCGTTGGCACGGTTGATGGCGTTAAATCCATTGTTCCAAACGGTTAACAGATCGCCGTTGGCCGGTGTTGCTTCGAACGACCAGATATCACGTCGTGAGTTATCCGGCGATGCAGATACACCACCACATTCAATATCTGTATTGCCGGCAAAGTTGTTTGATAAGCGTGATGTATAAGCATCCTGGTTAAAAAGTGCATACACACTGTTCACAGCTTTTTTTGCATCGGCCTCACTGCCAAACACAAACTCCGGATCGAAGTTGGATGGCGAATCGGCGACTAAAAATTTCTTGCACGACTGGAACAAAACGGCTGTTGCAAGAAGAATGAATGCGAAATATATTTTTTTCATGACAAATTCTTTTGTGTGATCAGAATCTTTAGAATGTTACATTAACACCTACGGTAAAGTTGCGGCTCTTTGGATAGGCCGAGTAATCAACACCCGGTGTAAGTTGTGAATAGCCATCACTTCTTGTAGAACTTACTTCGGGATCGTACCCGGAATACTTGGTCCATAAGAACGCATTGTAAACAGTTGCATACACCCGGAGCTTGGTCATGCCAATTGATGATATCAGATTTTTTGGCAATGAATAACCAAGTGTAAGATTATTCAAACGAAGGAAAGAGCCATCTTCCACAACACCTGAATGAAATACGGGTGAAGCATTACCAAATGAGAATGGAGACCATGTGGTAGCATTCGCATTCAACTTACCCAGATCTGCAAGTTCAGTAACAAGGTTACCTGCTGCATCAATGTATTTAAAACGATTGCTTGAGTTTACACTGTTCAGCATGTTGCCATAGCTGGTACGGTAAAACTGGTTGAAGGATATAGCGCCGGTATTGTAAATATCGTTTCCTACCACCCAGTTGAAGTAAGCACTCAGATCAAAGTTTTTAAATATCGCATTTAACCCAAAACCGCCTGTGTGTTTCGGTAATGCTCTGCCAATTACCTGGCGATCTGCTGCTGTAATTACGCCATCGCCATTCAGATCTTTCAACTTCATTACACCCGGACGTACACCAATACCGCCAAGAAAAGAACCAACATTCGGAACACCGGATTTTAAGGCGTACGTTCTTGTAATAGGGTTGTACGAATCAAAATCATTGATTGTGTACATACCATCATTCACATAGCCATACATCAAACCAATGGTTTGTCCAACATACACACGATAATCGTCTTGTGTTTTAAGATCGGTACCAGCCCAGTTTGAGTTGAATGGTTTTTCCAACACACCATCAAGTCTATCGATCTTTGATTTATTGATACCGATATTGAAAGTACCGGTAAGTTGAAAGTCTTTTCCATCAACAATGGTTCCTGTTAATCCTAACTCAACACCTCTGTTGGATGTTTGACCAACGTTCTGCTGTTGTTTTGAAAAACCGGTTGTTTGCGGAATATCTGATTCCACCAACAGATCTTTGGTGGTGTTCCAATACACATCGAACGTACCGGATAAGCGTTGTTTGAATAATGTGAAATCAACACCAGCATTTCGTGTAATGGTTGTTTCCCATTTAATATCCGGGTTTGGCAACAAATTCGATCTGTACCCATAATAAGGTTGTCCCACATCGCCAAAGCCAATGGGACGCAAATCGGTTGGTGCAAACTGCACACGCCACATATCGTTAGGAATACGGTTGTTGCCCGCTTGACCATAGCTGACACGTACTTTCAGATCATCCACAAAACTTACATTGCTCATAAATTCTTCGCTTGACACACGCCAAGCAAATGCTGCCGCAGGAAACAACCCCCACTGGTTACCGGGCGCAAACTTGGTTGAACCATCAGCACGTGCAGTAAGAGTAAGAAGATAACGTGAATCGAATTGATAGGTAATACGACCGAAGAACGATGCAATTTTTTCACCTGCAAAAACCGTTGTTGTATGCCTGTCTTGCGTACCAAGGGTCATATTGGAAAACAGTTTTTCCGGGTCAATATTTTCAGCAAAGAATTTTGCACGGTTAAATTCAGAGAATCCTTGTCCAAGCACATTTATTTCCTGTCCAACGAGAAACGTGAAATCATGTTTGCCGATCTCTTTCTTGTAATTTAATGTGTTGGTCCAGCGATAACTGCGGGAATTCGAATTCGTAATCTCACCTAATGGAAGATTGCCACCAACGTTTCTTGATTCGCCGGTAAGCGGACCATAGTAACGCCTGTTATCACCAAAACCAAAATCAAGACCAAACTCTGAACGGTAAGTGAGGCTTTCAAGAATATTCCATGTACCTGCCACATTCATGTTCAATGTATAGTTGGTACGTTTCCTGTAATCCTGTGCAATCAATTGTTTTGGATTGATGAGACTTTTGAGGAACTGTTCGTAATCATCATCCGTGCCGGTTGGATCAAGTTCAATTACATCTGCAATTCCATTAACAGGTCGTGTAGTAATGGCATCGCCAATGCGGAAGCTGGAAGTACCGGATGAACCTGCACCATCAATTCTTGTATGTACAAAACGTGTGGCATAATCAAGTTTCAATCCTTTTGCCAGTTCATGGTTTAATTTAAAATTGAGATAGTTGCGCATGTAACCCGACCCCTCGATCAAACCCTGATCGGTATTATTGGTTCCACTCAAACTGAATTTTGTTTTTGCTGTTCCACCTGTAATACTCAGGTTGTGTTGTTGCGAGTAAACTGGTTTACCGAATAATTCTTTCTGCCAGTTAGTTCCTCTTTGATATTTGTACAATTCAAGATCATCATACACACCAAAATACCGTGTGAAATTATCAACATCTGTTTGGCTTCTGAGCCTTGCATACTCATAGTTGGCCAATACATATTCGTAAGGCGACAATACTTCGAGCTGGCGTGGCAATGTACGTGCTGTAACAAATGAGTTAAAGCTGATGGTTGTTTTACCAGCCTTTGCAGATTTGGTGGTGATGATCACCACACCGTTTGAACCTCTTGCTCCATAAATAGCTGCAGTAGCAGCATCTTTCAAGATATCGATCGATGCAATATCAGCAGGGGCAATATCATTGATACTGTTAACTGGAAATCCATCAACGATATATAACGGCGAGTTGTCCTGTGTTACAGAACCTCCACCACGTACACGAATCACAATTTCTGCACCGGGCGCACCATCGGTAGTTGTTACCTGTACACCAGGTAAGCGACCGGTAATTGCTTCGGCTGCACTTGAAACCGGAATTTTTGAAAGTTCTGCTGATCCAATGGAAGAAACAGTGCCGGTAAGGTCTTTCCGTTTAATACTTCCATAACCAATCACCACAACATCTTCCAATGTAGAAACATCTTTTTCCAATGTAATGGTAAGTTCTTTGTTTGCATCTGCTTTTACAGTTTGCGATTTGAAACCGCTGTAACTGATCACAAGTGTTACTGCACCTGTTGCCGGTGCTTCAATTGCAAAACTTCCGGTTGCATCTGTTTGCACTCCTTTTTGCGTTCCGCTTACTAATACGTTTACACCTGGTAAAGGTGCACCCGCATCGTCCATTACTTTTCCTTTGATCTGGCGGGTTTGGGCAAACAATAATGTACCGCACATCATCAGCAAAAGCAGGAAGAAAGATTGTTTCATACTGTGCTTTGTTTTTAAGAATTGATCATTCATTCCGTGTAGTAAACAGGTAAAGCAGGAAAGAATGTTTAAATAAAATAGTTACTCAGAAATTTGAATCGTTAACAAATGGCTTGTGATATGAAACCGACTGATGGCAAAGAATGGAACAAGCAGTTTCGTCATTTTCTCACAACAAGTCTATGCAGTTTTCGAGGATTCCCGAAGCGTTTAAAACCTTTTATTTACGCAATCGTTCCCGAGAACGATGCCATTTTTATTTAACTGTCCTGCGCTGTCTGTTTTTTCAAAAATTTTGATTCACAATTGGTTATGCTGTTTTGCCCCAACGTCACACCCAATTTCAGTTCCGAATAAACTATCTTTACGTGCAACATTGCCAATATGAAGTTTGAAGCTGTTACAATCAAGGATATTGCCAAGGCACTGGGGCTTTCCACCTCTACTGTTTCAAGAGCATTGCGGGACAGTCATGAGATCAGTTCCGAAACCAAACAATTGGTGCTGGACTGTGCAGAAAAGCTGAATTACAAGCCCAACCCCATTGCACTTAGCTTAAAAGAAAAGCGAAGCCGCTCTATTGGTGTAGTGGTTTGTGAAATTGCCAACACCTTCTTTTCACAGATCATCAACGGTATTGAATCCATCGCCTACGACCGTGGTTACAATGTAATTGTATCGCAGAGCCGTGAGTCGTACGATCGTGAAGTGATCGATCTGCAGTTCCTTGCTTCCCGTTCGGTGGATGGTGTGTTGATCTCTCTTTCAACCGAAACAACTGATCTTACACATATCAAAGCATTACACGACAGAGGAATGCCTATTGTACTGTTTGACCGTGTGCACGACGAAATTGATACACATAAAGTGATCATTGATAATTACAGAGGTGCTTATGATGCTACGGATCACCTGATCAAAAACGGCTTTAAACGAATTGCCGCCATTGCAGGTTCTGAGTTTTTGTCCATCACCTCCGAACGGTTGGCCGGTTATCATGATGCATTGAAAGCACATAATCTTTCGTACAGTAAAGAATATGTACAGCATTGTTTTTATGGCGGAATGGTTTTTTCAGAAGTGGAAGAAGCCGTGAACAAATTGCTTACGCTTAAACAAAAGCCCGACGCACTCATTACCACCAGCGATAAATTAACAACGGGATGTTTAAAAACATTAAAACGTAGGGGCATTGTGATCCCAAATGATATTGCATTGATCGGATTCAGTAATTCTGATATTGCTGAACTGGTTGATCCACCGTTGACAGTGATCCGTCAACCGGCTGAAGAAATGGGCAGAGCTGCCACCGAATTGTTATTGCAGTTAGTTGAAAGCAAACGGCCAGTAAAAGATTTCGAAAAGCGTGTACTTACACCGGAGTTATTAATCAGGGGATCGGCGATTAAACTTTAATTATTTTACTCTTCTTTCTTTTTCACGATCAAAAACCAATCGTTCTCTAAAGGCAGATAACCATAATCATAACAATAGAAATAGGTTTTCCCTGTTTTGGTTGTGTAGAGGTGTGTGATGTATTTGAAATGAAAGCCGAGTCGTTGCAGTTTATCCTTATTTGCTTTGGCTGTTTCTTCAACCTCGGGTAAAAGACTTTCCAAGATCTTTCGGTTCTTCAATAATGTATTGTTGATGTTGCGTACAAAACTGCTGTGGCTTCCTTTTGCCTTTTGCTGATTGTTGTAATTGTTGCGGCAGTAATCATCACAAAATTTCTTATCTACTCTTCCTTTTAACGGTTTGCCACAGGCGAGGCAGGTTTTGTTGTCAGATGCAGTCATAGCAAGTGTTTTGGCTGATAAGATACAACTTATTTATCCGTGTGCAAACGTTTCTACACGTTTAGCTTCGGGAAGAAACGGGTAACAACCGACTCCCGCTTTTGCAGCAGGTCATCTTTGTGTTGTCAACGGGAAAACAAGTACCGGCTGACTGAGATAACAAATTTTAAACCTCGCCTGTACAACACTACAGGCGGCAAATTTCAAAGTTATGTACGCATTAAAAAACAAAGTGCAGCTGATCGGTAACCTGGGCAATGCTCCGGAAGTAAGAACATTAGATGGCGGTAAAAAGATGGCCCGCTTTAGTGTAGCCACCAATGAAAGCTATCGTAACGCCAAAGGCGAAAAGATCACCGAAACGCAATGGCACAGTTTGGTGGCTTGGGGTAAGGTAGCCGAGATCGTTGAAAAATATCTGGTGAAAGGAAAAGAAGTGATGATTGAAGGAAAGCTGGTGAACAGAACATACACGGATAAAGACGGCAATAAAAAGTACAGTACTGAAGTGCATGTGAATGAGCTGTTGATGTTGGGTGAAAAAGCGACAGCGTGATTTTTTAAGCCACGAATTGCACAAATCTCCACGAATTCAATTTGTGTGCATTCGTGTAATCCGTGGCTTTTTAAAATACCTCTTTATGGCAGAGATTTTATCTAAAACAGAAGTTTACAAGATCGTTGGTGTTTGTCTTGAAGTTTATAATACACTTGGCTTGGGATTTCAAGAAGTGGTATACAAAGATGCAATGGAGATTGAGTTCCAGGAAAGGAATATTCCTTATGTACGTGAGAATAAGATTTATGTTGACTATAAGGGGATAACCCTGAAACATTCTTTTAGTGCAGACTTTACACTACGGGAGCAAATCATTGTGGAGGTAAAAGTAAATAAGGATGGCATTGCTGACTTTGCAATTGCACAAACACTTAATTATTTAAAAGCCTCCGAAATGAAGTTGGGTTTGATCATTAACTTTGGCGGAACTTCACTCGACTATAAACGTCTTATCTATTAATTTCATCATCTATGCAATCTGTGGAACGCAACGAACGGTTTGAATTAGCGTATCGGTTTGTAACCGAAACGCAGGAAAGCGTATTCCTTACCGGTAAAGCAGGAACAGGTAAAACAACTTTTCTAAAATACCTAAAAGAACATAGCGCCAAAAATACCATCGTGGCTGCACCAACAGGCGTGGCCGCTATCAATGCCGGTGGAGTTACACTACATAGTTTGTTTCAACTGCCCTTGCATCCATTGTTACCCACCCATGCAGGCAAGCAGGAATTGCTGGCAAAGATCCGTTATAACAAACAACGCCTGCAATTGCTCCGTAAAATGGAAGTACTCATTATTGATGAAGTGAGTATGGTGCGTTGCGATGTGATGGATGCCATAGATACCATTCTGCGAAGCGTACGCTACAAACACGATGAACCGTTTGGCGGTGTGCAACTCTTATTCATTGGTGACTTGTTTCAATTACCTCCTGTCGCACAAAATCATGAATGGGCAGTGCTGCAGGAATATTATACTACTACCTTCTTTTTCGACAGCAAAGCCATACAGGAACAAATGCCGTTGTTGATTGAATTAACAACCATCTACCGGCAAAAAGAAGAGTTGTTTGTGCGACTGCTCAATAAAGTGCGCAACAATCAAATGGACGCAGAGGATTTAGAAGTACTAAATGAACGTTATCAACCCGGCTTTCGCCCCGATAGCGATGAAACATTTATTACGCTCACATCACACAACAACCAGGCAGAGTTGATCAACCGGCAACAGTTGCAACGCTTAACTACTCCTCCTTACACGTACACCGCAAACATCGAAGGCGAGTTCCCCGAGAATAGCTATCCGGCAGATGCCGAGTTGGTGTTGCGGGAAGGTGCTCAAGTAATGTTCTTGAAAAATGATGTTGTGGGGAAACGATTTTTCAATGGAAAGATCGGCGTGGTTCATTCACTAACCGATGATGAAGTGATTGTGCGTTGCGGCAATGAAAACATCCGTGTGCAAAAAGAAACCTGGGAACATGCACGCTATACATTGAATCGAACCGATGGTAAATTAGAACAGGATGTGCTTGGAACATTTGAGCAATATCCCTTGCGGTTGGCATGGGCCATCACCATTCATAAAAGCCAGGGCTTAACATTTGAAAAAGTAATGATCGATGCCGGGCTGTCGTTCACCAGCGGACAGGTGTATGTAGCATTAAGCCGCTGCACCAGTTTAAATGGCATTGTACTGCTGTCAAAAATTCAACCCAATGTTATTTTCAGTAATCAACAGGTGGTAAATGGTCAGGCTGCACTAACACCAAAAGGATCATTACCCGAACGCTTTGAACAGGCAAGGAAATTATTTTCACAGCAACTGCTTGAAGAAATGTTTTCGTTCGCTCAAACAGCATTGTCGTTGAAACAATTGCAACAATCCATCAGTAAGCATAAACATGATCTGAACGAACATGCAGAAGACTGGATATCAGAACTAATTGCTTCAGTATCAACAAGAGCAAAGCGTGGCGCTCAAATTTATTCAACGCATCAATGAGTTGTTAAAAGAAGAACCTATTGTTGAAAACAATACTGCACTTCAAAAACGTGTACAGGATGCGGCTGCATATTTTCTTCCACGATTAGAAAATCTGCAACAGCAGGTGAAGCAACATCCTTTGGTAACTGAACTGAAATCAGCTGCGGATGAAGTGGATGAACATTTACAGGCATTATACCTTGCGTTTCATACAGCCATTTATCAATTGCATTTTGGAGAACAACAATTTGCAGTAACCGATTATTTAAAACATAAGTTGAATCTCGCCGTACCAAGGGTAAAGGTTAGCTGCTATGCTGCCAATCAAAAACAAGCGACGGTGACAGGGATCAGTCATACTGCTTTATACTTCAAATTAAAAGAGTGGCGGGACGCTGTTTGCAACGACAACAATATGCCGATCTATATGCTGGCCAACAGTAACAGCCTGCAGGAGATCTGCACTTATCTACCACTAACAAAAGAACACCTGCTGCAAATCATCGGTTTTGGAAAAGCGAAAGTGGAAAAGTATGGCGAAGAAATTCTGGAAATGGTGAAAGACTATTGTGATGAGCATCATATTGCCACAAACATCGAGGCAAAAAAAGATCATCCCAAACGGGAACGAAAAGAAAGATCAACCGAAGTAAAAGAAGATACACGCACAACTTCATTCAACTATTTCAAAGAAGGAAAAACGATCGCTGAAATAGCTGCCTTGCGAAAACTTACACCCGGCACCATTGAAGGGCATTTGGTTGAATTGATCAAAACGGGAGCAGTAAAAGCAGAACAGCTCATGAGTCCGGCCAAACTGCAAACCATATTGAACAGGCTCGAATTATTTCGGGATCAGTCTACAACTGAACATAAAATTGCATTGGGAGATGAATACAGCTTTAGCGATGTACGTGCAGCTCAAAACCATTTATTATTCCTGCAATTAAACGTGGAAAGTTGAGGAAACTCTATCGCTTGCCTTCCAGTTTGTTTACATAATCGAGTGAGCCAAGCCGGACACGTAAAGGAATGCCGGTTTTTTGTTCAAGCTTGTACTCTCCCACACACATAAACCCCCAGTGTGCAAAAGGACTTCCCAAATTTGGTTTTTGGAGCTTACCTTTTTGAGAAATGGCTTGGAGCTGGCTGTATTTGTTAAAAATTTGAGGTTGAATACTAATTGGTTTTGGATTTAAAACCCGCACAGAATCAGTTTGTTGTGCCCTCCCAAAGACGGGTATTGTTAAGAAAAGAATCGCCAAACCACAAAAATTGTTCCAATTCCAATTCATAAACATATTTTTTTCTAATTTAGCCCACTCGAACAGCATTGTAATCATATAAATGTACTGCGAAAATGTCACTGAGTCAGGGGTTACATCAAAAATTACTGCAAAAATTATCGCCTCAGCAAATTCAGTTAATGAAGTTGCTGCAGGTACCTACGGCCAATTTGGAAACACGGATCAAGGAAGAATTGGAAGAAAATCCGGCACTTGAACAGTCCGATGAGGAAAGCGATGATCAATATACCGATGAAGTGAAGGATGAGTTTGATACATCAGATGAAGAAGAATACGATCTCGATGGCAGCGATGATGAATATGACAATATTGATATTACTGACTACGTAAACGAGGGAGATGATGAAGTAGCAGAATACCGTACAAGAGACGATAATTATCCTGATCAGGAAGATCATAAAACAACACCGGTTAAATTAGAGACTAGCTTTTATGAATTGCTGTTGCAGCAACTGGGCATGCTCAATCTGGACGCCAAACGCCAGGTAATTGCAGAACAGATCGTTGGAAGTATTGATGATGACGGATACCTGCGTCGTGAAAATAGTGCGATCGTCAACGATTTGGCATTTCGTCAAAACATTGAATCATCTGATCAGGAAGTGGAAGAAGTGATCGAATTGATCCAGCAGTTTGAACCGGCCGGTATTTGTGCCCGTGATCTGCAGGAATGTTTGTTAATTCAACTTCGCCATAAATTAAAGGCAAACCCGGCTTCTGATATTCATGCGGCAATCAACATCCTCGAAAAGTATTTCGATGAGTTTACCAAAAAACATTACGAAAAAATACAACGCAGCTTGTCGCTGAACGATGAGCAATTACGTGCTATTATACAACAGATCATTAAACTGAATCCCAAGCCCGGTGGAAATGTAGGCGAGGTAAATAAAGCGGAAACTTATATTGTTCCTGATTTCTTTATCCTCAACAGTGGTGGCAAACTGGAACTTACACTCAACTCCCGCAACGCTCCTGATCTCCGTATCAGCGAAGGTTACAGGGACATGCTGAAGGAATATGATAAAGGCAGCAAACGTGATAAACGTCAGAAAGAAGCGGTGCTTTTCATCAAACAAAAAATTGATGCGGCCCGTTGGTTTATTGACGCCATTAAACAACGGCAGAACACATTACTTCATACCATGACCTCCATTATGGAACATCAGGAAGAATTTTTCCTGACCGGTGACGAGACAACGCTTCGCCCCATGATCCTGAAAGATATTGCGGAAAAAACCGGACTTGATATTTCTACCGTCAGCCGTGTTGCCAACAGCAAATTTGTACAAACAGAGTTTGGTACGTATAGGCTTAAATTTTTCTTTAGCGAATCACTCAGTACAGAAAGCGGTGAGGAAGTATCAACAAGGGAAGTAAAGAAAATTTTGTTTGATCTGGTGGATGCCGAGGAGAAAAGAAAACCTTTAAGTGATGAACGTCTCACCGAACTTCTTCAGGAAAAAGGCTATAATATTGCACGCAGAACCGTGGCCAAATACAGGGAACAGTTGAATATTCCTGTGGCGAGGTTGCGTAAACAATTATAAACATGAAGCAGGTGCTTGTTACGGAAGAAGGTGATTTACTGGAAAAGAATGAAGATCGTTCACCGGTATTGCATGCACTTGCAACCCTTCTCTCCTATATCTTTCATCCGTTATTTGTAATTGCATGGGTTGTATTGTACCTGTTGTACAGAAATAACCTGGTGTTTATTGGTGTAGCTAACGAACAAAAACTGATTGTTTTTCTGCGTGTATTCAGTACAAGCATCTTTTTGCCATTAGTAACTGTGTTACTATTGAAAGGGCTCGGCTTTATTCAATCTATTCAGCTACGTACGCAAAAAGATCGCATTATTCCCTACGTAGCCTGTATTACATTTTTCTTCTGGACATTTTACGTTTCTAAAACATTAGGTGATCCGGTTGAACTTCGTGCATTTTTGCTTTGTGCATTTATTGCAGCTTCTGCGTCACTTATCATCAATAATTATATGAAAGTGAGCATGCACGCTATGAGTGCTGCCGGTTTACTCACATTCTTCACGCTGCTTTTATTTGCTGATAAACTGGACGATATGGTTTCGCTGTTACTGGCAGTTTTTATTACAGGTGTCATCTGCACCAGCCGGTTTATTGCCAGCGATCATAAACCGGCGGAAATTTATGTGGGCTTTATCGTAGGTGTCGTTCTCCAATTGATTTCCTGGTTTATTGTGCATTAAAAAACCCCGTCAGGAATGGCAGGGTTTATTATCAGGAATCGAAATCTAATCGTTTAATGGGGTTTTATTACCAGATCAACCGTTGAGTATCGTTGATTTTTCTTTGTATTGTTCTGTTGGATGATAAATGAATAACAAACTCCCCCCTTTAATGTTGTTGATGATAGCTTTTGTTTGTTTCATTGGAACAGCAGGACATCCGAGGCTGCGGCCTAAATAGCCGTTGCTGTTGGCAAATTGATTGGTTACATAATCGGAACCATGTAGTACAATTGCCCGCTCAAATGCTTTGTCGTTGATGCCTTTTTCCAAACCCTGCAAACGCATGGCATAGCCTTTTGACCCGTAATAGCTTTGAAGCGTCAGGAAAAACCCAAGACTGCTTTTGTTTGATTCTGGTTTGTTTGAAAAATCGGTAGCATAGATCAATCCACTTTTGCGGCCATGAGCTACCAATGTTTGATGAAGAATTTTTCCTTTTTCCATATCAATCACAAACAACCGGTCTTGTGAGGATGGCTTCGAAAAATCAGCAATTGTAAGTACATCTTTTTTCTGCACTTTGCCTTGCTCCATTAATTTGTAGTAGCCTTTGTAAGCCAACTCAAATGCTTCTTCCTGCAGGCCGGCTTGCAGAAGGTGAAGGGTATCATAAATACTGTCTGCCTTCAACGCAATCATTTCTTCCATGCTTACTTCTGCAGCTGGTTCATTTTTTTCTTCTAAATAATGTGTAAGCGTGGCAGCATCGTGGTTGTTACCTGCAATAGCGATGGGAATCTGTAGAAAAATGCAGCCTGCAATAGCTAAATACAATGCATTGGCACGGAATAGTTTCATAGTTGTGTTTTTTAACGGATAATGGAAGCTTAAAAATAGTAAAACTTTCTTCTTCACCAAACTCATAGCCGGTAACGATTTAAGATGAGAAATATTTTCCCTTGGAGCAGAATTATTTTGGAACTAAGTGTTTATAGCTGGTGGGGTGGTGAAAGCTGCGCAAAGGTAGCCCCATCCGTTAAGCAGGAATGTTAAAAACCTGACCTGATTTACCCATTCTCTGCCTGCAACAGCCAATTCGTCATTTCTTGTAACTTTCTAATGAATTGACTACAAGGCGTAAACAGTGAAAAGCGGGGGAAAGTAGTTATTCTCTAAATTGCGGTATAGAATCAATGATCAAATCTCCCGTTTATCTGGACTATAACGCTACCACACCCTGCGACCCGAGGGTGCTGGAAACAATACTGCCCTATTTTAGCAGCAATTTTGGTAATGCAGCCAGCAAAACCCATGCGTATGGATGGGTGGCTGAAGAAGCAGTAGCAATAGGCCGTGAGCAGGTTGCCAGCCTCATCGGAGCCGATACCACCGAAATTATTTTCACGTCGGGCGCTACGGAAGCCATTAATCTTGCATTGCAGGGCGTGTTTGAAACCTATCAGGCAAAGGGCAATCACATCATCACCCTGCAAACCGAACACAAGGCGGTGCTCGACACTTGTGATGCGTTGGAACGAAAAGGTGCGAGTATTACCCGATTGGAAGTTGATGCGCATGGCATGCCTGATCTTACCACTCTCGAAAGATCCATTCAATCAAACACGATTCTGATTGCAATGATGTATGCCAACAATGAAACGGGAATCATCATGCCTGTAAAAGAAGTGGGCAAACTGGCAAAGCAACATGGTGTTTTGTTTTTCACCGATGCCACACAGGCTATTGGAAAAATTCCTGTGGATGTATTGGAAGATGAGATCGATCTGCTTGCTTTATCGGCTCATAAATTATATGGACCAAAAGGAGTTGGTGCACTATATGTACGACGAAAAAATCCACGTGTGAAATTGACTCCGTTACAATACGGTGGCGGACATGAACGTGGTATGCGAAGCGGCACATTGAATGTACCAGGAATTGTTGGGCTTGGAAAGGCCTGTGATATTTACAGGAATGAACAGCAAACGGAAAGTTTTCGTTTAGCTGCTCTGAGAGATAAACTACTTGATGGACTGCTTGCATTAGGCTGCACAAATTTGAATGGAAGCCGGGCTCATTTGTTGCCACAAGTTGCAAATGTTTCATTTCTATTTCCCGGTGCAGATCAATTGATCGGGCGACTGAATAAGTTCATGGCTGTTTCGGCAGGATCGGCTTGTACTTCTGCTTCCATTGAACCATCGCATGTTTTACAGGCAATGCATATTTCTGATGAGGCAGCAGCCGGATCGATCCGGTTTAGTTTGGGGCGATTTACAACAGATGAAGAGATCGCTTTTGTATTGGAGAAAATTGCTGAAGTTGTAAAAGAGATGAGGTAAAGAATTCTTGTATAAACGAACTATTAAATTAATGAATTACCGTATCGAGCGACACTTTAAAGAAATAGATGTTATTTACAAAAGCGAGATTATTCTAAAAGTAAAATACCGTGATACGTTTTTTGGAAGAACTATATACCAATTTTACAAAAATGAAAGTTTGATCCTTGAGACTACATATCTAGTATCTTTTTTCAGACTGTATATTTCTATTGACGTACAAAACCTCGACCGTGAAATTCAGCTTAAGAGAAATTCCGGCAATTATTCTTTTATACACAATGGCAAAGAATTAGTAATAAAGAAGAAATACTTTAAAAATCCAACTTATCATTTGATGATTGACGAAAACATCGTTGGCGGTGTTTCTACCAAACTATGGGGTTTGGCAGAAACGCCAACCATATACAACGTTGATTTTTACGAGGAAGATGAAGAAAATTTTTATCTCTTATTATTATTTATCGCAAGTCGTACAAGCGGCCTTATTACTTCATAAAGCCATTCACACTATCCTACATCAAAATCCCTTTCACCGGTTCTATCCTTGGCGGCAATTCTTTTTCGCCGAGCATTTCACGGAGTTCAATTTCAATATTGCGGCAAATAGCGGTCATAGGAATATCGTTCACACCATTGTCGAATGGATTTTCACTAGCATCACCGATCTGTTCCATTACAGCAAATACCCATGCGATCAACATCGTGAACGGAATCACCAACCAGTTGATCGCCGCATTGAGCTTTTCTAATTCACCGATTAACGAGAAGGGAAGCAGTGTAATGAAGATAAACACAAACACTGTGCTGAAGCTTGCATACTGGCGCGGAAAGGGAAAACTTTTAATACGCTCTGCTGCACCCTGCTGATTGTAAAACTCAAGCACTAAGCGACCCATATCGCTATGTTCGTACTCATCGAGCCATCCTTTATTTTTCAAGTGAATCAACTCTTCGTTCTGTCGTTTCATTAAGGCTGATGCAACATTTGGTTTGTTTTCAACTTCTTTTCGTTCAGCCGTACTTAAAAATTTTGTCATTACTGCTTCTGCCTGGTCTTCAAACTTCTCATCGCCAAATACATCTCTTACAACCTGCAGTTTTGGTGAAGACACATACCACGATTCATGAAACACGGGTTTGCGTCGTAATTGTAAACGAAGCATATTTAACCAGGCCATATGCCTGTACATTAATTCCTTTTTCACCGCAGTTGCTTCTTCGGGAGAGCTGGCACGTGAAGCAACTACATCTGCCACCATGGCTCCCCACATACGGCTGCCATTGGTAATACTTCCCCAAATACGTCGGGCTTCCCATAAACGATCGTAGGCAGAATTATTTTTAAAGCCAACATAGAATGCAACAGCAGTACCAATTGTTGCAACGGGCAAAAAGGGAATGGCAATTGATTTTATATGTAAGAAATCATGTGCAATAAATACAAGACCACTGATGACAAAACATACTGCCTGTAAACGCCAGGCAAACTGAATGATCATTTTTGGATTGATAATCCGGTTGGTGAGCATAAGTGATTGTTTGTTTACTAAATCTACATAAAAAAGCCTCTTGTAAAACAAGAGGCTATACAGAAGGCTACCGGTTGATTATTTTTTTATTCGCTTAAACGTTCCATCCATAAACTTTGCTTCTTTACCGTCAGCACCGGATCCATACATCGTCAACACATACGTATCATCATCTAAAAACTTTTGTTCCTGGCGAACGTTTGAATCTTTTCCTGTTGCCGGATCGGTTTGCGTACCGCTCAAGTTGAGTGTTTTTGTTGCTGCATCGTATTGACCGGTCATCATCAAAAGGCCTGATCCCATATTATCGATCCATGTAAGTGCAAATTGTTTCTTGGCATTATCATATGCTAAAATGCTTTTCCCCTGAAAAGGCATGTCCATCATTATGCCCGAAAGATTTGACTCCTGGTATAGACCATTCATGATCATTTTCACCACTTCCGTTGCCTTTGATTTTGTTGGTTCCGGTGCCGACATATAGGAGGTTATCTCAGCTTCCCATGTGCCTTCATGACTGGACATCCATTTATGCATTTCGCCGGGTGTAGCAAAATCCTGCCAGGCTTTTGCCATTGCAGCTGAATCCATTGGCGGGGCTTCGGGAGTTGTTGTTGCAGCAGCAGTTGTATCTGTTGCTGTTGATTCTGTTTTGGTTTCGTTATTGCAGGAAGTAAAGATCAATGCGATCAACGAAAGAGAGAAAGTAATTCGTTTCATTTGTTTATTTTTTATTGTTTTAAGGGACAATAAAATACGCTGTTTTCTTTCCTTCTGCAAGAAAAAAAGATGAAGCCGGAAAATAAGGGGATAACGATCAATCCATGGCTGCAAATAAACGTTCCGCATCTGCTTTGTGAAAGAGTTGTGTGCCTGCATTCATGGTTGCAGCACTGCCGCAGGCGACACCAAAAGAGATCACCTCTTTTAGTGAACGGTTCTGTTGCAACATATACGTCATGCCTGCCACCATACTGTCACCTGCGCCCACGGTACTTTTCTTTTCAACTTTTGGTGCGGCAGCAAAATATTTTTCATCGCTGCTCATGAGCCAGGCACCATCAGCACCCATACTTACAGCGATCAATTCAGCAAAACCATCACGAATAGCCTGTTGTGCTGCATCCGGCACTTCGTTTTTATCAAGCCAATCTACATTCAGCATTTTACACAACTCTCCAATATTTGGTTTGATGAGATAAGCCCCTTTGCCTTGCAATGCCTGTAACGCAGGGCCGCTTGTATCAACAATGCAACGGGCGCCAACAGCTTTTGCATTCTTCACGATCAATCCGTAAAAATAATCAGGCAAGCCGGGAGGTAAACTTCCACTTGCAATTACATAAGAAGGAGAAAAGCTGCGGATATGATCGATCAATGTGATCATGGTTTCTTCCTGCACAGCACGACCGGGAAATGTGAAACGAAATTGATTGTTGGTTGATGTTTCTAGGACGATCCAGTTTTCTCTTGTCTCTACCTTTGTATCCACTGCATGAAATTCGAGATCAGCTTCACGGAGTAATGAACACAACATATCACCGTTATGACCGCCCGATGGAAACAAAGCAATTGATACAGTTTCCAGTTTTTTCAAAGCTTTACTTACGTTGATACCCCCACCGCCAGGTTCGTTTACCACTTCCGTGCAACGAAGTTTACTTTCGGGTTTCATTGTTTCAGCGACTGAACTTTTATCGATACACGGGTTGAGCGTTACAGTGAGGATCATGCGGCACTTTTCATTTAATTATATGAATGATTTTCTACTTCTGTTAAAACAAGATCAATGCGTTTGCTGAGCGTATCGTAATCAGTAAAGCCACGTGCCAGCAAATGAAACTTCGTTTCTGTTATTTGTACCAATACTTGCGGAAAGCCTGTTACCTGTAATTGCTTACACAACTGAAATTCGTAATAAGCTTTCTCTTTGTATTCTTCTGATTTCAGTTTTGCATAAAAATCATCTGCCTCAATAATATATTTTTCCAGAAGATGACGATAAGCTTCATTATCCGTCAGATCTCTTCCTTCATAATGCAGACTGTATTGCAAGTCAGCAGCAAACTGCACCTGCTGTTCCGGAAACAATTCTTTAAAAACACACAAAGCAATAGCTGGTTTTTCAGAAGAAGGAAACCAATCACTTTCGTCCGGATTATTGATGTGCCATAGATAGTCTTCGCCAAATTTTATTCCGGTATGGTCTTCCACAGTTTTGTAAGCTTCGCTGATATATCCTGCAGTTGCACGGATATGCACGGGTTGTTCCGGTAAGATCATTCCGCCGCTTAATACTTCGCAATGAAGTTTTCTGTTGATATGTTTCGCTCATTTGTTTGATCACGGGACTAAAACCATAACACCAGCCGCAATATGCATCGTAACAATAGATCAAGATCGGTTGCATATTTCAAAGGTAAATTGTTCTGCAATATGAACTTTCATCACCACAAAATCACTCCCTGTTTTACCCGAAGGGAAATATTGTAAACATTTTCAAAATCTTCCAATGGATTTTTATTGAGAATTAAAAAGCTGGCTTCGTACCCTTCCTGAAGTTTGGCAATTTTTCTGTTGGGAAAAATGGCAGATGGTGTTACTTCACACCACATTTTCAATAACTCCAGGTTACTGTAAATATTTAGTTTACGTAAATACTCAATTTCAGTTTGTGCAGTGAGGTTATAACTGTCGCAACCAACTGTTACCGGCACATGATACTTTTTTAATAACAGCAGGTTTTGTTTTTGAATTTTTGACCGTTGAAACGAAAGCGATGTATCACCAACAGGTATTTCAGTTTCAGCAAGTGAATAGGTAGGATCTACATGTATTTTTCGTTTCCCCATTTTTCTGGCAGCAGCAGAACTGATCTTGTAATAAGGTGGGTAATAACCGTCTTTCCAGCGTACCTGATAACCTGGTAAATGATTGATCTCATCAACTCCTGCTGCAATTGCAACCTTCAGATCACTTGGCGTTTCTGCATGAGCACTTACTTTCAAGCCGGCTGCATGTGCTTTTTTCGTAATTATTTTTGCGAGCTTGGGATCAATCCCTTTCTTACCGTTGAAAAGCGTATCATCTTTTCGTTGTTCATATTCTTCTGAAAAAATGAGATAGAATTTGATAAAGCCCGGTCGTTGTGAAAGAATAAACGGCCACTTCTTTTCCAGTTCTTCTTTTGAGTTAATGAGATAATACGCTTCGCCCTCAAAACTTTTTGTTGTCCAGCCTGGTAACGCTTTTTTGTACGTAGTACCCAACATGTAGTTATATAAAACAGTTGGATGGCCGCCTTTTGCTGTTAAACCACCATTAGCATACAACACATCCACACTTCGTGGATGATTGATCTTGCTTTTGATCTTGTTTGTTGCAAACGGGATACTGTTGGGATTTTTGATATAATAAATACCATCAGCGAGGTAACGTTCAATAAACACTTCAAGATCCTGGTCGGTTTCGGGAGAATGATTATGTGCTTCACCAAAAGGAGGAATAATGTATTGTTGTTTGAGATCAACAACCGTATCAACAGAAGAAGGAGTATTTTTTGTGAGAAATCCCTTCACACTATAGAAATCAGTAACAGTAAAATCTTTTCCATTGAACCATTTCCCGTTGATGAAGTGAATAGTTTTTGTTTGGGCCTTTATCCCGATACTGAGCAATGCAAAAAAAATGAATACAAGCAAACGCATGTCAAAAGTTTCTTTTGTTGTTCCGTTGTATCTGCAATTTACTATTCCTGATTATCCTGTTCAATTAATTTGATCTGCATAACAGTTGCAATACTTGTTGCTCGTTGTTTAGCCAGTTCTGCTTTCTCTCCTTGAAACAATTCGTCCACTGTTTCGTGAAAATACCCAAGCCATGTTTTAAAATGTGTTGGCTTTAAAGGCGATTGCTGATGCAAATCGGTATGGATCTTCATTGCATTTTTCCGATACGTATCGGCCTGGAACAAAATTGATTCCCAGAAATCAACCAGTATTGGAAGATGATGAGGGAGATCGATCTTTGCTATATCTGTAAACAGGTAATTGACAGATGCATCGGCCAATAGTTTACCATAAAATTTCTCCATCAATATTGTCAGGTCTCTCCGGTCATGAATATCCTTTTTCATATTAGTGTGCCTCCAGCCAATTATCACCTGTTCCAGCTTCTGCAATTACCGGCACACCGTGTGTGAGCGGCATAGCCGTTTGCATACAATCAATGATCAACGCTTTTATACCTTCTGCTTCTTCTTTCAGCACATCAAATACCAATTCATCATGTACCTGCAAGATCATTTTACTTTTGAATGTACTCTTCTTTAATGCATCATGTGTTTTGATCATGGCGAGTTTAATCATATCGGCCGCTGTTCCTTGTATCGGTGAATTAATCGCATTTCGTTCTGCATAACCACGCACCGTAAAGTTGCTCGAATTAATATCACGCAACCAACGTTTACGACCCATCAGCGTTTCCACATAACCATTTTCACGTGCAAAGTTTACGGTATCATCCATATACTTTTGTATGCCTGCAAATTCACGTTTATAATTATCAATAATTTCTTTTGCTTCTGTTCTGCTGATGCCTAAATTATCGGCCAAACCAAATGCACCTTGTCCGTAAATGATACCGAAGTTGACACTCTTCGCTTTGTAACGCATTTCTTTGGTTACATCCTTCTCTTCGATCTTATACACTTTCGCTGCAGTAGCTGTATGAATATCTTTCCCTTGAATAAATGCATCGCACATAGCAGGATCGCCACTGATAGCGGCAACAATACGCAATTCAATCTGCGAATAATCGGCACTCACCAATACATGATTCTCATCTCTTGGTACAAATGCTTTACGTATTTCTCTGCCACGTTCTGTACGAACAGGAATATTCTGCAAGTTTGGGTTGTTACTTGCCAAACGACCTGTTACTGCCACTGCCTGACCATAGGTTGTATGCACACGACCTGTTTTCCGATTGATCAGCTGCGGTAATGCATCAACATACGTTGATTTCAGTTTAGTTAATTCACGGAAAGCCAGGATATCTTCTACGATCGGACTTGTATGTGCCAGCTTCAGCAATACGTCTTCCCCTGTTGCATATTGTCCTGTCTTTGTTTTCTTTGCTTTGGGGTCGAGCTTTAAATGATCGAACAATACTTCACCCAATTGTTTTGGCGAAGCAAGATTAAACTTCAAGCCTGAAGAAGTATATACCCGTTGCTCTGCTTCTTTCGCATCTTTATCTAATTGCTTTGAATACTCATTTAAAAAATCAACATCAACACGTATTCCTTCAAACTCCATATCCGTCAACACTTTCACCAATGGATTTTCTACTTCATAAAACACACGCTCCACTTCCTTCTCTTTCAACAACGGGAATAACGAATGTTTTAATTGCAATGTGATGTCAGCATCTTCTGCTGCATATTCAGTGATTTTCTGCAACTCCACATCACGCATGGTTCCCTGTTGTTTCGATGTTGAGTTCTTTGGAACTTTCTTACCGATCAGTTCTTCAATATGCACAGGTTCGTAACCAAGAAACTGTGCGCTCAACTCATCCATACTTCGTTTGCCATCGGGTTCTACTACGTAATGTGCCAACATGGTATCGAACAATGGACCTTTCAATTCAACATCATACCATTTCAACACCAACAGATCATATTTGATATTCTGACCGATCCATGTTTTGCTTTCATCATCAAACAACAGGTTTAAAGATGGAGAGAACTTTTTTTGTTTCTGCTTGATCAACAGGGCAGGGAACATACCATGCTTTGTGTGGTTGATAAGAAAAACTCATACCCACAATTTCACAATCATTGGCATCAATTCCAGTTGTTTCAGTATCAAAGCAGATCTCCTTCTGTGCAGACAACTCTGCAACAAGTTCTTTCATTGCAACTTCAGTTGTTACAGCAATGTATTCATGCGCTGTATTGTTGATATTTTTAGAGACGCCAAGATCCAATACAACAGCACCTTCTTCTTCATGCTCTGTTGTCCCTTCAACTTCTGATGCATCAGTTGAAACAAAGATTTCTGTTTGTGCAGATTTTGGCGATGCCTTCTTTTCTTTTCTCACTTCGCCCATGGTTGTATCAACCACGTTACCGAACAGATCTTTCTGCACACCAACAGGTGCTGAACTGAACGCATTAAAATCATCGCCTAAAATTCGTTTGCCAATTGTTTTGAATTCGAGTTCGGCAAACACCGCAGCCAACTCCTCTTTGTTCCATTCTTTCAAACGAAAATCTTCTTCGTGAAATTCAACCGGCACATTGGTAATAATGGTGGCGAGTTTTTTACTCATGATTGCAAGGTCTTTTCCTGCGGCAACTTTTTCGCCCATCTTTCCTTTGATGTTGGCTGCATTAGCCAATACATTTTCCAACGTATCATACTCAGCCAACAGTTTAGCCGCCGTTTTTTCACCCACGCCGGGTATACCGGGGATATTATCAACAGAATCACCCATCATACCGAGTATATCAATCACCTGGCTTACATTTTTGATTCCCCATTTGGCGCAAACTTCTTCAGGGCCCATGATCTCCACATCACCACCCTGGTAAGCAGGTTTATAAATTTTTACTTTCTCCGTTACAAGCTGACCATAATCTTTATCCGGCGTAACCATAAACACTTCGTAACCGGCAGCTTCTCCCATTTTACTCAATGTACCGATCACATCATCGGCCTCAAATCCATCGCACTCGATTACCGGAATATTAAATCCTTTAATAATGCGCTTGATATCGGGGATGGCCAGCAACAGATCTTCAGGAGCTTCCTGTCGGTTGGCTTTGTATTCTGCAAAATCGGTATGGCGTTCGGTTGGAGCAGCCGTATCAAAACAAACTGCCATGTGCGAAGGCTTTTGTTTCGTGATGAGTTCGATCAGCGCATTGGTAAAACCAAACTGTGCATTTGTATTTTTTCCTTTGGATGTATTACGTGGACTGCGAATAAGTGCATAGTATGCACGGAAGATGAGAGCAAAAGCATCGAGCAGAAAAACTTTTTTATCGTTGGCCATGCTGCTAAGGTAACACCCCCTGCAGAGCTATCCCAACTATCGCTGCTTAATTTTTTATAAACAACAAAAGCCCCGTCTTATAACGTGGTTTACCTGTAAGTAAAAGAAAAAACAGGAGGTGGTGGAAACCACCTCCGCAAAACTTACATTATGAGAAAATTCAACACCGGCAGCATAAAAATATAGGGTACGGATTGCCGGTTCGTTGACTGCTTAACGAAATAGTTGTTGTACGATATGTACAAAGGAATTACTTGCCGCTATTGTCAGCGAGCTCATTTTCCAATGGCTTTGCTTCCTTGGTAGATTGTTTTTGAGCTGTTTGTTGTCTTGCAACTTCAGACTTGCCTGCAACTACACGTGCTAAGAAAGAATCTTCTTTGTAGAACACGTTTAAATAAATAGCGAAAAGGAAAAATACGAACGAGAAGAAACGCAATGGCTTTTTCATGACATTTGGATTTAGTTTTTCAAAAGAATTGGACTACTCAAATGTAGATACAGTTTTTGAATTACACAACACTTCGAAAGCTAATTTCCAAAATTCAGGGTTAGTACTTAAAGCAGGTCCGGTAAATTTACGGTAGGCTGAAAACCGCTGCTGTATTGAGTTACAGCACCCCTTCCTTGATCTCTTCCCACAATTCCCGATAGCACTGTGCGGCATAACTGCTGCGTGCAAATTCTTCTAACGGAGCTTTGTGCACACCCATTTTTTCTACATCACTTAAGTAAGGAATATAGTTTTCAAAAAAGCGTTTGTCTTTGTATAATTCTTCCATCACTTCGTTATGCATGTTGCGGCGCAGATCGGTCATGGTGAAGAAGCAAGTCATTTTTTTCTGATCGATGCCTTTCTCTTTAAAAAAGTCTTTCACCATATGATACGTGCGAACAGAGAGTGTTGTTGGTATGATGGGCATCAATACAATATCGGATGCATTGAAAATATTTTCGGCTAATGAACTTAATCCCGGAGGACAATCAATGAATACAAAATCATATTCACTCTTCAATTGTTTTAAGATCGTTGCGAGTCTTTTCTTTGATGCCTGCATTTCATCGATCATTACATCATGTGCTTTCGCAGTTATATCAGCCGGAATAATATCAAGGTTTTCATATTCTGTTGCCATGATGCTGCCAGCCAGCTCTGCATCTTTTCCAACTACATCTTTCATCACTACTTTTTGCTTGGGCTTTACTTTGTAGTAAAACGAAGTAGCACCTTGCGGATCAATATCCCAAAGCAGGGTTTTGTAACCGTCTTTTGCAGCGAGGTATGCAAAGTTTACACAACTGGCTGTTTTACCAACACCTCCTTTGAGGTTGAATAAAGCAAATGTGAACATGGCTGATTTTTTGAAGGAGCTTCAAGTTAAGGAAATACAGGGAAATTCAATCATTACTGACATTGTGATTGCTCCTTGTCAATAAATTATGGTGATCCGCTTTCATTAAACCCGCCGCCATGGTTTACACCCGCAAAAGAGGGTTTAGAACTACTTCTTCATTCCTTCCAATTCCTTTTGCATTCTAAACATCTCATCCCGTAACCTCGCAGCCTCCATAAAATCCAGGTCACGTGCAGCTTTTTCCATTTGCTTTTTGGTTTGTGCAATGGCTCGCTCCATTTGTGGAATGCTTTGATATACTTCCTGATCTTCTGCCGCCTCCACCAATTCACCGTCGGGCGACATTGCATAAGGCTTCGACATATCGTAACCTTTAATATCCAGCACAGAAGTTTGGCCCATTACCTGCTCAATACTTTTCTTGATGGTGCGTGGTGTAATGCCATGTTCAATATTATACTGCATTTGTTTTTCCCGGCGTCGGCTGGTTTCTTCAATGGTGCGGCGCATACTCTCGGTCATTTTATCTGCATAGAAAATCACCAGACCATCTACATTTCTTGCAGCACGACCTGCCGTTTGCGTTAAACTTTTTTCATTCCGCAAAAACCCTTCTTTATCTGCATCAAGAATTGCCACCAATGATACTTCGGGCAGATCCAATCCTTCACGCAACAGGTTTACACCCACCAACACATCAATGACGCCTAAGCGCAGATCACGTAAAATTTCAATTCGCTCCAATGTGTCCACTTCACTATGAATGTATTTTGATTTGATGTTGATCCGCTTGAGGTATTTATCCATCTCCTCTGCCATGCGTTTGGTCAACGTTGTTACCAATACACGATCGCCTTTTTTTACACGCTTATCAATTTCATTGAGCAGATCATCGATCTGGTTTACGCTTGGACGAATTTCAATTGGTGGATCTAATAAACCTGTTGGTCGAACAACCTGTTCCACTACTATTCCGCCTGTTTTTTCCAATTCGTAATCATCCGGTGTGGCACTTACAAACACAACCTGGTTGAGCAACCCTTCAAATTCATTAAAATTCTGCGGACGGTTATCCATTGCGCTCGGCAAACGGAAACCATAATCAACCAATACCAATTTCCTGCTTCTGTCGCCGCCATACATACCACTTACCTGCGGAATGGTTTGATGGCTTTCATCAATCATCATCAAATAATCTTTCGGAAAATAATCCAGTAAACAGAAGGGTCTTGTGCCCGGCATACGACGATCAAAAAAACGGGAATAGTTTTCAATACCATTGCAATAACCAAGCTCACGGATCATTTCAAGATCATATTCCGTCCGTTCTTTGATTCGTTGCGCTTCAATGTATTTCCCAACGCTTTTAAAATATTCTTCCTGTGCAGCAGCTTCATCCTGTATTTCATAAATGATCTGCTGCATCTGATCTTTTGGTGCAATGTATAAGTTGGCAGGAAAGATGGCAGCGTTCTCCACTTTGCCAATGCGCTTTCCTGATTTGATGTCGATGGTTTCAATTTCTTCAATTTCATCACCAAAGAATGTAATGCGGTAACCAAAATCAACATACGGTAAGTTGATATCAACCGTATCACCTTTTACACGAAACGTTGCCCGGCTGAAATCGCCTTGCGAACGACTGTACAAACTGTTGACCAGTGAATGCAAAAATCCCTGACGTGAAAGTGTTTGTTTTTTCTGAATCCGGATGATGCCGTTTTCAAAATCAACAGGGTTACCCATACCATAAATACAACTTACACTGGCCACAACAATAATATCTCTGCGCCCGCTCAATAACTCACTGGTTGCGTGTAAGCGAAGTTTGTCCAGCTCTTCATTAATACTGAGATCTTTTTCAATATACGTTCCGCTTACGGGCATGTACGCTTCAGGCTGATAGTAATCGTAATAGCTTACGAAATAACCCACCGCATTATCCGGAAAAAACTGTTTGAACTCGCCATACAATTGCGCCACCAGTGTTTTGTTGTGCGTTAATACCAGCGTTGGCCTTTGCACATTCTGGATCACATTGGCCATGGTAAATGTTTTACCGCTGCCGGTTACACCTAACAGTGTCTGGTATTTTTCACCATTAAGAATTCCTTCGGTGAGTTGTTGAATGGCCTGCGGCTGATCACCGGACGGCGTATAAGGTGAATGGAGTTGAAAAGGCATCTGTAAAGTTAGGAACTGTTTGAATTCTCTACTCTAATGTTTGTAACGAGTACAGGTGAGCAAACCATTCAAGAATAATTATCGTCTAACTGTTATTAGGTGGATAGTCATGTATTTATTCATATGCCTAAAAATCTTTTATTAATATTGCTGTATGGCTGGTAGCGTAACTTTTAATATTTCTCCTACGGTTCTTGAATGGGCAAGAAATGCTATGGGCTATTCCGTTGAAGAAACAGCCTCAAAAATTGGCGTTAATGCTGATAAATATAAGTCTTGGGAATCAGGCGACAACAAGCCGACTTACAAACAGCTAGAAAACTTGGCTGAAAAAGTCTATAAAAGGCCAGTGGCGATTTTGCTAATGTCAAACCCACCTAAAGAGACTACGATTCAAAAAGATTTTCGAAATCTAAGCAATTCAGAAATTAAAATCCTTTCCCCTGAATTAAGACTAGCACTAAGAAAAGCTAGGAGATATCAGTATATTATTGAAGAAGTGTCTAATGAAGACGAAACTCCTCTGATTCATAATTTCAATATAGAGAAAAATGAAAGTGCTGAAAAATTGGCGCTTAGATTAAGAAATTTTTTGAATTTCCCACTTTCTGAACAAGTTGCTTGGAAAATAGATGAAGCAGATAGAAACTTTCAAAAAAAAGTAGAAGATTTAGGGGTATTTATTTTTAAAATGAAACTTCCAATTCAAGAAGCAAGAGCATTTTGCTTAACTGGAAAATTCCCTGTAATAGTTTTAAATACTGAAGATTCGAACAATGGAAGAATTTTTAGTTTATTCCATGAATTATGTCATATTATTCTAAATACAAACGATTTATTCAGAGATAAAACTAATCAGATTTCTAAAGAGTACGAAAGAATAGAAACTTTCTGTAACAAATTTGCGGCAACTTTTTTGATACCAAGCACAGCTTTTTTTGACGAAACTATTAAAGCTAACAGCAATAAGTTACAAATTGATGAGAAAATAATTGAATTCATAGCTAATGACTATAAAGTCAGCAAAGAAGTAATAGCAAGAAAACTACTATCACTTGAGCTGATTCAAGAGTCAACTTTCTGGACTATGAAGAAAAAGTGGGACAACATTGCTAAGCTGGCAAAAGAAAAAAGAAATGAACGGTTAAAGGAAAGTGATTCGGGCATAAATCAAGGAATTAAAATAATACATGAAAAAGGGAAACCTTATGTATCCAAAGTTTATGGTGCTTATTCACTAGGTCGCATTTCATCTTCTGATCTTTCAAACTTTTTGGAAACCAAACTAACCAATCTTCCCAAGATAATTGAACGCCTAAACTATTAATGGTTCCATATCAAAACCCATATGAATATTTAATTGACAGTAGCGCTCTTTTCGATTTAAAGAGAGACTACCCTATTAATATTTTCCCAAGTTTATGGGAAAAGTTTAATGATTTGTGCAAGAGTAAAATCATTGTTGCCCCAAAGGAAGTTTTACGAGAAATAAAAAAAGGAAACGATGAATTAGTCCAGTGGGCAGATGCCTTTGATGATATTTTTTTAGAACCTACCGATGAAGAAGTTGGGATTTTACAAAAAGTAATGAAGCTATATCCACAAAAAATTCTTGAAAAATATGGAACTGGTGTTTGGGCAGACCCACTTATTGTCTCAGCCGCAAAGCACTATAACATCACCATTATTCAACACGAGACAAATGATCCGAATCAATTCAAAATCCCTTTTATTGCAGCAAATTTCGGTGTAAAATGTATTAAGTTGGTAGGCTTGTTCGATGAACAAAGCTGGCGTTTTTAAAAAACCGGCTTTCGCCGGTTTACAATTAATTGTTATTGCTATTCTGCCCGCCGGGGCCGCCACCATTTCGTCTGCGCTGCTGCATCTCCTCCTGCATTTCTTTTTGCTTTGCTTTCAGTTTTTCTTTTTGCTCTGCGTTCAATAATGCTTCGATTTGGTCACTGTATTTTTTACGCATGTCCATCATCTTTGTACGCTGTTCTTCCCGACTGAGTGAGCTGTTGCGGATTGTTTCCATCTCTTCACGCTGCTTTTCCTGGATGGCTTTTACTTTTTCCTGCTGGTCTTTAGTTAAATTCAGATCCTTGTACATATCTACACGTGGGCCTCGGCCTCTTGTAGTATCGGCAGGCGGCTGTGCCTTTGCAACTACGCCGATGAACATAAAAGCTAATAAAAATTGGAGTACTTTCATTGTAATAATATTTAGTTTGAACAGGATTAGACGGCAGTTTTCAAAAAAGTTTACGCCGTTTGAAAAATACTTTCCATGAATTATCTCGCTCACGCATACCTGTCGTTTCACCAACCCGAAATACTCGTCGGCAATATGATCAGCGATTATGTGAAGGGAAAAAAGAAGTTTGACTATTCGTCCGGTATTCAGCAAGGGATGAACCTGCACCGTGCCATCGATACGTTTACCGACGAGCATGCTGTAACCAAAGAAGCAAAAGAGATCTTCCGGCCACATTACCGTTTATATGCCGGTGCGTTTATTGATGTAGTTTATGATCACTACCTCGCAACCGACCCATCGATCTTTACCGATGCCTCGTTACAGGAATTTGCGGCAGCTACGTACGAACATCTTGAACCTTACTCGGCTGTTTTTCCGGAACGCTTCGCCGGCATGTTCCCCTACATGAAAACACAAAACTGGTTGTATAATTATCAGGAACGCTGGGGTATTGAAAAAAGTTTGCACGGCGTAGTGCGCCGTGCAACTTATTTATCAGAAAGTGCTACTGCCTTTCGTTTGTTTGAAGAAAATTATGAACTGCTGCAAACCTATTATCAGCAATTTTTTCCGGACCTATTAGCTTTTGTGCAAACCTGGCTTAATGAATATAAGAGTCGTACACCAGGAACTGTTTGAACCGTTCTACACAGGCACGTTCCAGCATTTCACGATCGTCGGGGTGGGCAATTTCAATCAGCGCTTTTGCCCGCTGTCGTAAATTCTTTCCATACAATTGTGCTATGCCATATTCTGTTACTACATAGTGAATATGACCACGGGTTGTAACCACACCGGCTCCCTGTTTCAAAAACGGCACAATACGGTTCACTCCTTTTGCAGTGCGTGATGTAAGTGCAATAATGGGTTTGCCTCCTTCGCTCAAAGCTGCTCCACGCATAAAATCCATTTGTCCGCCAATACCACTGTATTGTGTGGTACCAATACTATCGGCACACACCTGTCCGGTAATATCCACTTCAATGGCACTGTTGATGGCCACCACTTTGGGGTTACGGCGGATCACATGCGGATCGTTCACATAATCAATGTCCAGAAATACAAATGCAGGATTATCATCTACATAATCGTACAGTTTTCGTGTACCCACAGCAAACCCTGTTACAGTTTTATTGGGGTGAATTTTTTTATTGACGTTGTTGATCACATCCCGTTCAACCAGATCAATAATACCATCGCTGCACATTTCGGTGTGCACACCCAGGTTTTTATGATTGTGTAATGATTTCAACACAGCATCAGGAATGGTGCCGATACCCATTTGCAACGTACTTCCATCTTCGATCATCCCGGCAATGTATCGGCCGATCTTCAGTTCATCTTCGCCCACTTTTGCACCATAATCCACTTCAGGCAATGGCTCTTCAGTATACACAAGCGATGTAAACCGATCGGTATGGATCAAACTATCGCCATGTGTGCGTGGTACATTCGGGTTTACCTGTGCAATAATATGTTTGGCGGTATTTACAGCACTGCGTGCAATGTCAACACTTACACCCAGCGAACAATAGCCGTGTTTATCTGGAGGCGATACATGCACCAGTGCGACGTCAATGGGCAAATGTCCTTTATTGAACAGATCGGGAATATCGCTGAGGAACACGGGAATAAAATCGGCCCGGCCTTCATTTACGGCTTTACGGATGCTGTTACTCACAAACATGCAGTTGATATTGAAGATGCCTTCGTATTGTGGCTGATCAACGGTAATATCGCCTTGCACCGTAATAAATACGAGCTCTACGTTTTCGAGCCGGTGCGATTGTTTCGCCAGCTCACGTAACAAATAAAGAGGAGTTTGGGCGCTGCCCTGCACAAACACCCGTTGCCCGCTTTTGATTACGGAGAGTGCCTGTTCAACTGATTGGTAATGGATGTGTCTGTACATATGCTAAGAATTAAAATGCAAAAATAAAATACCAATTACCTGCCCCAACTGCCTACAAACAGCATAATTAGTGATTACGGACAGCAATCTTTGAGCTAAATTTGCGTTTCGAAAAACAACCATTGCAGACCAAACCCAGTCATAACAACTGTATGGTCTATTCTCAACAAAAAATACAACAAAAGAGATGAAATTTCTATCGATGATCCTTGTTTTTGTGGCCATTGGTTTATCAGCAACAGCTCAGAACGGAGCAAAATTGCCACCGCTCGACAAATCACCCATGGATATGGCGTATTACCCGGTCAATTATCCTGTGCTGAGGATTCAACCCAACAAAATAATTGAACCACTCATTGCAAGGGTTGTGTACAGCCGTCCTTCCAAAAGTGGTCGTAAAGTTTTTGGCGAACTGGTGGAAGATGGAAAGATCTGGCGACTGGGTGCAAACGAGGCAACGGAAATTGAATTTTTCCGTGATGTGAAAATAGCTGGCAAAACCGTAAAGAAGGGACGTTATACCATGTATGCGTTGGAAAGCCCTACGAAATGGACGGTGATCATTAATAAAGAAACTGATGTGTGGGGTGCGTTTAAATATGATGCCGGTAAAGATGTGGTAAGGATCGATTGTCCCACGGTCAAAACCCCGGATATCACCGAATCATTTTCGATGATGTTTGAAAAGGCAACAGAGAAAAGTATCAACTTAATTATGGATTGGGATGATGTGATGGTGAAGATGCCGATTAGTTGGTAAGTAAGGGAGATGAAGTACGATGTTAGATGTACGATGTACGTGGCGAACTACCCTTTAAACAGTTTGATAAATAGTTGATAAAGCTCTGTAGAAATGCAGGGCTTTTCTTTTTGGTTTATCTGCATCGAATGTTCGATTTTTACAGCATGTGTGGTATAGCCGGAATTATTTCAATGAACCCCCATCATGTTTCAACCGAACGTTTGAAAGCCATGACCGATTCCATTGCTCATCGTGGACCGGATGGTGAAGGTTTTTGGTTGAATGAAAACAAAACAGTTGGTTTTGGTCACCGGCGCCTGGCCATTATTGATTTGAGTGATGCGGGTAAGCAGCCAATGCACCTCTTCAACCGATACAGCATTACCTGCAATGGTGAAATTTATAACTACCCTGAACTGAAAGAAGTACTTAAGGAAAAAGGGTATGCTTTTCGGACACAAACCGATACTGAAGTTATCCTGGCTGCATACGACCATTGGAAAGATGAATGTCTGCAACAGTTCGATGGCATGTTTGCGTTTGCCATTTGGGATGAAGTTGAACAAACGCTTTTTACCGCCCGTGATCGCTTTGGCGAAAAACCATTCTATTATTTTTTTGATGGAGAGCAGTTTGTCTTCGCCAGCGAAATGAAAGCATTGTGGGCTGCAGGCGTTGAGAAAAAGATCAACCACAGCATGCTGCTCAATTATATTGGATTGGGCTGGGTAAAAAATCCGGCCGATCTGTCGCAAACATTCTATGAAAACATCAGCAGCTTGCCGCAATCGCATTATCTGAAATTAGATATGCGTACCGGTAAAAATGAAATCGGCCAATACTGGGATCTTGATAAAGAAACGCAAACAACATTAAGTGAAGCTGAAGCCATTGAACAGTTCTTCCAACTATTCAATACTTCGATTAAACGAAGATTACGAAGTGATGTTGAAGTGGGTACATCGCTGAGTGGTGGATTAGACAGTTCATCAATTGCCGCAACGATCAGTCAACTACAAACCAACAACCACAAACTACAAACCTTCACCGCCTCCTTCCCCGGTTTTGAAAAAGATGAAACGGCTTATGCCAAACAGATAGCAGACAAGTTTCAACTGCAACATCATTTGGTTACACCAACAGCAGAAACATTATTGAATGATATTGAAAAATTGATCCGTCATCAGGAAGAACCTTTTCAATCTTCCAGCATTTATGCGCAATACAAAGTATATGAACTGGCGAAACAACAAGGCGTCAAAGTAATTCTTGACGGGCAGGGTGCGGATGAAACACTTGGCGGCTATCATAAATACATTCATTGGTTTCTGCAGGAGAAAATGTCGTGAATCGTCAGTCGTAAGTCATGAGTTAAAGGCATTTGCTGCAAACAATATTCCTGTTGACTGGAGCTGGAAGAATAAACTGGCTGCACGGTTCCCTGAAATTGCTGCAGTACAGTTAGAAAACAAAGCCAATAAAGAACTGCTGAATAACAAATTCATTTCGAACAGCTATCGCAAAACAAATTATAATAAGAAAAGTATTTTCAAACCAACTGTCAGCAAGCTGAATGATCTGCTGTATTACAATACCATGCGGCTTGGTTTGGAAGAACTGCTCCGCTATGCCGACCGTAACAGTATGGCACATGGCGTGGAAGTACGATTACCTTTTTTATCACACGAACTGGTACAGTTTATTTTTTCATTGCCTTCGCATTATAAAATACGAAACGGATTTACAAAGTATATCTTACGAGAAAGTATGAAACAGGTGCTTCCTTCTTCCATTGTTTACAGAACCGATAAGATCGGTTATGAACCGCCGCAACAGCAATGGATGCAATCGACAGGTTTTGTTGAACTTTTGCAAAGCAGCCGGCAAAAACTAGTAAAAGAGAACATCCTTAAAAAAGAAATTCTGCAGCAACCCGTCAATGCACAATCAGCACATGCTGTTAAGAATGATGATTGGCGTTATTTCTGTGCGGCGCATCTGTTGTAATTCCTCATCTTTGCATACCCGTCCGACGCCCTCGTCTGACGGACCAGACAACTCAACTCATTCGTCAGACGAAAAAAATATAGATATGAAACTCGATACTAAAATGATCCATGCCGGTTCGCATCCCGATCCTTCAACCGGTGCTATTATGACGCCCATTTATCAAACCAGTACCTATGTGCAGGAAGCGCCGGGTGTAAACAAGGGATTTGAATATGCAAGAAGTCAGAACCCAACCCGTTTTGCGTTAGAAGAAGCGGTGGCCGTAATTGAAAACGGAAAGTTTGGTTTGGTGTTTGGCAGTGGTGTGGCTGCAACCGATGCGGTGATTAAATTATTGCACCCGGCGATGAAGTGATTGCAGCAAGTGATATGTATGGCGGTACGTATCGTTTGTTCATGAAAGTGTTTGAAAAATTCGGGTTGAAGTTTATTTATGTGGATACTACCAATCCAGAGAATGTAAAAGCAGCGATTACGGCCAATACAAAACTCATCTGGCTGGAAACTCCCACCAATCCGTTGATGAATATTACTGACATCAAAGCTGTTTCAGTGATTGCAAAAGAAGCTGGCGCATTGCTTTGTGTTGACAACACCTTTGCTTCTCCGTACTTACAAAATCCGTTAGATCTGGGTGCTGATATTGTGATGCATTCAGCTACAAAATATCTGGGTGGACATAGTGATGTGATACAAGGTTGTTTGGTAATGAACGATAAAGACCTTCGTGAAAAATTATATTTCATTCAGAAAAGTTCCGGCGCTGTTCCCGGACCAATGGATTGTTTTCTGGTGCTGCGTGGTATCAAAACATTGGCTGTTCGTATGAGAGCGCATTGTACCAACGGTGCAAAAATTGCACATTGGTTAAAAGCAAATCCAAAAGTGGCGAAAGTATATTGGCCCGGCTTTACTGATCATCCCGGTCATGCAATTGCAAAAGCACAAATGCGTGACTTTGGTGGTATGATCAGTTTTGAATTGAAAGATGATAGCATTGAAGAAGCAAGACGTGTATTATCATCCACCCATTTATTTGCGTTGGCTGAAAGTTTAGGTGGTGTTGAAAGTCTGATTAATCATCCGGCGAGTATGACACACGCTTCTATTCCAAGAGAAAAACGTATCAAAGATGGCTTGCATGATTCGCTGATCCGTTTGAGTGTGGGTATTGAAGATGCAGATGATCTGATTGAAGATTTGGCGAAAGCGATTGGCTAGGACAGCCCTGAGCGAAGTCGAAGGGTATTCTGTGAAGTATCGAGCGCAGTCGAGATACAAACAAATACCGAAGGATTTTTTGTAACTTGTAAGAAACATTATTTTCTGCCTTACAATAAAGAAGAGTTGTTGAAATTATCAGTTGCTGAAAAAATTCAACTCATAGAGGATCTTATTGCCAGCGTAAATAATGAAATAGAGGAAAATGACAAGGATGAGCTGATTGCAATTGCCAATGAAAGGTATCAGGCTTATCTCAAAAATCCACAAGATGGGATAAGCTGGGAAGAACTTAAACAAAGAATGAACGTTAAGTATGGATTTTTAGATGAAGAAAAGTGAACTAAAAAAGTTTCTCAATACGAAGGTTGATTTTTACAATCAACCTTCGTTCATTAAAGATGATCCCATCTGCATCCCTCACCTGTTTACCAAACAACAGGACATTGAGATCGCTGGTTTTTTTGCCGCCATCTTCGCCTGGGGCAACCGCACCACCATCATCAACAAAGCAAGAGAGTTAATGCAGTTGATGAATATGCAGCCGCATAACTTCTGTATGAACCATGATTTGGATGGATTAAAAAGATTAACCGGATTTAAGCACCGCACCTTTACCAGCGATGACTTATTTTATTTCATTGAATTTTTTCAGCAGCATTACTTAAAACATGATTCGTTGGAAACTGCCTTCTTCCCAAAAAAAGGGATGACAGTAGAAGTAGGATTGAATCATTTCAAAAACTATTTCTTTTCATTCGAGCATTTGAAACGAACCGAGAAACATGTTTCAGCACCTATGCAAAAATCAACCTGCAAGCGGTTGAATATGTATTTGCGCTGGATGGTGAGGGATGACCACAAAGGAGTTGACTTTGGCATCTGGAAAAACATCAAGCCAGCTGATTTGATTTGTCCGCTTGATGTGCATGTGTCAAGAATAGCACGGCAGTACGATCTGCTTCATCGAAAACAAGACGATTGGGAAGCAGCACTTGAACTCACAGCCAATCTCCGTATCTTAGATAAGAACGATCCCGTGAAATATGATTTTGCATTATTTGGAACAGGTGTAATGGAACATAAATTTTAGAAACAATTCAAATGAATCCCGTTAAACTCATCCAGTTTTTTATTCTGCTTGTTGTCAACTTTGTGATCGTTACATTGATCAACTATGCCTTTTTGGTATGGGTGGCTAACAAAGCTGATACTACCATCAGTTCTGTATTGGTAAAAAGTGGCATCATCGCCATTGTATTAACGGTGCTGTTTACGTTTTACAATAAACGGAAAGACAATTCAAATGAATGACCCCAATCTGGATATCATTCCATTGCTCAACAAGGAATTGTCCTTGGAACTTTCTGATAAGTTATCGGTCAACGAACTGGAACAACAACTCACTAACCACATCAATCATCTCATCAATACTGATTTTGAAAAACTGGTCTACTATCTCTACCGCATTGATGTAAACGAAACAAAGATGAAACAACTCCTACAGCAACATGGCGGAGAGAACGCTGCACAGTTACTTGCGCAACTGATCATCGACCGGCAATTGCAAAAGATCAAATCAAAAGCCGAGCATACATCTACTGCAACAGATGAAGACGATGCGGAACGATGGTGATAAATTTTTTGTTTTCGCCATTTTCTAGTATGGCACAAACAATACAATCCATTAACTTTAAGCATCAACATTTAACCACCTGCTCATGAACTTTCTCAAACGATTGCTGAAATGGATGCTGATACTGGTAGTAATACTTACTACTTTATATTTTGTAGGGCCAAATCCTTCCACACCAATGTATACCACTACATTGCCTGTTGTACCTGCAGATGCTGGTGCATTAGAAAATTATATTTCGCAAAATGAAGCACAACGAAAAGTGAAACCTGAAAATGAAGCACGGATCATTTGGCACAATGATTCTACCAAACAAAAAACAGAATACGCCATTGTGTACCTGCATGGTTTTTCAGCATCGCAGGAAGAAGGTGATCCCGTACATACAGCCATCGCCAAAAAATTCGGCTGCAATTTATATTTAGCACGATTGGCAGAGCATGGCATTGATACAAGCGAGGCAATGCTACATCTTACTGCTGAAAACTATTGGGAAACGGTAAAACAGGCGTATGCCATCGGTAAACAAATCGGCAATAAAGTAATTGTAATGGGTACCTCAACCGGTGGAAGCAATGCATTACAACTGGCGGCTAACTTTCCGGAAATCGCATCGATCATTCTTCTATCGCCCAATATTGCTATCAACGATCCGAACGCATGGCTGGCGAATAATCCATGGGGATTGCAAATTGCAAGGTTAGTAAAGGGATCTGATTATCATATCACCGGCGATCAACGGGATATTTACAAAGCACATTGGTATTCAAAATACCGTTTGGAAGCGATTGTAAACCTGCAGGAGTACTTAGAAACAACAATGGTTCCGGAAACATTCAGCAAAGTGAAACAACCAACACTTATCTTATACTATTATAAAGATGATACGCACCAGGATAATGTGGTGAAAGTACCTGCCATGCTGAAGATGTTTGATGAACTTGGCACAGCAGTTGAGCAAAAACGAAAAGTGGCGATGCCGAATACCGGTGATCATGTATTAGGCAGTTACATCAAGTCAAGTGATTACCAGGGCGTAGAAGTTGAAATCACAAAGTTCATGACAGATGTATTGAAGATACAGCTGCAACCATAATTTTTCACATTCAATCATAAGCGTATGAGTCAATTATCACGCAGAGATGCATTGCGGGCATTAGGTATTACAGCCGGTGCTTCTATGCTGCCGTTTGCCGGCTGGGCTAACGAAGAAACAGGTCAACCGATTTTACTGCCCGATCATTTCAATCTTCCAACATTAGACAAACCCATTACTGCCATTACTTGTGGCGCAGGCAACCGTGGCAATGTGTATGGCAATTATGCAGCTCAATATCCTGATCAATTAGATATTGTCGGTGTTGCTGAACCAATAGCCATCCGCAATAAACGGTATGCAAAAAAACACAACATCAAAGCAGAGAATCGTTTTGCAACATGGGAAGATGTGTTCAAACGTCCAAAGTTTGCTGATGCCATTATTATTACCACACCCGACAATCTGCATTATGGCCCTTGTATGAAAGCACTTGAAATGGGCTACAATGTACTGTTGGAAAAACCAATTTCACCCAGTGAAAAAGAATGTCGTGATATATTGGCCATGACGAAAAAAACAGGGAAGATCGTTGCTGTCTGTCATGTATTACGTTATGCGCCCTATTTTGTTGAATTACGAAACATCATAAAAAGTGGCGTGTTGGGTAAAGTAGTGAGTGTGCAACATTTCGAACCGATCGAACACATTCACATGAGCCATTCGTATGTGCGTGGTAACTGGCACAACAGCAAGCAAACAACACCAATCATTTTAGCAAAGAGCTGTCATGATCTGGATATTCTCCGTTGGATGCTTGATAAAAAAAGTAAAACCATTCATGCGTTGGGCGATGTAAGCTGGTTCAACAAAACAAATGCGCCGGAAGGAAGCACCGCCCGTTGTGCGGATGGTTGCAAAGTAGAAAGCACTTGTCCGTACTCTGCGTTGAAAATTTATTACCGTGAACGCAAACGTAATTATGTATTTGATCTTCCGGAAGAAAAAGAAAAGCAGGCGGCTTATGTATTGGAACAGTTAAAAACAACCAACTACGGTCGCTGTGTTTATAAAATGGAAAACGATCAGCCCGATCATTACACCACAAACATTTTATTTGAGGATGATATCAGTGTAAGCTTTAGTATGGAAGCCTTCACATCGTATGAAGGAAGAAGAACGAGAGTGATGGGAAGCCTCGGTGATATTGTGGGCGATATGACAACGATGGTACATACCGATTTTCAAACGGGTAAAAAAACAGAATGGAAATCATCTACCGATATGCATGGCGGCGGCGATTGGCGATTAGTGGCCAACTGGATCGAAGCTATTTCAAAAAATGATGCATCCTTACTTACTTCCACCATCGATGCTTCCATCGAAAGTCATTTGATGGGCTTTGCAGCAGAACAAAGCCGGAAAGAAAATAAAGTGGTAGCGATCAACGTATAATTCATCAACAAGTTTCGCATACAAACAAGTTGGGCCCCGATAGACATCGTGGGCCCTTTTGCTTACCTCTGAAACCACAAAAAAATCATTATTGGCTCTGTAAGAGTTATGGAATAAAACCAGATTCAGTTACCTGAATAAGTACAGTAAATAAATAATGAGGTATGGAACTACTTGTTCATCAGCGGGATATCTTGGAATACGAGGAGCTCTGCAACGGAATTGGAATGGAAGGGGACCAGATGTGATGGGATAAATATAGACCAGTCTTTTGGAATATGCAAGAAAAATCAACCGCTTCTTTTCCAGTTACAGTAATTCTCTTTCTGCAGCAGCAAACGCCCGCTTTGTTTTGAACGAATACCACCAATGTGGAGCTGTTTTCTTCAACAAAGTATCAATGCCACGCATACCAAACAGATTCCATGCACCATGTAATTTAGGTACAATCCCTTCCTGCATGGCCCGCAAACTCATGGCAAATCCACTATCCATATATTCCATGTGATGCCAGCAACCGGCGGGCATAAACAATGTATCCCCATGTTCCAATATTACTTCATAACCATTGGCCTGTTTCAGCGCAGGAAATTTCTCATAATCCGGTGAACCATTCATTTCATAATAGTGACTGAAATCGGCCATGCTTAATACTTCATACGGTTTGCGATATAATTTATACTGCTCTTCATATGGAAACAATAACACCCGTTTGCGACCTGCAAATTGTGTATGCAAAATGTGCGACAGATCAATATCAAAATGCATATGTGTAATGGAAGTAGCCCCACCAACAAACAGCATTGGGTATTTTTTTACAAACCCCTTCATATACTCTTCAGGCCATGTAAAATCCTTCGTTAGTTCAGGCGAATGATCGAAAATATTAAAGAGGAAAATACGCCAGCCGGCAGGGCCTTGGGAAATCATATCAATGTATTCACCAAAAGTTTTATAATCGTCGGCTGTATTAATGGGTGTATATGCGTCGCTCTTGATATTATTGTAGATACCTACTTTGTGATGTCCGGCAGCAGATTTCAAAAAATCCCAGTTCCACTTATTGTAAGCAGGCCATTCCCTGGCAAGCGACTTGATCACAACCGGTTTACCAGGCAAATAGTACTCCCGGCGAAACTGCTCGGGTCTGATAGTATCAAAAGAGTCAACAGGTTTTAGTTGCATAACAGTCTGGGCGATAAAGCTATCTTCAAATATAACTGAACATACGCAGATAAATGCTGAGCCGATTGATAAAATTGGCTCAATTCAATCGTACTTTTAATGATGTTACTGCATGTACATCCGGAAAACCCTCAGCCCCGGCAGATCAAAACTATTGTTGACTGTCTGCAAAGCGGGGGCATCATCATCTATCCTACCGATACAATTTATGGACTGGGTTGCGATATCTTTCAGCACAAAGCCATCGAACGCATTTGTCGCATCAAAAATGTTGATCCGCAAAAAGCGCAACTCTCGTTTATCTGTCACGACTTGAGTGATCTTAGTAATTACACGAAACAGATCAGCACACCTGTTTATCGGATGCTGAAACAATACCTGCCCGGACCTTATACATTTATTTTACCTGCCAGCCGTGAAGTGCCCAAGATCCTGAAGAGTAAAAAAGATACGATCGGATTACGTGTGCCCGATAATGAAATTGCACGTACCATTATCCGTGAGTTAGGCCGTCCTATTCTCAGTGCATCATTGCCGGGAGAAATGGTGGAAGAATATACCGATCCTGAATACATGCATGATAACTTTAAAAAACTGGTTGACCTGGTTGTTGATGGTGGAATTGGCGGGATGATCCCTTCAACCATTGTTGATTGTACGGAAGATGAGCCGGCGGTATTAAGACAAGGGCTGGGTGAATGGGAAGGTTGATTAACAGACCCTTTCCTCCATTTAATATTCTTTCGTTTTTAGTGTTCTGCTAATTTGAGATGGATAAATGAATCTCTTTTTCCCAACATCAACCGTTTGCGAAAAACGCCAATAGGAAACTTATTTTACCTTCATAACGATTGCTGCCACGTGCAGTTGTGTATTTGATCAACCAACCATTTCTACCGCTGCATGTCTATTCCCAAACCTCATTTAAGTTTTTGGCAGATCATCAATATGAATGTTGGTTTTTTCGGCATTCAATACAGTTTTGGTTTGCAGCAAAGTGCTGTCAATCCGATTTATGATATGCTTGGTGCAAGGCCCGATGAAATTCCTTTTTTGAATTTAGCCGGTCCTGTGACGGGCTTGTTGGTGCAACCAATCATTGGTGCATTGAGTGATAAAACATGGCATCCACGTTTCGGTCGACGCAAGCCTTATTTCTTTGTTGGTGCTTTACTCTGCAGCATTGCCTTATTCTTTTATCCGTTCAGCAGTTCGTTGTGGATGGCTGCAGGTTTGTTGTGGATCTTAGATGCAGGAAACAATACAGCCATGGAACCGTACCGTGCATTTATAGCCGATAAATTAAATCCATCGCAACAACCAACCGGTTTCCAATCGCAAAGTTTTTTTACGGGGCTTGGTCAAACATTGGCAAACGTTTCACTCTTTATTTTTCCGTTGATCTTTATTGGCAAAACCGGCAAACTTCCTACATGGGTATTTGCATCGTTCTTTTTAGGTGCTGTTTGTTCCATCGGTTCAATTTGGTGGAGCATGCGTACCACTCCTGAAATTCCGCCAACCGATGAAGAATTGAAAAAGATGAAAGCTGAACCGCTGAGTATTTTTTCTCCCTTCATTGAAATTGCGCATGCCATTAAAGACATGCCGAAAGTAATGTGGCAATTGGCATTGGTGTATTTGTTTCAATGGTATGCACTATTCTGCTATTGGCAAAACTCATCAAAGAGTATTGCACAATCGGTTTGGAAAACTTCACCGTCTGAAAATCCTGATCTGTACGAAAAAGCAGTGAGCTGGACGGGCTTAGTGAACGGTTGGTATAATGTTGTTACGTTCTTATGTGCTTTCGGATTGGTATGGTTTGCCAAACGCTATTCACCAAAGCTTGTGCATTTTAGTTGTTTAGTATTAGCAGGCATCGGTTTTCTTGCATTCCCACATATTGAAAACAAGTATTTGTTATTCCCCGCTATTACCGGCTTTGGTATTGGTTGGGCCAGCATGATGGGCATTCCGTATTTAATGGTAGTGAGCAATATTCCCAAAGAACGGTACGGCGTCTACATGGGTATTATTAATATGATGATTGTAATACCAATGATCATTCAAAATCTTTCCTTCGGTTATATTCTAAAAAACTTTTTAAATAACGATCCCGGTAAAGCCATCACGTTTGCGGGTGTTTCTTTATTGATTGCCGCAGCAGCAACACTCTTGATCAAAACAAAAAAACCAGCCGACGAAGTAATGACCTTAGGTGGCGGAGGCGGACATTAATTTAATTGATATGAAAGCAATTAGCTATTACATATTGATCCTGTTACCAGTGTTTGGATTTGTTTCGTGCAAATCAAAAACAACAACACAAACAAATGAGCAGATCGATCGTAAGTGGTGGAAAGAAGCGGTGGTGTACCAAATCTATCCCCGCAGTTTTAAAGACAGTGATGGTGATGGCATTGGTGATCTGAAGGGAATTCTTTCCAAACTGGATTATATCAAAAGCCTTGGTGTAGATGCCGTATGGCTCAACCCGATCTATACATCACCGAATGACGATAACGGGTATGATGTAAGCGACTACCGCAACATCATGAAAGATTTTGGAACCATGGACGATTTTGATGCTTTGCTGAAAGGAATGCATGAGCGAAAGATCAAACTGGTGATGGATATTGTAGTGAACCACAGCAGCGATGAACATGAATGGTTCAAACAAAGCCGCAGCAGCAGAGATAATCCGTATCGTAATTATTATCATTGGTGGAATGCAGAAAAAGGAAAACCTCCTTACCGCTACAGTTTATTTGATGTAAATCATGACGCATGGAAATATGATTCACTTACCAATGCATACTACCTCCATTACTTTTCACAAAAGCAACCCGATCTGAAATGGGAAAACCCAAAACTCCGCCAGGAAATTTATGACATGATGAAATTCTGGGCAGAAAAAGGGGTAGATGGTTTCCGGTTGGATGCATTTCAATTTGCTGCAAAAGACACAACATATCCTGCATTCCCTGAGGGATTTGAAAAAAACTTTGTGCAGTATTATGCAATGGGGCCAAACCTGCATACCTATTTAAAAGAAATGCATACAGAAGTGTTCAGCAAGTATGATGTAATGAGTGTGGCCGAAGGGGCCGGTAATACATTTGCAGATGCACATGATCTTGTTGATGCCGACCGTAACGAATTAAACATGGCGTATGCATTTGAAGCAATTGATATTGCAAAACCGGAAGGATACAATGTTTTGCATTTGAAAAATGTTTTCAGTAAATGGGATAGCGCCTTTGCTGAAAAAGGGTGGCTTTCGATTGTGCTGGCCAATCACGATCAGGCAAGATTGGTGAGTCGCTTTGGAAACGATCAACCGGAATTCAGAGACTTGTCATCCAAAATGCTCACTACTTTTTTACTAAGCATGCGTGGTACGCCTTACTATTATTATGGTGATGAATTAGGCATGACGAATGCAGGCTTCGATAAAATAGAAGATTACAAGGATATGCCAACGCTGAATGAATACCAGCATCAAATCAATATTGGTGGTGATCTGCAGAAATACATCGAGTTGATCAAATTCAGTTGCCGGGATAACGGGCGAACAGGCATGCAATGGGATACTACAGCAAATGCAGGTTTTACAACCGGAACACCGTGGTTGAAAACAAATAAAAATTATACAACGATCAATGTAGCAGCGCAGGAAAAAGATGAAAACAGTTGTTTGAATTATTTCAGAAAGATGGCGATGCTGCGAAAAGAAAATGAGGTGTTGGTATATGGAATGTTTACTTCTATTGATAAAAACAATCCGGATGTGTTTGCTTACACAAGAGAATTGAATGGTAAAAATGTACTGGTATTGCTCAACTTCAGAAGTAAAGAAGCTACCGTAAACACAGGGATTGATGTAAGCAAAGCCAAACTGTTACTCGGCAATTACAAATCTACACTTGTTGCAAACAGCCTTCGACCTTACGAAGCTCTCATTTATGAATTATAAACTATGCGTAAAATTCTTTGTATAGGTGAAGCGTTGATCGATATGATCTGCACAGACAAAGGGAAGCCTTTATCTGCAGGAGAGCATTTTCTAAAGAAGCCAGGGGGCGCCCCTACAAATGTAGCAGCAGCCATTGCTGCATTAGGTGGCGATGTTGATCTGGCAGCCAAAGTAGGCATTGATCCGTTCGGCACATTCCTGATCGATGAAATGAAAAGTTTTGCAGTGGATACAACATACATGCTGCAGGATAAAACCAGCTTTACCACATTTGCTTTTGTATCGCTGATGGAAAACGGGGAGCGGGATTTTTATTTCAACCGTGGTGCTGATGCAGCATTGACCAAAGAAGAAGTAGATAACATCGATCTCTCTGCATACTCGATTGTGCACTTTGGTTCAGCCACCGGATTTTTGCCGGGTCCCTTGCAACAGGCATACATTAGTTTACTCGATCGGGCGTTGCGCGAGCGACCCAAACAATCCAAATGCGCGAGAGATTGTCTATCGACGCTTTGAGCCGGTGAAGGCTCCAACGCCGAATTTACCCTCCAGCATTTTACCCACGACCGTGTTGGGCAGCAGTGATCGCATATTTGACACCTATCTGCCGCTGGGTCCCCCCACCGTCAGCGATCCGCCCTGGAGCATTCGGGTAGCGCCGAACGGTCGAGGATTTCAGATTCAAGCCCATTTCCGAATTAAGCCGCAACGAGGTGCAGAAATCGACGAGCGGTTTGATACCTTCATTACCTTGAGGAACGATGTCTAAAAAACGCTTGCCCCGCCGTGCTTTTGTGTTGGCCACCATGCTGGCCCTGATCCCCATTGCTCTGATCATTATGGGGACTCTCACCACTCAACTGTTCCGTGAAAGCGGGATGACCATCAGCACCCAACGCAAGACGAAGGCCTTCTATCTTGCCCAAAGCGGTCTGACAGCGGCCTACACTCTCTACTCTTGGAACGTCTACCGCGGACATACTCACGAAAGCGATGGCGCCACTCCTACTGTCAATGCGCCTGGCAACGATTTTTTGCAGGCCTTCGGGTTTCCCGGACACAGCTTAGATTCCGACGGCTACTATCGCTGGGAATGGAACCCAGGCCAGCCCATGAATCAATCGTTTTTTCGCTCTCACAGTCAGGAGATGTATCGCTTCAAGGTTTACCAGCCAACCGCTTCGACTTTCGTGCTCTACTGTGAGGCCCAGGTCGACGGTCAACTGTCCAGGCAACAGATTGGCGGCGTGCTTGACAATCCTTTTGGCTACGTGACTTTCGATAACGGTGATTCCAATGACTATACGCTGGCTGAGAATATCGATCTAAACGGCAAACTCCATGCCAACGGTGATCTGTTCATACGGCCGATGAAGACTGATGGCTACGAGATACTGCTCAATCTCCCCAATCTGTCAGTAGGACAGAAACTGGCCATTCTGACCGCCGATCCCGCTTTGGCCAGCAAACTGAGTGCTCTCCCAAATCCTTACAGCCTAAAATTGGTCAATCAAGCAGATCCGCTCTACAAATTTGATGTTGACTCCCTGACCTCTGCCGGTAAGATCTATCGACACAAAGATATTCACGGCGAGCCCGATCCCGGTGGCACCCTTCGAATTGCAAGTGCCAGCGCTGGTCTGCCCTTTACAGATGTGCCTGGTGGCGTCAAAGGTGTTGCATTTGATTCCGACAATCCTAACTGGCGTCCTGGCCAGCCCAATCCTTCCCAAACCGATGCCGTCGCTCGATTTAAGGGCGTTGTCAGCGACCACACTCTGGGAGGTAAAAAGCGAGACATCTCGTTCTCAAAGGCATTTGAGGCCGGTGGCTACTACGAGACTCAGGCCCAGCTCAAGATCTCAAGCAGCACGCCAAACAGCGCCTGGGCTGCACCCCTCAAGTTTTACAATCAAAACGAGAATCGTGAAGTGATTGGCAAAGAGATCAACGTATCATCATTGCTTGCTTCCGGCGATTTTCCAGCCAACGGGATCATCTACAGCGACGTGCCGGTGCGCCTGGTTGGCGCTGCTAGCATCACTAAGAAACTAACCATCGCCTCCAGTTCGACCATTTACACCAAAGGGGACTTCAACAAGGACAACGGACAGGCGGTCCACCGGAGTCAGTTGCCTTGATGACGCGCGACCGCGTCTTTCATCTCACCGACAGTTTCAACGATGCTAAGTCCTACTCCAATCCCTACGAGGACCCGGACAAACTTCAAGCAACCCTGGATAACTTGCCCAATCTATCGGACGCGCAACTGGTTCCAACCTTAAAGGCCATCGTGGCCAAAGTCGATGATCTCAGCCCGCTACCGACTCGGGCGGAGTGCTGGAAGTGAATGCCGCGATTGTGGACGGTGCTCCAGCCGGCGACGATGCTGCCTGGACTGCAGGCTCGAGTTTCAACAGCGGACAGTATCTGACGCGGAAGGATGGCACGAGCACAGGCGTTCGCAAAGTAAATTTTCCTGCCGTCGATAATTTGATGCATTTTGCCTACCCAACTGGTGGGGACTACCTGGAGAATCTCCAGGCCCTGAAATTGAAATTCAAAGGTCCCCGCGTGCACATGCAGACTGCTAAGATGGCAGCCATGGATAACGCCAACCTAGCAAGCGATCCTCAACTGACTCCCTGGATTGTGCAAACTTGCTTTCTGCCGGCCAGGAACGCAATTTCGAAGCCGACCCCCGGCTTGCACTTCCAGGCCAAGAGCCACCTGGTGCTTTGAGGGCTTGTCGTCGGCTCTATTGGAAAGCACTCTAAAAAATATTTTCCCGAACATGCAATAATTGGGCCTTCTGCATCGTTGATAGCAGACTCGGACAACTTGGCGGTCCTTCGCTCAATTGACCCGGACGCTCGCTAAGATCGCGATTTGGTAGCGATTTTTGAGTTGAACACAGTGTTTAGTGGAGTTTATCCAGACAAATTTCGGGTATGACCCTGGGGAGTTGCGGCCTGGCTAGGACTGATGTCCAGGTTCGAGTCGTTGCTGAACGCCCCACTATCGGAGAATATTTATGTTGACAGCCTCAGTCAGTCCGACCTTGCAAGGGATTTGGAGTGCACCTAGCGCCCCCGTTTCGAGCGTTAGCCTATACGATGCCCTATTGAATTTTCAGCAGCCTGTAATCGCTTTGGCTGACGGACGGATTGTCCAGTCTGGTGCGGTGACAATCGGATCTGGCGAAACGCCCCACGAGGCCCAGCGGGTGCTGGCTTTTTCCAGTGCCTTTGGACCCCAATCTTTGGGAGACCCGGCCTTCAAACGCGCACACGGTTTGCGCTACGCTTACGTGCAGGGAGCAATGGCCAACGGAATCGCCAGCGAAGCCTTGGTAGAAGCGGTTTCGCGAGCCGGCGGACTAGGCTTTTTTGGAGCAGCCGGACTGCCGCCCGCTCGCGTGGCTGCTGCCATCGAGCGCATCCAGAAGAACCTGGGTAACGCTCCCTACGGCTTTAACTTCATCCACTCGCCCAATGAGCCGTATCTCGAGGACGAAATCATCGACCTATATCTAAACAAGGGCGTCCAACGCATTGAAGCCGCTGCCTTTCTGGGCCTGACCCTGCCGCTGGTGCGCTACCGCGTCTCTGGGATTCACAAAAACGCAGAAGGTGAAGTCATCACCCCCAATCACGTATTCGCCAAAGTGAGCCGCGTGGAGGTAGCCTCCAAGTTTTTTGCCCCGCCGCCCGAAGCCATGCTGAAAACGCTGGTCGAGCAAGGTCACATCACCGCCGAGCAGGCTGCAATGGCTGCCACCATTCCGGTGGCCGAAGACCTGACCGCGGAAGCCGATTCGGGCGGCCACACCGATAACCGTCCCGCTCTGTGCCTGGTCCCAACCATGATTGCGCTGCGCGACCAGATGCAGGCCAAATACGGCTACAAACGTCCCCTGCGAGTTGGTGCTGCTGGCGGCGTGGCTACGCCTCTGTCGGCCTGCGCTGCCTTTGCAATGGGCGCCGCCTACATCGTGACTGGAAGCGTTAACCAAGCTTGCCAAGAGTCTGGATCGTCCGACCTGGTCCGCCAGATGCTGACCCAAGCCCGTCAAGCCGACGTGATGATGGCCCCGGCCGCCGACATGTTCGAAATGGGCGTCAACGTCCAGGTTCTCAAGTTTGGAACACTCTTCCCCGTTCGCGCCAAGAAGCTCTACGAGATCTATCGTCGCTACGACAGCCTTGAGACGCTTCCCAAGGCCGATCTGGAGTTCATCGAGCGCGATCTGCTGCGTTGCAGCGTCACCGAAGAGTGGAACAATACCCGCACCTTCTTTGAACAGCGCGATCCCAAGCAGGTCGAGCGGGCCAACCGCGAGCCTAAGCACAAGATGGCCCTAGTCTTCCGATCCTATCTCGGCCGCGCCTCGCGCTGGGCCAACCAAGGCTTGGCCGATCGCAAGGTCGATTACCAAGTGTGGTGCGGACCGGCCATGGGCGCCTTCAACGAGTGGACCAAAGGCACGTTCTTGGAGACGGTCGAGAATCGACTGGCCGAGACGGTTTGTCACAACCTGCTGGTGGGTGCTGCCTACCTGACGCGACTCAATGAGTTGCGCAATCAGGGCCTAGGCATCAAAGCCACCACGGCCGCTTTCGCTCCCCTAGAGCCAGAGGCTCTGGCCAAAATCCTATAGTTTTTAGTCCAACAACTAGACCAGTAACTGCGAGAACAGATTTCACCAAGGAGTACTATGAGTAAGACCAAGAACGCGAAAACCCAAGATATGGCAACCCAGATTGCCATCGTGGGGATGGCCGGGATGTTTCCCAAATCACCGGACCTGAAGGGCTTCTGGCACCTGATTCGAGGTGGAATCTCGGGGATTTCCGACGTCCCAGACACCCACTGGAACCCAGCCGACTATTACGACGCCGATCCAAAGGCGCCGGACAAGACCTACTGCAAGCGCGGCGGTTTCTTGCCTAAGCATCCCTTCGACCCGACCGAATTCAGCCTGCCTCCGGCAGCGCTAGAAGCCACCGACACCACCCAGTTGCTGGGTCTGGTGGTTGCCAAGGCTGCTCTGGACGACGCTGGCTACGGCGCCGACCGAGTCTTCAATCGCTCCAAAACCAGCATCGTCTTGGGCGTCACCGGAACGCTTGGAACTGGTCATTCCGCTGGGCGCTCGCTTGGGTCATCCCATCTGGCGCAAAGCCATGTCTGGAATCGGGCATCGCTTCTAGCATTGCCGATGAAGTGCTGACCCGCATGGGCGACGGTTTCGTGCCCTGGCAAGAAAACTCGTTCCCCGGCCTGCTGGGCAACGTGGTGGCTGGCCGCATCGCCAATCGTTTGGATCTGCACGGGACCAACTGCGTGGTGGACGCTGCTTGCGCTAGTTCGCTCTCGGCCGCTCACCTGGCCATTATGGAGCTTGCCACCGGCAAAGCCGACGTGGTGGTCACCGGAGGAACCGACACCTTCAACGACATCTTTATGTATATGTGCTTCTCGAAAACACCAGCTCTCTCGGCTTCGGGCAATATCCGTCCGTTCTCGGAGGCCTCTGACGGCACCCTGATCGGCGAAGGCCTGGGCATGGTGGTGCTCAAGCGCTTGGAAGACGCCAAAAAAGATGGCGACCGCGTTTACGCCGTCATCCGCGGCATCGGAACCGCCTCCGATGGTAACTCCGGCGCGGTTTACGCACCCTCATCGCCGGGTCAGGCCCGCTGCTTGAGAGACGCCTATGAAAATTCGGGAGTCAGCCCGACCGACGTTCGCTCTGGTGGAAGCCCATGGAACCGGCACCAAAGTGGGTGACGTAGTCGAATTTGAAGGGCTGCGCAGCGTCTACGCCGACTACAGCAACGGCGGTGAACGCAAAGGCTGGGTCGCACTCGGCTCGGTCAAGTCGCAGATCGGCCACACCAAAGCCGCTGCTGGCGCTGCCAGCTTGATTAAAGCCGCCTTGGCCCTCCACTACAAAGTGCTGCCTCCAACCCTGGGAGTAGAGAAGCCCAATCCCAAGATGAAAGTGGACGAGAGCCCATTTTACATCAACACCGAGGCTCGTCCTTGGGTGTCGGAAAAAGGCATTCCCCGCTACGCAGCCCTCAGTTCGTTCGGCTTTGGCGGTAGCAACTTCCACATGGTGTTGGAAGAGGCCGAAGCCCAGCGTCAAAGAAGTGGCTTGGGACGGCGCCGTTCGTCTGTTTGCCTTCTCGGCTGCCAACGCCAGCCAACTGGCCGACAAGATTCGCGCTCAAGCCAAAGAGCTGGTTGGCAAAGATCCCGCTCACGCGGCTATCGCAGCCCACAAGTCGACCCAAGCCTTCGACGCCAAATCGGCTGCTCGCGCGGTAATTTTGTGGAAGTCATGAGCAACTCCGTTCAGGACGTTCTCGACGACGCCGCCACCAAAGTGTCAGCCGGTCAGACAGTGGAGGGGCCAGACCTGTTTGCCTCTTTCGATGCTCCTGCTGGCAAACTGGTGTTTATGTTCCCCGGTCAAGGCAGCCAGTATCCCAATATGGGACGCGAGCTGGCCTGTCTCTTCCCAGAGTTTCTGAACTCCATCGAAGACGGCAATCTGGCTTCGCTTGAGGGAAGCCCGATCTCCAAAACGATGTATCCCAACCCAACCTTCAACGAAGACGTCAAGAAGAGCTACGACGAGAATCTGACCAAGACCGATTCGGCCCAGCCTGCTCTGGGTGTGATGAATCGCGCTATGTTCGAGATTCTCTCGCAGCGCTTCGGCTTGAATGCCGACTTCGCTTGCGGTCACAGCTATGGAGAGCTTTGCGCCCTCTACGCTGCTGGCGCATACGATGCCGCTAGCCTCAATCGCCTCTCCAATCTGCGCGGTGAGCTGATGGCCAAAGGCGACGGCGGTCGCGGTGGAATGGTGGCCGTCAGCGCCCCCATCGAAAAAGTGGAAGCCGCTGTGGCCGAACTGGGCCTCAAGGTGGTGGTTGCTAACCGCAACAGCCCAACTCAATGTGTGCTGTCGGGCGAGAAAGAAGCCATCAAAGACGCTTCGGCCAAGCTCAAGGACCTGGGAATGAAAGCTATCCCGCTGCAAGTGGGTGCCGCCTTCCACAGTTCCTTGGTGTCTTCTGCAGAGAAACCGTTCCGAGACGGGCTGGAATCGGTTAAATTCTCGACCCCAAAAATCCAAGTGGTGGCCAACAAAACTGCGGTGGCTTACCCGACCGAGGCCAAGCAAGCCAAAGACCTGTTAGCCAATCAGTTGGTGTCGCAGGTCAACTGGATTCAGCAAGTCGAGTATCTCCATCAACAGGGCGCTGCCACCTTCGTGGAAGTTGGACCCAAAACGGTTCTCAGCAAACTGGTGGGAGCCATCCTCAAAGGCAAGGCTCACAAAACCGTGGCCCTGGATGCCTCCACGGGCAAATACGGCCTGCTGGACCTGGCCCGCGGCTTAGCTCAACTGGCCGCCCTGGGATATCCCGTCAAGCTGTCGGCTTGGGAAGCGGCTCCGGCCGAACCTCGCGCCCGCCGTATGACGGTTGAGCTTAGTGGTGCCAACTACCGCTCGCCTCACGGACAAAACCTGCCACCGGTTCGCGAGCCGAACTCAGTGGTCTCCAAGTCCTCGCTTAAGACGGCTGCCTTGGCCGCCGACAAGCGCCCTGTCACCATTACCGCTCGAATTGACGAAAAGCCAGCGGCTTCGGCCGTGGCGGCTCGACCCAATCCGCCTGCACCAAAGTCCGTAGTTTCGGCACCGGCCAAAGCCGTGGCCGCTGCTCCGCAGGTACTGCCCAAACTCGAAGTTTCGGAGAAAACAACTATGACGCACACCTCTCAAGCCGGTCAGTCCATGGTCGCGGCTGGTCAACAAGCGGTTCATCCGTGGGCTCAGCAGGCGTTTCAAGAAGTTCAAACCACTCTGCTGGCCGTGCAAGCCCTGCAGCAGCAGACCGCTAAGACTCACCAAAAGTTCTTGGAAGGCCAAGAAGCGGCCCAAAAGACCTTCCAAATGCTGGTGGAAAACCAACGTCTGATGATGCAAGCCCTCACCCAGCCAGGTTTCGTGGTCAGTCAACCCGTCGGCGTCCAGTGACCCGCGCTGTTCAACCAGCCGCCCCGGCGCCAGTTCAAGCCATCCAGCCAGCCAAACCGGTTGCAGCTCCAGTGGCCAAAGCCGCTGCTCCATCCAGTTCCAACGGCGGTTCTTATAAACCCGCTCCGGTTGCTCCCAAAGCTGCTCCCGCTCCGGTCGCTAAGGCGGCCCCAGCTCCCGCAGTTGCGGCGGCTCCTTCGCTGAATATCGAAAAAACGGTTCTGGCCTTGGTGGCTGAAAAGACCGGCTACCCAGTTGAGATGCTGACCTTGGATATGGACCTGGAAGCCGATCTCGGCATCGACTCCATCAAACGTGTCGAAATCTTGGCCGGTGCTCAAGAGAAGCTGCCCGGATCGGCCGCACTGCCGTCCGACCAGATGGGCAGCCTGCGCACTTTGAAAGAAGTGGTTCAAGCTCTCCAAGCCGCTGTTCCAGCCGGCGCTAGCGCACCAGTTGCTAAGCCAGTTGCTGCGGCAGCCCCGGCTGTTGGCAAAGACACCTCGGCTCAACTGTTAGCGGTGGTTGCTGAGAAAACGGGCTATCCGGTGGACATGCTCAATCTCTCGATGGATATGGAAGCCGACCTCGGCATCGACTCCATCAAGCGCGTTGAGATCCTGGCCTCGGTGGAAGAGAAGGTTCCTGGCCTCCCCAAAATTGCTCCCGATCAACTGGGTGCTCTTCGCACCCTGCAAGAGATCGTCGACGCCTTCGGAGTGGCCTACTCCTTCGGCTAGTCCAGCCGTTGCGGCCGCCCCGGCAAAAAGCAATCAGATCACCAGCTTTCTGAATGTGATCTCCGAGAAAACCGGCTACCCAGTCGAGACTCTCAATGTTGGAATGGATCTCGAATCCGACCTGGGCATCGACTCCATCAAGCGCGTCGAGATTTTGGCCGCTGTTGAAGAAGCCATTCCCGGCCTCACCAAAATTCCGCCCGACCGCCTCGGTTCACTGCGAACCGTCAGCGAGATTCTAGTGGCCTTTGGAATCGATGCAAGCGGCGCCAGCGCGGCCCCGGCCGCAGTCGCTCCTCAGGGCGACGTCTCAGGCCAACTGCTCAAAGTAGTGGCCGACAAAACCGGCTACCCGGTGGACATGCTCAATCTCTCGATGGATATGGAAGCCGATCTCGGCATCGACTCCATCAAACGCGTCGAGATCCTGGCTGCGCCGCCGGCCTGGCTGGCGCCCGGCGAGCGGCCGCGCCTGGGTCGCAACGGCTGGTTCTGCGGCAAGGACGCGCGCTGCGGCGTGTGTGCCGCCTTCGAGCCGGCGGCCGGCCCGGCCACGCTGGTGGGCTTCACGCCCCACCCCGACGCCCGCGGTGGCTTCCGCTTCGTCGTCGCGCGCGGGCAGCTGACCCCGCGGCGCTTCCCCGAGACCGGCACCGTCAACGGCGCCTTCCGCTTCCTGGACGGCAGCGTAGAGGAGGCCTGGGCGCGCTGGGCGGCCGCGGGCGTCAACCACCACAGCTCGGCGACGCCCGGTGACATCTCCGCCGACGTCGAGCGCCTGGCGCGCCTGCTGGGGGTCGAAGCGGTGACCATCTGACGGTCGCCTGCGTCCGGCCACCGTGCGTGATGTCGGCCGCTCAGTCCCTCACCCGCTGCCAGCGCAGGCGGCTGCGCAGCACCTTGCCCGACGTGGCCGTGGGGTCTGTCGAGAGCGTGAGCCGAGTCGCCTGTCGGCGCTCAGCTCGACCCGGCGTCGCTGTTCGGTGCCCACCCAGTCGGGATAGAGGCTCATCTCCACGCGGTGGATGACGTCGCGGCCCTCGATGCGGTAGCTGCCGGCATAGGCCACGAACGAGGCGAACGCCGCTGCGCGCGCCTCCGCGGGAGCCGACAGCAGGTCTCCGCCGATGGCTGGACGTCCGAGCGCGACTGATGGTCGTGATCATGTGGGCGTCGCGGGTATAGACCACGTAGCCCGACGGCGCATCGCCGAAGGGCCGGCTGACGGCGCCATCCTCCTGCCGTGCCTCCCACTCGAGGAGCCGCCAGGTGCCCACGAGGTCCTCGGCCCGCAGCGAGGTCACTCCTTCATCCAGGGCCGCTCCTCGGTCGGGGGGATCCCAGCTGGGGATGGGCGCCTGCAGCGGGTCCTCGACCCAGCAGAACTCGCCGTTGATGTCGGCGCCGGCATCCGAGGTGAGGTGCAGCATCAGGGCGACGGCCTTCTCCGGCGGGTCGCCGCCGGTCTCCTCGACCCAGTCGGCCCACGAGATGTAGTTCTCGGCCACGGCTCCCATGACGGCCACCCGGTCGCGGATGTCGGCCCACATGTCGGTCTTCACGTCACCCGGGTGGATGACGTTGGCCGTCACCCCGGTGCCGGCGATCTCGGCGGCGAGGTGGCGGGTCAGCTGGTTGAGCGCGACCTTGGCCGTGCCGTAGGCGCTGTTGAGCGCTCCGGGCGGATGGAGCGAGGCGGCCGACGTGACGTTGACGATGCGTCCCCAGCCGGCGTCGAGCATGCCGCCCACGAACGCGTTGCGGGTGTAGAACGGCGCGACCGCGTCGATCATCACGGTCTGCAGCCAGGCCTCCGGGTCGGCGTCCCTGATGAGGGCGATCGGTCCGAAGATCCCGGCCGCATTGACCAGGATGGCCGACGAAGCGCGCTTGGAGAACACGCCGTGGCAGCCGTAGAGCCAGCCGTCGGGTCCCCACGTAAAGCTGTTGAGCGTCTCGTGCGTATCCTGAAAACCCCAACCGTCGAGCAGCACCTGCGGCGGGCCGTCCGGAATATCGTCGTGATTCTTGTCCGGAATGAAGAGCAGATACGGCGCGGCCCCGACCCAGACGCCGCCGAACCCGACTTCGAGTCCGCTGACGAGATTCAGTTTTTCGGCGAACACTTTCTTCGTCTCAAACACCCCGTCGCCGTCCCGGTCCTCGAGGATGACAATCCGGTCCTTACCCTGCCCTTCCGGCTGCCGGTTCGGATAGCCATAGGCCTCGGCCACCCACAGGCGCCCGCGCTCGTCGATCGCGAAGGCGATCGGTTGGTGCAGATCGGGCTCCGCGGCGATCAGTTCGGCCTGAAACCCCGTGACGAGTTTCATGCCCGCCACCACTTTTTGCGCGGCCGGATTGGCGACCGCGGTGGCCGCCGCGGTGCGCAAGATGCGCGGGGTGCAGCGCCTGCGGGTGACGCCGCCGCATAACCCTGCCATCCTCCCCCATTCCGGGGAGAACCACCATGACATTGCCCATCACCGCGCTGACCGCCGCCATCTGCGCGATCATGCTGTTGATCACCGCCATCGAGACCGTCCGCAACCGCCTGCGCGCTCAGGCCGCCTTCGGCGATGGCGGCGATAGCAAGCTGATCAGCGCCAGCCGCAGCCACGGCAATCTGGCCGAACATGCGCCGCTGGCCATCATCATGATCGGGCTACTGGAACAATCCGGCGCGCATCACTGGACGCTGACCGGCATTGCCGTGCTGTTCCTCGTCGCCCGCACGATGCACATCATCGGCCTCCACGCGCCGACCAGCACCAAACCGCCGGTGCCGCGCCAGATCGGCGTAATCGGCACCTGGCTCGCCTATGCGGTGCTATCGGCTGGACGCTGTTTCTGGTGGTGACGGTGAACGGCTAGGCGCTACCAACTGGCTCCATCAACATATACGCGGGGCAGATCGCGCCATAAGGCCGGTTCAAAACAGCCTGAGGTTGATACCCATCCGGCCATAGGCAGGATCGGTCGGCGTCCAGTGCGTGACGATGCCACAACGCTGGCATCGCCATAGCGTCAGTGCTTCATCGCGCGGCGGTAGCCATCCCTCTCACCGGTGACATCGACAAGATCAGGCGGCGCATAGGTCCACAGTGCTCCAGTGCGTCGGCAGATCGAGCAATTACATTGGGTGACATCGACCGGATCATTCGTCAGCATCACCCGCACCGCGCCGCAATGGCAGCATCCCTCGTGGCTCATGCGAGCATCTCCTCCACCCACTCCGGCACCACCGCCGTCGCAGGGCCATGCCGCGTTTCGTCGAACCAGCGGCTCCCCTGGCTCGGCTCAAGGTTCAGT
>CAWHOR010000073.1:0-17538 GCA_963830845.1 uncultured Bacteroidota bacterium | reverse complement strand
AATTTTATATTCCACACCACCACTAAATCCTGCTGTTGACTGCATCAGTTGTGTTTCAGCTTTCAAACCTGCCTGTTGCAAAATACTATTCACCACTGCTTTGAGATAGTACACATCAGTGGCAGATGCTTTCTGTTTCCAGGATGCTTCTGTATTGCCGGATGTATAAATCGCAATATGATCTGTTTCAAAATATTTTCCTGTTTCAGAAGTAGTATAAGTTTTTCCAAACTCAAACAGACGCAGATTATTATTTCTGCGGTTGAGATTAAAGGATACGCATTGCAATCCTGTTTCCAACATGGAAGGACGCATTACATTTAATTCAGCACTCAGGTTGTTGAGCATTTTTACAGTAGTGGCCAATACATCTTCACTGTACCATGCACTGTTGGCAATGGAGTTGGTGAATATCTCATGAAAGCCCTGACCAACGAGCACATTGCTGATCTTTTCTTTATACGCAAAGGTTGTTTGATCTGATTCGGTAGAAGGAGAGATGGTGATGCTGGTTGGGATTTCCACATTATCCAGTCCATCGATCCGCATTACTTCTTCCGCTAAATCAGCAGGCAGTTCCATGTCGGGTTTGCTAAACGGTGCAGCTACCCACAGCTCATCAATGGAATCTTTAATGATCTCAAATCCGAGTGATTCAAATATTTTCTTCACCGTATCAGGATGGTAATTTTTACCACTGATCTTTTTCAGATAATGATATTTGATGGCGATCTGTGTTTTCTGTTTTGGTGTTGGGTACACATCCACTACATCACTTGCAATTTCACCACCACCTAATTCTTTAATGAGCAGAGCCGCACGTTTCAACACATTCACAGTGTTGCTGATATCCACTCCTTTTTCAAAACGGGTGGCAGCATCGGTACGCAGGTTATGACGGAAAGATGTTTTACGTGTAGTGATTGGATTGAACCATGCACTTTCTAAAAAGATATTTTTTGTGGTTTCTTTTACACCACTTTTCATACCGCCAAACACACCTGCCATACACATCGCTTCTTCTTTGTTGCAGATCATCAGGTCTTCACTGTTCAGCTTGCGCTCTTTTTCATCCAGCGTTGTAAAAACAGTGCCTTCGGATAAATTCTTTACAATTACCTCGCCACCTGTAATAGCATCTGCATCAAATGCATGTAATGGCTGACCGGTTTCGTGTAATATGTAATTGGTAATGTCTACAATATTATTGATTGGGCGTACACCAATTGCTTTCAATCGTTGCTTCAGCCATTCAGGACTTTCTTTTACCGTTACATTGCTGATGCTTACACCTGCATATCGCTGACAAGCTTCTTTATTTTCAATCGCTACTTTGATCGGTAATGATTTATTATCGGCCTTGAATCCGTTTGCAAAAGGCGATTTAACAGTATAGTTTTTCTTGTCGTGAAAATTTAAATACGCAATTACATCACGTGCCACACCAATATGGCTCATGGCATCCATGTGGTTGGGTGTTAATCCAATTTCAATGATCCAATCGGTGTAGGGTTTAAAATAATCGGCGGCTTCACTTCCCACACGCACATCATTTTTCAGTATCATGATGCCAGCATGACTGCTACCCATTCCAATTTCATCTTCAGCACAGATCATACCCTGGCTTTCAACACCACGGATCTTTGCTTTCTTCATCGTCATTGGTTCGCCTGTAGATGGATAGATGGTTGTGCCAACAGTTGCTACAATTACTTTTTGACCAACTGCCACGTTGGGTGCGCCACAAACAATCTGCAATGGTTCTGCAGCTCCGATATTTACGGTAGTAAGTGATAATTTATCTGCATCCGGATGTTTTTCGCAGGTTACTACTTCCCCAATCACAAGGCCTTTCAATCCGCCTTTGATCTCTTCGTATGCTTCCATGCTTTCTACTTCAAGGCCAATTGATGTAAGGATGCGGCTCAAACGCTCCGGTTCCACTTGTACAGGTAAATATTCCTGCAGCCATTTATAACTGATCGTCATTCGTTTACAACACTTTTATTCAGAAAGCTGCAAAGATAATTCTTTGAAGCCTTGTTCACGAAATCACTTTTAAGGGTTTCTGCTTATGAAATGAGCCATATAATTGTCAAGGTATAATACACAGCCACAGATGAAAATTTTATGGCGAATTCCATGTGACCAAAAACAATAAAAAATTTACACATAAAAAACAGATGGAAAGCGGCTAACAGTAAGCGATAAACGAAAGTGATTGTAAGAATCGGAAATAAACCGCTGAAACCCTTGCTGACGTTGATTTTTGCAGTATTTTCTGGCTACAAAACAAGCAAAAGTCCATATTGTTGTTTGCATCAGATGACCAAAAAAAAGGTTTAAAATCTTTCTTCACAGTGGGTGTGCAAATAGTTCTGGAAAGGGCGAAGAAATAAATTAAATTGAGGATAACAGTAGTTAAAAATGTGAATGGAGGCAATATTTAGGTGGATAACCGTTGAATGAATGTGAATAGAGCTTGCATAAATTTTACAAAAGAAATGTTTTTGCAGTCAGGTCATTTGCATTTACATTCGTCGCCCTTGCTCCGTAACAATTGCTTAACATCAGAATTGCCGAAGCGATTGCAGGGAAGGGAACCCAAAATCAAAAACTTGCATTTTACAGCGTAATATGGATCTTACTAACTTAAATAAAGACCGTAAAACAAAGCGGAAACCTGCTCTTGACCTTTCTACCATGGTGTATGGTAAGGTGCCGCCGCAGGCCAAAGAACTGGAAGAGGCCGTATTAGGTGCAGTGATGCTTGAAAAGAGTGCATTTGACGCAATCAGTGAAATTCTGCACCCGGAATGTTTTTACGTAGACTCGCACCAGCGTATTTTCAGAACCATGCAAAGTTTAACGGCTAAGAGTTTGCCGATCGACTTGTTAACGGTTGTGGAAGAGTTGAAGATGAAAGAAGAACTGGAAATGGTGGGCGGTGCGTACTATGTAACCCGCTTAACAAATACAGTTGTTTCTACCGCTAATATTGAAGCACATGCACGTATTATTCTTCAGAAATTTTTACAGCGTGAATTGATCCGCATCAGTGGTGAAACCATTGGTGATGCATACGAAGAAAGTACCGATGTGTTCGATCTGCTTGATGATGCAGAAAGTAAACTGTTTGAAATAACCAATAACTATCTCCGCAAAAACTTTGATTCGTTTGATAATGTGTTGATCAAAACCATTCAGCGTATTGAAGACATGCGGAACAAACAGGAAGATATTACCGGTGTGCCAAGTGGCTTCCCGTCAATGGATCGGGTGATCTACGGATGGCAACCTTCGGATCTGGTAATTCTTGCAGCACGTCCTGCCGTGGGTAAAACAGCTTTTGCGTTGAACCTGTTACGGAACGCAGCGTTGAGTCCATCGAAACCTACCCCTGTTGCTTTCTTCTCATTGGAGATGGGTGCTGCCCAGTTGGTGCAGCGTATTCTTTCAGCAGAAAGTGGCATTGGGTTAGAAAAAATCTCTCGTGGCAAACTGGAAGATCACGAAGTGCAGGAATTGTACAAAAAAGGGATTGAGCCATTGGCCAAAGCTCCCATCTTTATTGATGACAGTGCAGCATTGAATATTTTTGAATTACGTGCAAAGGCCCGTCGATTGGTAAATAAGCATGGTGTTGGGTTGATCATTATCGACTATCTGCAGTTGATGAGTGGAAGCATGGGGAATAAAAATACCAACCGTGAACAGGAGATCAGTACCATTTCACGTGGCTTAAAGCAATTGGCAAAGGAATTAAGTATTCCCATCATTGCACTTTCGCAGTTGAGTCGTGAGGTTGAAAAACGGAAAGATGGAAACAAGATGCCGCAGTTGAGTGATCTCCGTGAATCGGGTGCCATTGAACAGGATGCGGACATGGTAATGTTCCTGTATCGTCCCGAATACTATGATATTACTTCAAACGAATTTGGAGAAAGCAATCGTGGTGAAACACATATTCGTATTGCGAAACACAGGAATGGTTCACTAGAAACAATTAAACTACGGGCATTACTACATATACAACGGTTCGAGGAGGATGATTTTGGCGATAACATGGGCGGTGGCGGTTTTGGTGGTTCGCAAGGACCATTGCCCGGCGGACCAGGTATGATGCCGGGTGGTGGAAACTGGAAACCGGTTCCAACCGATGAAGGCCCGAAAGTATTTGTACAGAAAGGCAGTAAGATGAATGATATGAACTTTGATGAGGAAACGCCGTTCTAGATTTCGGATTGCCGATTTACGATTTTAGATTTGTGTCCTGCTAATAATTTAGCAGGACATTTTTTATGGCATTACCATTTTTTTATCTTGAATCGTTTGATGCATCGCAGCAACTCATTACGTTGAATGAAGAAACATCAAAGCACGTGGTGCAGGTGTTGCGTATGAAGGAAGGAGAGCAATTACACCTGACAGATGGAAAGGGTAATTTATTATTGGCGCAGATTACAGATGCACATAAGAAGCAATGTACAGTTCAAGTAAAATCTACAAGCTATAAGCCGCAAGCTGCACGCAAAATAACCATCGCCATTTCGTTGGTGAAAAATTCGAATCGTTTTGAATGGTTTTTGGAGAAAGCTACAGAGATAGGTGTTGCTGAAATTATTCCTTTGCTCTGCGAACGCACAGAACGCCAGCACTTCCGTTTCGACCGCATGAAAGGAATTGTAGTAAGTGCTATGTTGCAAAGCCAGCAAACATGGTTACCTGTTTTACATGAACCGGTAAAATTTGAAAATGCTTTACGTCAAACATCCCCGTCTAACGGAATACTTAAACTTGTTGCTCATTGCGAAGAAACAGCGAAGAATCCATTTTCAAATTTTCAAATTGATCAATTCGCCAATTCCATTATTCTTATTGGTCCCGAAGGTGATTTTACAAACGCTGAGATCGAATCGGCACTTCAACAAAATTATATTCCGGTTACATTGGGGGAGACAAGATTACGTACAGAAACGGCCGGAGTAGTGGCCGCTGCATTATTATGCATTGCCCAATAGCAGAAAATGCAAAACTCCATTTTTGTGTTTAAAACAAATTAGTCGAACTTACTGACTCGTTGATTTATCTCTGCCGCAAAATTCTTCTTTCATTTCAAAAACATGAGAATATGAAACGGGATATTTTATCTGTTGGCGGTATTGTATGTATTATTCTTTCTATTTTCTTTTTAGCGTATCTCTTTGTTACTTCTCTTACAAACCAATTTTTCAATGAAGTTCCTGACTATGCTGATACATGGATGGCAACACCAACGGCGTTGAACAAGTAGAAGCTGTTGCACACGCTGCTGGACAATTCAACGAATTCAGTAAAATTTGTTTTGATGCTGAGGTTAGGGGAGACGAAGAACCTGACCGTGGTTCGCACAGTTGAAAGTGGAACCTGAATAAGAAGATCAGTTCACAATTTTGTTGGCACAACTGCTGCTGGCAAATGCTTCCGGTTTGGCTTTAAAGGCAAAGCCCATTCCAAGAATATAGCCCATTGCTTCACGTAAGGCTTCATTGCTTTTGAAATGCGGATTGGTGTTAATGTCGGCATGTACTTCCATGTCAACATCATACTCTGTAAAGAGCTCACACAATTCATAGGCAATTTCAATGCTCTTGGCCACTTCAACCAGCATCCGTTCTTTAATGGAATACTTCTGTTTGGTTTTTTCATTGTGGATGAACATAAAGCCACCATGACCTTCCCGCAGGAATACGATCACGGTTGCAAATTCTGTTTCCATTCCTTTTACCTGGCTGTCGGTACCAATACATACTTTCAAGCGAAAACCTCTTCCCGTTTCCCTGAGAATAGCTGTACGCACTTCCTCTTTGATCGGGAGTTTGATGTGTTCGCCGTTAAATTTTCTCCAGTTCATAAAATGGGGTTTCCCTAATTTACGAAACTATTTCCGGCTGCTGCAAGTTTGTGGAGTTATGTGTTTATTAACAGTTGGGGATAAACGAAGAAGTCGATAGACCATAGACCACAGTCCACAGTCAATAGCAGAGGTTCTGTGTCGATTATTCATTCTATAAAAGCGGGGGCTGTGTATTGATTTCTCCCCTTTGGGGAGATTAAGAGGGGCTGTTTAATACTGCCCTGTACTTAACATCACAAGCGTACAGGCTTCCATTGGTTCAATATTATTTTTCACTGCCAGTTGTTGCAGTTCTTTATTTTCTGCACCGGGGTTGAAGATGATGCGTTTGGGTTGTAAGCCGAGAATATAATCGTAGTATTCTTTTTGGTGTGCAGGGTTCAGATAAAGTGTAACGGTATCAATATCTGAAAGTGGTAATTTTTCTGTTTCAATTTCTACAGTAGCTACCGTTCCTTTGTGCTTTCCGATTCCAACTACTTCATGACCTTTTGCCAACAAACTTTTCATTGCAAGGTAGCTGTAGCGATGTGGTTTGTCGGATGCTCCGAGTACAAGTGTTTTCTTTTTCATATTGCAAAGTTACATCAATTGAAGCCCTGCAGTTTTACCAAAGCTTATATTGTTTTTTTGGAGTAAATGCAATCACTTGTTCTAATGCGCCCTTCAGCTGCGGATACTTAAATGTAAACCCTGCCTGCAGTATTTTTGTTGGAACAACCCATCGGCTTTTCAGCACTAATTCTGTTTCTGTTCCAATTACGAATGCCCCAAGTTTCAGCATCCATTCAAAAGCAGGAAGACCAATTTTTGTTTGGGTTATTTTTCTGAGTGTTTTCATGAACTGTTCATTACTGACAGGATTAGGTGATGAACAATTGAATGTTCCTTCGAGCTCATCCTGTTCGTACAAGTATTCGATCATTCTGCAAGTGTCTTCAATATGTACCCAGCTATACATTTGTTTTCCGCTTCCCTGTTTGCCACCCAATCCAAATTTGAGAAGAGTGAAATAAGGAATCATTACGCCGCCTGACCCAAGTGTAATGGCCATTCGAAATGCAACCTTTCTTGTAAAAGGTGTTCGCTGCTCATATAATGTTTCTTCCCACTGCTTACAAACACGAACAGAAAAATCATCTTTTATTTCACCTGTTAATTCATCCTGTGGTTTATCTTCCGCATGCCGGTAAATGGTTGCAGACGATGCGTTGATCCAAAGCTTTGGAGGTTGTACAAGTTGATGTATTGCTTCGCCAATTATTTTTGTTGCATTGACACGGCTGTCAATAATTTCCTGTTTATTTTTTGCTGTGTACCGGCAGTTCACAGATTTACCTGCCATGTTCACAATCATATCCGCTGCCTCTAATTCTTTCAGCCAGGGGCCAATCGTTTTTCCATCCCACTTAATGAAAGTTGTGTTTGAAAGCTCATTACTTGTAAGACTGGTATATTGGTTTCTGTTATTGCTGCTGTTGGGTAATTGTCTGGTTAAAATCACAATTGTATTCTCTTTTCCAAAGTACCTGATCATTTCTTCCCCAATAAAACCGGAACCACCAGCGATGATTATCTTTTTATTTTTCATACATGAATTGTAGTTGTTTATTTCAAATGCACAAACTCTCTCAGTTTCAGGAATTGCAATTCACGCCAACAGATATAGGTATATGTGATGGCCATAAAAGGTGCAGCATATAATAAAATAACCAAACCAATACCAAGGGGCGCAAGCAACAAAAGAATAGCGGTGAGCCAATGATAATAAATACGCCAGCTCCGGCTGCCAGTCAGCTCCTGTTTAATGGCATGTGCGATCATACTGATCAACTGAACCGCACCAACCGTATAGTAAGCAATAAACAAGAGATTGTTATCGCTGGTAAGGATGTAGCTGATTACAAATCCGGCAATGAGCAGAAGGTTCAGATAGAGTTCAAGTTGTTTGAGTTGTTTCATTTCCAAATATTTTAATATTTCAGAAAAAAATGAAAGTGTATTGTTTTAAAAAAGCCGAATAAATCGGCTTGTATTGATCGTGATCAATTATTTAAAGAGCTTCAACGCAGTACTGATGAACCAATTCTCATCACTCTTCACTACAACATCCAGCATGTTATCAGCATGCGCACCAAACTTTTTAATACCAGCGATGGTGTCGAGAAATGTTTTTACTTCCTTATCTTTTTTGTCGCCATCTACTTTACTCAACTGATCCATCAGTTTCATCATGGGATCTAATTCACGCTTCTTACGTTCTTTAATGATCTGTCGTGCTACTTTCCAGATATCTTTTTCGGCAGTGAAATATTCTTTGCGTTCACCCTGAATAAGTACACGATCAACCAAACCCCAATCGATCAAATCACGGATGTTCATGTTCACATTCCCCCGGCTGATATTCAACTGGGCCATCACATCGTCCTGTGTAAGCGGGTCAGGACTGATCATCAATAAAGCATGTACCTGTGCCATGGTGCGGTTGATGCCCCAATGTGTACCCATGGCACCCCAGGTGCTGATGAACTGCTGTCGTGCTTCCGATAATTTCATGGCCCTAAGTTAGCAAACAATTCCGAATTTTCAGTAATTACTGAAAATTAATTTTTTAGTAAGATTTCCCGTGAGTGAGGCGTATCAACGGCTTGGCCAGGAAGGGCAGCGTTTTGACAGAATTGATGAAGAGATTGGTGACGCTTGACTTGCCAAACAGCCCTTGAATCAGTCGGCCGGTTTTTAAACGTTTGGCAAACTGTTGTTGCCAGTTGCGGCTGTAGAATTCTTCCATTTGCTGCCGGGTGATTTGCTGTTGCAGAAACGCATGTACTTGTTCAAACGCAAGTTTGCTTCCATGCATGGCCATGCTCATGCCGTTGCCACAAAGCGGAGTGATCATGCCGCCTGCATCACCGATCATCAACACATGATGTTCTACCTGTTGCTTTTGTTCGAAGCTGATCTGTGAAATGGTTACCGGCGATTCGTATAGAAATTCAGCTTCAGTAAATATTTTTTTGAGTTGTGGATTTTTGCAGAGAATTTTTTTCTCCATCTGCTCAATACGGTTATTACTTTTTTTGCAGATTAACCGCAGTGGTTAAATAACAAAGACAATATTTTCCATCTTCAATTTGTGAAATACCACAGTATCCGTTTTCAAAATTGTGTAAGGCAATTACATCAGCAGGACGATTGATGCTGATGTGATATTTAACGCCGATATAGTTGTTGAGCTTATTTGGTTTTTGCTGAACAAAATTCCGGTTCCATTTTACATCCAGATTACTTCGTTTGCCAAAACAGCCAGCTGCAATTGTTGAAGAAAATTCTCCAGCAGATGAATGAATAATAAATGCATTGTTCTGAAAGATGACATCATTCACTTTTGTTTCTTCCAGTAAAAGAACTTTTTTTTGCCGGGCAATAGTTGCCAACATCTCATCAAGTTTGTAACGACTGATACCAAAACCTCCAAGTGGCAACTCGTGTTGAAAGATATTTCCATTGGGTGATGATACTTCCAGTTGTTTGATGATGGGTAAATTCAGTGTTGACAACGGAATGCCTAACGATTCAAGAAAGTTCCAGCTTTCCATACTGATGTACTCGCCACATACTTTGTGGTAAGGATATTTTTCTTTTTCAAATAACACAACAGCATAACCTTGCTTTGCCGATTGAATGGCTAAAGCTAATCCGGCAAGTCCACCACCAATAATTGCAATATCGTACCCCCTAACCCCCTCAAGGGGGGATAATGAACTATCTGATTTTATATGTTCATTCGATTTCATTAATTCTACTTGGTTTTGTGGTAAATCAACAACCAACGAAAAGCCCACTTCCATGTTAATTGATAATTGGTAATGGATGATTGCTGTAACAGTTCTGCAAGTTCATTTTTTTTAAATCCTCGTGCAACACTCAACGGTGCATCGTTCTTTACAAGATATGATTTTGAAAAAAGCATCTGTTAATAATTTGATGGAATGATAAGCGAGAGAATGACGGTGCAGATCGTTTACAAAAAAACCAAGTGTAGAATTATCCTTCATCCACAAAAACTGCTGTTGTAATTCTTTTTCAGTAAAGTGATGACAGAACAAGGAAGAAAAAATAATATCCGGTTTTTGTGTAAATGAAGCTGATGCATAATCGGAACAAATGAATTCAATTCCTTCATTCTCTTTTCTTGATCTGTGCATAAGCAATGCAATGCGGATTGATATCAATACCGATCAGTTTTATGTTGATGCTTTTCTTTTTGACAGTATTGTCGGATTGCTCTCAGATTATCACCGCCGCCACAACCAATTTCACAGATGTGCAGAGTATGCGGGTGACTCACCCTGTTCATTAATTGTTGTATTCCTTTAATCGTAATCTGATGTCCGCCTAACCATGTATTGATCACATCCAGTTCCTGCATATTCTGTTTGATGTCTTCAAACGGAATATCATCACGGTCGAGTAGTTCTTTTTGATATGATCGTTTGGAAAGATCAGGCATGTGTTGAAGCTACAAAAGTTTCCATTGTTAAACCGGGTCCAAAGGCGGCACCAAAAATGGATTCATCATTGCTGCTGCGTTGCATCAGTTCTTTCAACACAAACAAAATAGTGGGAGAAGACATGTTGCCATAATCACGCAACACATCATAACAAGCCTGCAGTTTACCTTCCGGTAATTGCAGCGATTTGTGAATGGTATCTACAATACGTCTGCCGCCGGGATGAATACACCAGTTGCTGATCTCCCGCTGCTGCAAACCTGCATGCTGCAATGCACGTTCAACCAGCGGCGCAAAATCTTCTTTAATGAGATCGGGAATATATCCGCTCAGCGTCATTAAGAAACCTGTTGATGAAAGCTCCCATGCCATGTCCCGTTTACCTTTCGGAACAACTTCGCTGTAAAAACTTTTCAGGTGTAATCCTTTTGGAGTCGCATCATCATGCATCACTAATGCCGCTGCACTTCCATCGCCAAACAAAAGTGTGGAAGCAATACTATCGGGACTCGCATCTTTTTGAAAATGTAATGTGCACAGCTCAGTACAAACGATCATCACTTTGGCAGCACGATCGGTTTTGCAAATCATATCCGCCATTTTTAAACCGTGAATGGCTGCATAGCAACCCATAAAGTTGATGGACGTACGAAAGATATTCTTTGGAAGATCCATTAACTCCATCACCATCAGGTCAAGTCCCGGTGCACTCATACCAGTACAGCTAACGGTGATGAGATGTGTGATCTGCTGACTGTTGATCTTTCCCGCAATACATTGCCTGATGGCATCAACAGATAACGGTGCCGCATAACGGTTGTACCAACGCATACGATGTTCAAGATTGGGAAAGGGTTCAAGGTTTTCGCTGTGCGGATAAAATTTCCATTCAGGTAATTGATGACTGTAATCGGGAATGGTTGAATAACGTGTATCAATTCCGCTTTGACTATAGAGAAATCTCAATTTTCTGTTTTCAACTGTGTCCAGTGCATACACTTCCTGCATGAACTGCAGAATATCTTTCTGCGCATGTTTAAATGCCGGAACGGCTGTGCCAATGGAAATAAGTTTACTCAAATTGATTCATGATTAAGATGGTTATAAATGCTGCATTGGTGCATAAACTTGCCAAAACGTTCATTTGCATGGTATGTTTAAAATCTGCAAAACTTTCCGACTTCCAAACTTTCACTGCCCACCATAAGAAATAAACGAGGATTGGAAGAAAAAAGATGCTGAGGATAAAAAATTCTTTGATCATCAGCGATGAGAAGAACGTATATCCTACAAATAACATCGCAACGGAGTAAACAATGGCGCAGAATACAAATGTTTTACGATAGCCCAGCAGGTAGCTGATAGTTGTAACACCATCTTCTTTATCCTGCCTGTGCTGATAAATTTGTGTGAGCGGATAAAACCCACCGATCAGTAAGCTTGCTGCTATCATACCTGCAATTGGCATGCTCGTTTTTAACAGCTCCGAACTTCCGTGGTATACCATCCAGAAAACCAAGCCACCCTGCAGCGTAATAACGGTGAGATAACCAAGGATTGGATATTGTTTAAGACGGACACCACGATAACTGTATAATCTTGAACCAATGATATAAATCAAACTGCCCAATGCAGACCAGTTACTGATCAGGAATGACAATGCAACAGCAATTATATCCATGATGATCGATACATAAAACAGTTGCTTGGTAGGTTGTAATGGATTTTTTACACCACCGATGGGCGATGTATCTCTGTCCATATAACTGTTGTAACCATTGCTGGAAGGGTAGATGAGTATATGCAGAATGATGAATATCAGGACTGCATTTGTGCGGTTGATGTTTACCAATTGCGTTAATGCAAACCAGTAAACAGGCATTAAGAAAATCGAAAAATGAAACCGCAACAGCTGTAATGTACTTTTGCTGATCATACGTTGATAGTGCTTATTGTAAATGTAAGCTTTGTTTAGTGGGCAAATTATCGCCTGGCTGTCATTTGCTATTTGAAATAGACCAAAAGCCTTCTGTCAAAATGTTCTCAAGAATCTTGTGTTGAGCAGGGGTAGAAAACGATGAGCCAAAATAAATTAATATTGATCAAATACCATTGGCTGCGGTAAGAATAACCGGCTTGCCATCAGTGATCATAATGGTATGTTCATGTTGTACTACATAGCCGCCTTTGTTGCCAACAAAGGTCCAGCCATCTTCCAGCTCCACTGCCTGTGTGGAATGTGTGGCAATGAATGTTTCAATGGCTACAACTGAGTTTTTGCGAAATCGTTTGGTATTAAATCTGTCGTAGTAGTTGGGTATTTCAAGGGGATCTTCATGCAAACTTTTACCAACACCATGTCCTGTTAAATTCTGGATCACTTTGCAGTTTGCTTTTTTCGCTTGTGTCTCGATCAGCTTTCCGATCTCTGCTATACGCACACCACCTTTGATCTGATCAAGCGCATTGTATAAAATACGTTTCGACAAATCAACCAATGGTTGATGTTGATGCAGATCTTCACCAACTACAAACGAACCACCATTGTCTGACCAATAGCCATTCAACTCCGCAGACACATCAATATTCACCAGATCCCCTTCCTGTAAAATAATTTCAGTTGATGGAATACCGTGAGCAAATGATTTGTTGACACTGATGCAGGTGAAGCCGGGAAAATTATACGTAAGAAGAGGTGCGGATTTTGCTCCCATTTCTGACAATAGCTTTCCACCAAACTCATCCAGTTCTTTTGTGCTGATACCGGGCTTTGCATAATCACGCATGGCTTTAAGGGTAACTGCAACATCGTTACTGATCTTTTGCATTCCTTCGAGTTCTGCATTATTGGTGATGGACATTTGTTTCCTTTTTAGGTGGTAAAGATAAATGAGTGTTGTGTTTATGCTTATATAAAAAGTAGAATAGAATTACCAATCCCTGAAGAGTGCGACGCAAGGAACGATGCGACTGGTACATAAGCTAAGTACAAAAATTTTCTTTCTGCATTTTTTCAGCAGGTTCCTCGTACCTCCCGCTGATTGCGGGACAGGTCGGGAATGACAGCTGGCATCAAAAAAAATCCCGCCATTAAAGCGGGATAAATTTTTTCAACAAAAGAACTTGGTACTTAAACCAACATGGTAACAGGATTCTCAATATACTTTTTAAGTGTTTGTAAAAAGCTTGCACCTACTGCACCATCAACACTGCGGTGATCGCAACTTAAGGTTACTTTCATCACATTCGTTGTATCGAAGCTGCCATCTTTTTTCTTGATCACAATTTCTTTGATACGACCTACAGCAAGAATACAACTGTCTGGTGGGTTAATAATGGCAGTGAAATCTTCAATATCCATCATACCTAAATTCGAGATCGTAAATGTGTTACCTGTAAATTCCTGTGGTTGCAGTTTGCCTGTTCTTGCTTTATCGTACAAACCATTTGCTTCTGAAGCGATCTGGCTCAAACTTTTTTGATCTGCAAATTTGAATACAGGAACGATCAATCCCTGGTCAACTGCAACTGCACTACCAATATGAATATGATTGTATGTGCGGATAAATTCACCCATCCAACTGCTGTTTACTGCAGGATGTTTGCGGAGTGCCATTGCACATGCTTTGATCATCATATCCTGGAAGCTGATCTTCACCGGACTGATGGCATTCATTTGTGCACGGGCTGCCATGGCATTGTCCATGTTCAATTCCATTTTCAAATAGAAGTGAGGAGCCGTGAACATGCTTTCGCCCAAGCGACGTGCAATGGTTTTACGCATGCTGCCATTTGGCGTATCAACAAATCCTTCACCTGCGCCCGGAACAAAAGTGCTGAGCGGAGTCGAAGTGCCTTTGGCCGCAGGACTGAGCGAAGTCGAAGTCTGCGCAGCCGCTTTATAATTATCAATGTCAGCTTTTATAATACGTCCTCCATCGCCACTGCCTTGTACAGCGTGGAGATCGATGCCTTTATCAGCAGCAATTTTCTTTGCTAACGGAGAAGCTTTCACCCGACCGTTCTCGCTCGAAGAAATTGCCGGAGCAGCTGATGTAGTTGTTGCAGCAGCAGCCGGCGCAGCAGTACCCGCAGCTTTTGGTTGAGTAGCAGCACCCGGATTTTTAAATGCATTCACCAGAGCTGCAACATCAGTACCTGCTTTTCCAATTACGGCAATCACTTCATTGATTTTGGCAGCCGAACCTGCTTCAACACCGGTGTATAAAACGGTGCCATCCACATAAGGAACTACTTCCATGGTGGCTTTATCAGTTTCAACATCAGCAAGACTTTCATCCGCTTTTACCGTATCGCCCACTTTTTTATTCCACGCAACAATTTTTCCTTCCGTCATGGTATCGCTCAGCAGCGGCATGCGGATTACCGTAACACCTAATTGCGAAGCAAGTGCATCAGCATCAACGCCCGTAGCAGCCGGTGCAGGTGCAGATGAAGTTTCGGCAGGAGCAGCTGTTTCAGCAGCAGCCGGAGCCGGAGTGGCAGGAGCACTTCCGCCAGCGATCAGACTTTTATAATCTTCGCCTTCCTTCCCAACAATTGCAATAATTTCATTGATTTGTGCAGCCTTTCCTTCAGGCACGCCAATATAAAGTAAAGTGCCATCGGCATAGCCCACCACTTCCATGGTTGCTTTATCCGTTTCTACATCAGCAAGCACATCGTCGCTTTTCACTTTATCGCCCACCTGCTTGTTCCATTTCACAATTTTTCCCTCGGTCATGGTATCACTCAGCAGGGGCATACGAATCACTTCAGCCATAAGATCAATTTTTAGTCGTAATGAGGGCGTGAAATTAAGGCAATTTAGGGAAATATCGACCTGTGGTTTCTGATCAATAACCGTTAGTTTTTTGACACTTTGTTTTGCTGGTTTCTAAAACGGTTCGAAATAACATTTTTTGAAAAATAAAGTTTCATCTTAATGCAGCGGGTTTGTATCGTTTTAATGTCATGAAGCAAATAATACATATGCGACTTTTTCTCAGTTCCTGCTGTTTTATTCTGCTTTTTATTTCTTGTAGAAGAGAAACTGGCGGAAACAGTACCGGCAACGCACTTCTAACCGGTACCTGGCAAGTAACAGAAGTGAGAGATAAAAGCACCGGTTCAACTTTTACATACCCATCTGGAACGCCGGAGCGAATTCAGATTACATTAAATGCAAATGGGTCGTTTAGCGGTAAAACGAGGGTGAATACTTTTGGCGGTGGAAGCTACACTGTGCCTGCGGATGGAGCAATTCGTTTTGACTCTTTTGGAATGATAACGAAGGTGGCCGAGGATCAATTAGGCACAGCCTTTTTTACTGTATTAGGAGCCTGTCATCTTCAATCCTTATCGCCTTGTTTACCTTCAACTTACCAGATAAACGGGAGCATAATGGTAATTGTTAGTCCGCTCCGTTATGACATAACATTTGTGAAATTGTAGTTCAATCAGTAATCCAGTTCCAACCCTAACCGGTCTTTCAATTCTTTTACCAGCGGATATTTCTCCGTCATTTTCATGAATTGTTCTTTGGTTGACAATGGCCTTTCAACGGGATTTGTATCCTCCGGTGCTTCGATGAGATCAACATGCATATTCAGGCCGGGGTTATGGAAAAAATGCTGGATATGTTCGAGCAGCGCTGTTTTTTCCTGTTTCAGAAAGCCGAGCTGAATATTTCCATTACAGATGATTTCAAAATCGAGTGGCGATTTGAAACGGCATTCCATCATTTCGAAATTGGAAACCACCGAATGTTTACTTGCCGTGCGGAGTTTGAGGATGTATTCGTGCCAGGCAATTTTGAGTTGCTCCACATCCAGTTCCAGTTGGGCATTGGCAGTTTTGCTGCTTTCCGCTGCAATTTTTTCCCGGAGTTTGGACAATCCCCCTTTTACACCGGCAGTAGTAGTTTGTTTGGGAATAGCCGTTGTTGCAACCTGATTTTGATTATTGGTTATTGGCTGTTCAACCTTGTAGCTTGGTTTCGGTTCCTCCACCATCAATTTTGCTTCCGTTGCCTGTTGCCTGTTGCCGGTTGCCGGTTGTGTTTTCACTTCCATCGGCTTTAGCGCCCGAAACTGAACAGCTTTTGCTTTGGTACTGAGCGAAGTCGAAGTGCTTTTTTCTGAACTAAGGTCAAGCGCCTGCTGTAGGTACGTTAGTTTGATCAAAGCCAACTCAACATGCAGACGTTTATTACGGGCTTGTTTGTAATTGATCTCTGCTTCGTTCAATACATTCAATGCGCTGATGATGTAAGACGCAGAAGTTTTTTTAGCAGCCGATGTGTATTTGTCTTTAAAGCTTTCAACAACTTCGAGAAGGTTCGCTACTTTCTCATCTTTGCACACCAATAAGTTGCGGAAGAATTCAGCCATGGCATTCAACACCATATCGCCTTCAAAACCCTTACGGTTAATATCATCAAACAACAACATTGCATCAGCTAATTGCTGCTGCTGCATCGCATCCAATAACTTAAAGAAATAATCTGCATCCAGGATGTTGAGATGCTCTAATGTATTCTGATACGTTAGTTCTCCATTGGTAAAACTTACGATCTTATCCATGATGCTGAGTGCATCACGCGTGAATAACCTTTTAATTTCTGCCGCCGCCATTTGCTCAAACATGCGCCGATTACCACAACTGGTCAGCGGGTCTGTTTCAGCTTCATGAATTAAACTGGTATTCACTTCGATCAAACGCCGATTGGCCATTTCCAAGCCCAACCTTAATTCGGCCAGCGTCGCTTCGCTGTCTCGACGGCGAACTATTTCGGCCTCCAGCGATTGCGTTTTTTGCTGCTGCGCATACGCCACTTCGGTGCGCTCAACACGCTGCAATCTGGCCAGCTCCGACAATTCATGCTGCTGCGCCAAAGCGTACTGTTGCAATGGCAACCAACAAGCGCCTAAAGGCTCTTTTGTCATGAGCGCGCCGACCAGCAGCGCAATCTCGATGCGCACCCGGCGCAGATCGATCGCCCGCACGGCGTTTACCATGACTTCTGCCAGCGAGCTCACCCCATTATGACAAGTAAGATGGCCCGCGACTTCGGGCCTTGAGGTCCAGCGTCATGGAATGTGGCGACCAGCGCAATGATGCGCACCT
>CAWHOR010000072.1:0-67071 GCA_963830845.1 uncultured Bacteroidota bacterium | reverse complement strand
CACATTATTTATTAGTCAATTCAGTGGTGTGGATGGAAAATATGTTTCGAGTGCATGGGATAACCGTCACCTGTTGAGTGTAACATGGGGTTATAAATTTCCACGTAACTGGGAGCTTGGGTTGAAATTCCGTTACCAGGGAGGCGCTCCCTTTACACCGTTTGATGAAACAGCAAGCCGCCAAAATTATCTCAGCACAGGAGAAGGTATTTTGGATTACGCAAGGTTGAATCAAAACCGGTTGACTGCTTTCAACTCAAGTGATGTACGTATTGACAAGAAGTGGAATTTTAAACGCTTAACACTGGATGTGTTTCTGGATGTGAGTAACTGGTATGTGGCAAAGAGTCCGGCGTTTCCGCAATACACGTTTCAACGTACAGCCAATAACAGCGGCTTTGCAACAACAAACGGACGACCTGTTGCAGCAGATGGAAGTAATGCAATTCCTGTTATTCTGCAAAACAATGATCCTAGCGTAACACCAACGATTGGGTTTATTATTGAGTTCTAAACTTAAAAACAACGTAAGAAGAAAGAAGTACGAGGTACGAAAACATCACTATAAAATTTGAAACAAATTTTTACGGAGCAAACGAGAATGAAATTGAATTAAGTTTTTATAAAAAGCATGCCAGTCGTACTTCGTATTTCTTACTTCGCATTTTTCTTCTCCTGCCATACCCGAACCGTTTGTATCAACACGCTGGCAACGATCAGCAGAATACCCCAGTAGAATCCCTTACCTAAATCGTTGTTTTCGTTGTATAATAAGAATGCGAGCAGAATGCCGTACACCGGTTCAAGATTGTACGTAAGGTTAGCTGTAAACGGTGATATTTTTTTCAATGCATTCACCGATAATTGAAAAGCCAGTACTGTGCAGAACAATGCAAGCATCAACAACCAGAACCAATCACTCAAAGTCGGAATATATTTTGTAGCCGGAGAAAATTGCAGATACAACGGCAACAATAAACTCAACATCAACCATCCCCCACCCAATTCATACAAGGTTAAGTTAGCAGCAGGAATATGTTGAATCAGTCGTTTATTAAATATGGGAAATAAAGCCGATAAAAAAGCAGCAGCAATGCCAAGCAAAATGCCTGTTTTATATTCTGTATCAAAATGAAAAATGAGATAGATACCCAGCAATACCAGTAATCCCAACAATACTTCTACAAGGTCTAATTTTCGTTTATGGAGCAGCGGTTCCAGAAAAGCAGTGAATGAACCGGTGGCTGCAAAACAAACCAATGCAATGGATACGTTGGCATACTTTATACTGCCATAAAAGAATACCCAATGCAAAGCAATGAGTGCTCCAATGCCAATACATTGTACTAAATATTTCCGTTCAATGCGGATCGATTGTTTACGAATGAAAAAGATGAGCAGTAATAAGAAAGATGAAAGCAACATCCTGTACCAAACCAGCCAACCTTCATTCAACTCGATCAAACGGCCAAGCACACCTGTAAAACCTGCTAAAAAAACAGCAACATGCAGTTGTAAAAAAGCTTTGGTGGTGGGATGCATTAGAGAGATCAATGATTGCTTTGTGCAACCACTTCATCAGATGAATATTTTGGAAGAGTCTCGCCTGTTTTCTTGATCTTTTGATGATAGTCTTTAAAGAGACTCTGCCAGCGTAGTTTTAATACACCAAGTATACCTTCCTTCACAATGCCTTTGTTCATTTTGCTGGCACCAAGTTTACGATCAACAAATGTGATCGGCACTTCCTTGATCTTGAACTTCAATTTCCAGGTGGCAAACTTCATTTCGATCTGGAATGCATAGCCAACAAAATGAATTTTATCAAGATTCAGTGCTTCCAGCAGTTCTTTTCTGTAACAAACAAAACCGGCTGTGGGATCCATCACCGGCATCCAGGTGATCATTCTTGTATATAAAGATGCGCCTTTTGAAAGCAGGATGCGGTTTTGCGGCCAGTTGGCAACAGCACCACCCTTCACATATCGGCTGCCAATTGCAAGATCAGCACCACCGGTTTTACAGGCATCAACCAAACGTGCAAGATCGGCCGGATTATGACTGAAGTCGGCATCCATTTCGCAAATAAACTGGTATCCTTTTTCAATGGCCCATTTAAAGCCATGAATATAGGCTGTACCTAATCCAAGTTTGCCGGTACGTTCTTCAATAAATAATTGATTGGGGAAAGAAGGCTGTAATTGCTTTACAATTTGTGCAGTTCCATCAGGAGAACCATCATCAATCACCAATACATGAAAACCTTCATGCAATGTAAAAACGGCACGGATAATATCTTCAATATTTTCCTTCTCGTTGTAAGTGGGTATAATGACGAGTTTCTCCAATCTGAATGTTTGCGTTGCAATTTAGTTGATTTCGAAAACCTTCAACAAAACTTCTTATAGATATAAAAAACGTTTAGTTCTTTTTTAACAGCGTACGGTTCAATATTTCTGTAAGCTTTTGTTTGGTGTGGAGTGGAAAATCTCCCTTCATCATCCAGTCATAGTACTGTGGTTCCTGTTTTAATACCAACGTTACCGGTTTGCCTTTGTGTTTTCCAAAGTTGAACACTTCGACGCCGTTGTCCATTATAAACCTGCGTGCAAAATCAACAATCTGGTCCTCACCTGTAAACTTCACAATGGCATCAACGCTTGCACCCATTTGCGGATAACGTTTCACCTGCGCTTCCAACACTTCCCAAGTTGCCAATGCATCTACTTCTGCGCTGTGAGCACCGTCCAGTATTTTATCACAATAAAATTTATAAGCTGCACTGAGAGTTCGTTGCTCCATCATATGGAAAACCCGTTGCACATCAAGCAGGGAGCGATCGTTCAATTCTATATCCAAACCTGCACGCAGGAATTCTTCAACCAATAGCGGAATGTCAAACCGATTGGAATTATAGCCTGCCAGATCACAATTGGCCATAAACATTTTAATTTCGTTAGCGGCTTGTTTGAATGTAGGCGCATCTTTCACCATTTCATTGCTGATGCCGTGTACGTCTGTTGAACCCGGAGGAATCGGCATTTCGGGGTTGATGAGCTTGCGCTTAACCAAACGGCTTCCATCGGGCATAATTTTCACAATAGCGATTTCAACGATCCTGTCGCTGCTGATATTTATACCGGTCGTTTCAAGATCAATTACGGCTAGCGGACGGCTTAGTTGTAAACTCATACTATTGTTACCGGGTTGGTTATTGCTGTCAAAACCCATCGAAATCTGTTGGCTCATGCGCAAAAATAACTAAAACAAAGCCACTATCAGATACTGAAATACACCTAATGAACGTTTAAGGGAGGTAATTTCGATGAAATTCTAAAAAACTTTGGTTAATTTGCGGGACCTAAATCCGTTTTTATTATGAAAAAAGTACTCATTGCCCTCGTTGTTGTTGCTGTTGCAACCGTTTCATTTACCTCTTGTGCCAGCAGTAAAAGAGGAAGCACAGGTTGTCCAACCAGCTCAAGTAACAAACCTTTCCGTGCGTAAGCTGTTATTCCAGTAAACTAAACTTACATGAATTGGATTCCGTTACGTTCCACCGAAGAGCTGGAACAGATTATTCATTTGTCTCAATTAAAGCCACAGGTTATTTTCAAACACAGTACCCGTTGCAGCATTAGTTCTGTTGCCAAAAGCCGGCTGGAAAAAGCGAATGCTCCGGAGGAAACTCCTTTTTATTACCTGGATCTGCTCTCCTATCGTTCTTTGTCGAATTCAATTGCCGACCGTTTTTCTGTTGAACATGAATCGCCGCAAATACTGGTGATCAAAGACGGAAAATGTGTGTACGATGAAAGCCATATGGGAATTGATATGGAAGAAATAAAAGATCAGCTTCAACTCAATTAATAAAGAAGGCCACCTATACGGTGGCCTTTTGCTTTAGGAGTCATAATCAAAACAAATGGTTTTACATAGTTATTATTTTCGAGGGAACTCCAGTGCAGCGTGTGCTGCCGCCAAACGGGCAATCGGCACACGGAACGGAGAACAACTCACATAGTTCATTCCAATTTTGTGACAGAAGATCACACTTTCAGGATCACCACCATGCTCACCACAAATACCGATCTTAAGATTTGGTTTGGTTTGCCGACCTCGTTCCACACCAATTTTAATGAGTTCACCAACTCCACTCTGATCAATGGTCTGGAATGGATCAGATGGCAGCAATTTCAGATCAAGATATTTTGGCAAGAACCCACCAATATCATCACGGCTGAAGCCGAAACTCATTTGTGTAAGATCGTTGGTACCAAAGCTGAAGAAATCGGCTTCTTCTGCAAGGCTGTTTGCTTTCAAGGCAGCTCGTGGAATTTCGATCATTGTACCATACAGGTAAGGAATTTTCTTCACCTTCATTTTTTCACAGGTCTGCCTGTAAACTTCATTCACAATTTCACGTTGGTGACGTAGCTCATGTTTACCACAAACAACAGGGATCATAATTTCAGGCAAAGCTTTCTTTCCTTTTTTCGTCAATTCAACGGTTGCTTCAAAAATGGCCCGTATCTGCATCTCTGTAATTTCAGGATAGCTGATACCTAAACGCACACCACGGTGACCAAGCATCGGATTGTTTTCATGCAATGCCAATACCCTTCTTTTCAAAACACTCATGCGGATGCCTAACTCTTTACTCAACTCCTGTAATTTTTCTGCATCATGTGGAACAAATTCATGCAGTGGAGGATCGAGTAAACGGATAGTAACAGGATTTCCTTTCATTACTTCCAACGTATCCTTAATATCTTTCTTTACAAATTTGAACAAGCCGTTCAATGCATCTCTGCGTTCCTTTTCTGTTTTACTTACAATCATTTTGCGCAGCAGGAATAATGGCTCCTCACTTCCTTCCCCATAAAACATATGTTCGGTGCGGAACAAACCAATACCTTCTGCACCAAACTTAAATGCAGTTGATGCATCCTCAGGCGTTTCAGCATTTGCACGTACGCCGATCTGTTTGGTTTTGTCAACCAGCTTCATCAGTTCTTTGTAGGCTTGATTTTTTTCAATATCAATATCAACCAATGCCATGCTGCCTTCATACACTAACCCTTTTGTTCCGTTAAGGCTGATCCAATCTCCTTCTTTAATGACCACATCATTTTTTGCATGAAAGACTTTTGAGTTGGCGTGAATTTCAATATCGCCACAACCAACAATACAGCATTTACCCCAGCCACGTGCAACAAGTGCAGCATGCGAAGTCATACCACCTTTGGTTGTAAGAATCGCTTGTGCTTTGTGCATGCCATCTACATCTTCAGGTGATGTTTCTTCACGCACCAAGATCACTTTCTCACCACGTGATGCCCATTCAACCGCATCTTCCGATGTAAATACCACTCGACCTTTTGCACCACCGGGACCGGCAGGTAAGCCTTTTGCAATAACCGGTTGTATCAATTCAACTTTCGGATCGAGCATTGGCAATAACAATTCCACTAATTGATTCGGACTTACACGTAGAATAGCTGTTCTTGCATCAATCAATTTTGATTTATACATATCCATTGCCATACGAACAGCTGCAACACCATTGCGTTTGCCAACACGACATTGCAACATATATAATGTTCCATTTTCAATAGTAAATTCAATATCCTGCATGTCCTTGTAATGTTTCTCTAAGCGTTGCTGATAGCCATCCAATTCTTTGTAGAGAGATGGCATTAATTTTTCAAGTGTAGTAAACTGTTCGCTCTGTGCATTTTTTGAATATTCATTTACAGGTGCCGGTGTACGAATACCTGCTACTACATCTTCACCTTGTGCATTCACCAGGTATTCACCATAAAAATAATTTTCACCATTACCGGGGTTACGGGTAAAGGCAACACCTGTTGCACTTTTATCGCCCATATTACCAAATACCATTGCCTGTACATTTACTGCAGTTCCCCATTCGTCGGGAATTTTTTCAATGCGGCGATATTCAATGGCACGCTTGCCCATCCAACTGCTGAACACTGCACCCACACTGCCCCATAATTGTTCTGACGGATCTTCAGGAAATGGTTTGCCCAATACTTTTACAACAGTTGCCTTAAAATCTTTCACCAGTTTTTTTAATTCATCAACTGTAAGATCAGTATCGAATTGATATCCTTTTGTATGTTTTACTTTTTCAAGTTTTTCGTCCAATACTTTACGGATGCCTTTTCCGCCTTTTGGTTCAATACCACCGGCTTTTTCCATCACCACATCGGCATACATCATAATTAATCGACGGTATGCATCGTATGCAAAACGGGCATCACCGCTTTGTTCAATAATTCCTTTGATGGTGTTTTCATTCAAGCCAACATTCAATACCGTTTCCATCATACCAGGCATACTTTTTCTTGCACCTGAACGCACCGACACCAGCAATGGATTTTTTACATCACCGAATTTTTTACCGGTGAGTTTTTCCATTTTAGTTAATGCATCCTGTACCTGTTGGTTTAAAATTTTCGGATAGGTTTTCTTATGATCATAATAATAGGTACATACTTCGGTAGAAAGTGTAAAGCCGGGAGGAACCGGCAAACGCAGATTTGGATGACCCGCCATTTCGGCCAGGTTTGCACCTTTTCCACCCAATAGATTTTTCATTGATTCATTCCCGTCGGCCTTGCCGCCACCAAAGGAATAAACATACTTGATTGGTTTTTTAATTGTTGCCATAATTGAAGATTTTAAATGACAGGAAGATGAACAGAAAAATGTTTGCAATCGCTTTTCCTTTCTGTTTGTTTTATTTCGAAAGTAAAAGTAGACGTGAGCAATTGGTCAAAGAATGATTGTTCGCACAGAAAAGACTTACCAGCGTCAGTATCTGTTTCGATGTTTGTCCTTACTAGTGATCTGGTTGAGTTTGTAGTTTATCGTTTGTGATTTTTAGTTGATGCGTTCGATGTTATCAGCACAAAATCCTCACCACAGCCGGCAACTTCACACTATAAACTACAAACGATATATTTTTTACCTATTGACAATGCCGATTTATTGATGTAGCTTTCTTAGTCTTCCGCACATTGTGAACCACATTTTGGTCTGCCCCACTCTTTTTCACATTTTAAATCAAACAAACATGAAACGATTTCTTGTTGGAATGATGTCATTCCTTTTGCTTGCAGCCTGCAACAATCCCAAACCAGACGATGCTGCTGAAACCACTTCTGCTACTACCGAAACCAAAGCCCAACCTGCTGAGTTTGCTGATCCAAAATATTCGGAGATCGGAAAAGCTGGATTAGCCAGTATGACATCAGGCGACATTGATGGATGGGCATCCAATTGGGCCGATAATATTGTATGGCAATGGAACAATGGCGATAGTATAGTTGGAAAAACTGCCGTAGTAAACTACTGGAAAGACAGAAGAACAAATTCCATTGATTCCATCAGTTTTACCAACCAAATATGGTTGCCGGTGAAAGTAAACCAAACACAGGCAACAGAAGCTCCTGGTGTATGGCTACTCAGTTGGTACAGTACAAATGCAAAATATAAAACCGGTAAACGCATGATACAGTCAATACATACCGTACAGCATTTTGATGCCAATGATAAGATTGACCGTGTAATACAATACCTCGATCGTGTGCCGATTAGTGCAGCGATGGCAAAATAAGTTTTCTCATGCTTGATCGATAGAGTCCGGAGGCTTGCTTCCGGGCTTTTTATTTGTACCCTGTTAAAAAATGACAAGCGGAAACGATTCTGTTCGATAACTTGCTTTCTTTGAACCACAAAAAATAATGATCAACATGCATAAAGTTTTTCTTATTGGTACTTTATTGCTGGCAACAGCCGCAAGTGCACAACAGAAAATTGATTTCGAAAGTTATAATCCTCCTTCCACATTAGTGGTTCCGCAACATCCGGTTACGAGAGCTAAGTTTCCGTTTATTGATGTGCACAATCATCAGTTCCGGATGCCAACAATGGATCTGAATACCCTAACTACTGAAATGGACAAACTGAATATGCGGGTAATGGTGAACCTCAGTGGCGGTAGTGGCGACCAGATAAGCGGTGCTGTAAAGAATGCCAAAGATAACAAGCCCGGTCGGTTTATTGTATTTGCCAATGTAGATTTTAAAGGTGTAGGCGAACCCGGCTGGGGCGAAAAGGCTGCCAAACAACTGGAAGATGATGTAAAGAATGGAGCTAACGGATTAAAGATTTATAAGAGTCTTGGTTTTAGTGTGAAAGATATCAATGGCAATCGTGTTCCTGTTGATGATGCAAGACTTGATTTGGTTTGGAAAAAAGCGGGTGAATTAAAAATTCCCGTCATCATTCATACGGCCGATCCAAAATCATTTTGGGATCCGTTGGATAATACCAATGAACGCTGGCTGGAGTTGATCATTAACCCCAACCGTAAACGTGGTGCCGATAATCCGGTACCGTTTGAAACGTTGATTGCAGAGCAACATAATCTGTTCAAAAAACATAAGAACACAACGTTCATTGCTGCGCATTTTGGCTGGTACCCCAACGATCTGCAAAAGCTGAGTGGTATTCTTGATGCCATGCCGAACGTGGTGGTGGAGTTTGGTGCAGTGATTGCAGAGATTGGCCGGCAACCAAAAATGGCGAAAGCTTTCTTCACCAAATACCAGGATCGCATTTTGTTTGGGAAAGACAGTTGGGTGCCTTCTGAATATGCCACTTATTTCCGTGTGTTGGAAACAGAAGATGAATATTTTCCGTACCACAAAAAATATCATGCCTATCTGGCCAATGTATGGCATGGGTTTACCGGATGCTATTTTAAAGAAAGTGTATTATAAAAATGCACTGCGCATTATTCCAAATATTGATAAGAGCGGATGGCCGGAATAAATAGAAATTAAACTATGCAACACCCCGGATTTATCGAAGACAACCAATTTGAATGGCAATCCGCAGGCGAAGGTATCCGCCGTAAAATTATGGCGTACGACTCTTCGGTGATGCTGGTGAAAGTAGACTTTGAACAGGGCGCTGTGGGGGCTGTACACAAACATGTGCATGTACAACTAACCCATATTGAAAGTGGATTGTTTGAAGTAGAGATTGCGGGTGAAAAGAAAGTGCTGAAAGCGGGGGATGGTTTTCATATTCCGTCAAATGTTGAACACGGTGTTGTGTGTCTGGAGAAAGGCGTACTAATCGATGTGTTTAGTCCTATGCGGGAAGATTTTATTCATTAACCACAAATCCTGAACAATTATAAAATATGGAAGGAACCATTCGTTCAAACATTAAACCGGGCATGTTGGTCTTAATAATTTTAAAAAAAGATCAACGATCCGGCGCACTAACAGAGGGCATTGTAAAAGATTTACTCACAAGTTCGCCTACGCATCACCGTGGTATTAAAGTACGGTTGCAAGATGGGCAGATTGGGCGGGTGAAGGAGATTGTTGGGAAAGATGATTAAGTTGGCAAATATTCATGGCTTGCGATGTTTGCTGTTCTCTCCAAACTTTGCTGATGAGTTTTTGTGCACATGTGTTTGTTGAAAAAACTGAACAATGGCAAACTGCGTACGCAAATCAACAGTAAAAAGTTGATGAGCAGATGAATATCTGCAAGATCAGGAGTCTTGATGATATGTATTTGTTTAATTTTTTTCTGACAATAGACCTGTATGCTAAAACATCAATAAATTGTTTTTTACACCCTTTTCTGTTTTATGCAGCTTTTTTATCGATTCTGGGTCTATTCAATATACCACTCATAATTTATTTTGCTTTTTTTAACGAAAACAAAATAAATTGCCGACTGCTTACATACCGAAAGAAAATCAAGTTTTGCTTACTTGAATTCACCTCCAGAATTTTTTTAACTAACTAAACCAAAACAAGTATGAGAAAACTGCTTTCAGTGGTTTTGCTAATGATGTGTTCATTACACATGATGGCACAGGAAAAGTCTGTTTCCGGAAAAATAACAGACGACAAAGACGGCACACCACTTTCCGGTGTTTCAGTTATCGTAAAAGGCACAAACGTAGGTACAACAACCGCTGCTGATGGTACGTTCAAATTAAATGTACCCTCTTCCGCAAAAAGCCTTGTGATTACATTTCTTGATTTTGAAGAAGTAGAGGTTGCTATTGGTAACAAAACAACTTTTAATGTTGCCATGACCTCCACAGCTAAATCATTGGAAGAAGTAGTAGTGGTAGCTTACGGTACACAAAAAAGAGAATCGATTACGGGTTCTGTATCTAAAATAGGTGCCGAGCAACTTGAGAACAGGCTTACTACTAACCTTTCGCAGGCACTTGCCGGTGCTGCACCAGGTATTGCTGCCACATCGGGCAACGGTCAGCCGGGAAGTTCTGCTGCGTTGCGCATCAGAGGTTTTGGTTCGGTAAATGCCAGCTCCGCTCCTTTGTATGTAGTGGATGGTTTCCCTTATGGTGGTGCTATTGGCGATTTGAACACCAACGATATTGAAAGTATTTCGTTGTTGAAAGATGCATCTTCAACTGCTTTATATGGTGCACGTGCTGCCAACGGTGTGGTTATGATTACTACTAAAAGAGGTAAAGCAGGTACACCCAAAGTAAATGTGTTTGTAAATACAGGTTTTTCTGAAAGAGGTATTGCTGAATACGACCGTGTAGGTGCATATGACTATTACCCATTAATGTGGCAAGCCATGAAACATGGTTCCATGTTTCCAACATCAGGTACAGGTCAAACAGAAGCAGTGGCTGCCCAAAATGCAACGAATAATATTGCTGCTCAATTGATCTATAATCCATTTGGCGTTCCAAATAATCAGATAGTTGATGTAAACGGCGTAATGAACCCCAATGCAGATCTTCAATACAGCGACTTTGATTGGTATGGACCTATCGAAAGAAATGGTATGCGCAATGAAGTTGGTTTCAATTTGTCGTCAAAAATCAATAAATCTGATTACTATTTTTCGTTGAATTATCTCGATGATAAAGGGTTTGTAACTAAATCGGATTACCAGCGTGTAAACGCCCGTATTGCGGTAAACTCACAGGTAAAAGAGTGGTTAAAAACAGGTATTAACTTAACTGCTGCCATGGTAACCTCTAACCAGGCTGCCGGCGATGGTTCTAACACCTTTATTAATCCGTTTGTATTTGCAAGAGGCATGGGTCCTATTTATCCGGTACGTGCATGGGATGCAACAGGTAATCCTATTCGGGATCCATTCGGCAATCAATATTACGATTATGGATTACACCCGGGTTCTGTCAACAGACCTGCCGGTGCTTCACCCGGTCGTCATATTATTTATGAAACTATGTTGAATGAAAGTATCGACAAACGAAACAGTATTATCGCACGTACATTCATTGAAACAAAGTTTTTAAAATATTTCACGCTGACTGGTAATGCCGGTATTGATTTAAATAATACCAGTTCGCAAACCTTCCAGAACCGTATTGTGGGTGATGGTGTTACCGCAGGCGGTACATCAGGTCGTACTGCGAATGAGTTCCGCACAGTTTCGTTCAACCAGGTTTTGAACTACAACCAGGAGTTCGGTTTGCATGAAGTATCGGCTTTAGTAGGTCATGAATCGCAACAAAACAACGATCAGTTTTTCAGTGGTTCCAGAAGAGGGATGAACCTCGATGGGAACATTGAGTTAGCCAATTTTGTAGTGTTAAATGCAGTAAATGGCTCCTTGAACCGGTTAAGAAGAGAAGGATATTTATCAAGCGTTAAATACAACTTCGATAAAAAGTATTATTTCGATGTATCGTACCGCAGAGACGCCTCTTCACGTTTCTCACAAGAAAGCCGTTGGGGTAACTTCTACTCTGCAGGTTTTTCATGGTCGGTAATGCGTGAAGCGTTTATGGCCAATGTAAGCTGGATAAATGATTTGAAATTCAGAGCATCTTACGGTACAGTAGGTAACGATGAATTAGGTTCTTACTTTGAATACCAGGCATTGTATGGCTTGGGTTTCAATAACTCAACCAATCCCGGTGCTTTATTAGCAACCGTGCCAACTCCTGAATTAACATGGGAGGTGAATAAGACATTGAACATAGGTGTTGAATTTGGTATGCTGAATAACCGCATCTCCGGTTCAATTGAATATTTTGATCGTGGATCATCTGATCTGTTATTTGAAGTGCCACAGGGTTTGTCTGCACCGGTTACAGTGAAGAATGAAAACATCGGAACCATGTGGAACCGTGGTGTTGAAGCACAATTGAATTTTGATGTAGTAAAAACAAAAAGCGTTAAATGGGATTTACAACTGAATGTAACCGCCCTGAAAAACAGAATCACCAAGTTGCCAGAAACAACTCCTACAATTGTAAGTGGTACCAAGCGTTTGGAAGCAGGTCAGGATATCTTTGCCTTCTATCTAAGAAGATGGGCTGGTGTTGACCCAGTTGATGGAGCAGGATTGTTTCATGCATTGCCCGGCCTTACAACAGGCTACCGTGTAAATGCAAAAGGCGATACAGTTACAACTAATCCAAACAATGCGGCCTTTCATTATGCTGGTACTGCTATTCCAAAGTTTTTTGGATCGGTACTCAGTACAGTAACTGTGAAAGATTTCTCCCTGTCGTTCTTAGTGAACTATCAGGTAGGTGGTAAGTTTTATGATGGTAACTATGCAGGATTATTGGGTATCAGCTACGGACGTGCCTTACATACCGATGCATTACGTGCATGGAAAAAGCCAGGCGATGTTACTGATATTCCACGCTTAGATATCAATAACACCGGACAATTCAACTCACAGTCGGACAGATTTTTGATTGATGCCTCGTACTTAAACTTCCGTAACGTTACGCTTACTTACAAGCTTCCTAAATCATTTGTAGGTAAAATCGGATTCGATCAGGCAAGAGTTTATGCAGGTGGTGAAAATCTGTTGATCGTATCAAAACGAAAAGGAATGAACCCAGCTGAAAGTTTTAATGGAACAAATAGCCCGGTTTATGTACCCAACAGATTATGGAATCTGGGTATCAATGTTACATTCTAATTTCTGTCATTCTTTAATTAATAAATTATGAAAAAAATATTAATAGCAATTACAACTTTTATGATCCTGATTATCTCAGGTTGTAAAAAAGATTATTTCGATGTAGGTCCTACTGGTAGTGCAGATGCAGGTGCCATCTTTACAACTACAGGAAATGCTGCGAATGTAATGAATGGTATCTACCGTTATTTGTACAGCCGATACGATCAACAAAATCAACCCGGTCAGGGCGGTATCATGTTGATGTTCGATTTTATGGGTGAAGATCTCCATCAGGCCAATGCTACTTGGTACTCACCCGGTAATGGTACGGGCGGTTGGGTAAACCACAGAAATGACAGTTATGGATATACTGCTTATCCGTTCCGTATGTATTACCGTTGTATCGGAAATGCTAACTCATTACTTGATAATATTGATGCAGCAACAGGAACCGAGGCAGATAAAAACAAACTGAAGGCAGAAGCTTTGACCATGCGTGCCTGGTCGTACTTTTACCTTGTACAGATTTACGGCAAGCGCTATGCTGCAGGGGCTGCCAATACGCAATTAGGTGTATCAATGCCATTGACAGCTACAGCAGCTGACTTGAAACTCCCACGTTCAACAGTGGAAGAAAATTATACACAGATCATTAAAGACCTGAACGATGCACTCACTGCTTTTGGAGCTGCATCTACACCTCCAGCAGGTCCGCAGCAAAAATCGCTTTTGAGCCGTAAAGCAGCTTTGGCCATCCGTGCAAGAGTTGCAATGGCAATGCAAGATTATGTAAATGCCGCTTTGTTTGCAAAGCAAGTTGTAGATCTGGGTGGTCATTCTCTTATGACGAATGCTGCCTATCAAGCCGGCTTCAATGATCTCTCAAACCCTGAATGGCTTTGGGGCGCATATATTCAGGACGATCAAGGCGATACGTTTGGATCCTATATGGGGCAGATTTCTTATAACGGAAATACTACCTATGTTCGTGGTACTCCCAAGCGTATAAACTCAGCTTTATATTTGCAGCTTTCAAATACTGATGTTCGGAAAAAAATGTGGGAGCCCGCTCCAACTACGACTAACTTCCCGCTTCCGTTATCAACGTTTGCAAGAACACCTTACATGAGCAGAAAGTTTTCGATCAGAACACTCCCGACCATTGGTGATGTACCTTATATCCGTTTAGCGGAAATGTACCTGATTATGGCAGAAGCTTATGCAAGAACGCCGGGTAAAGAAGCAGATGCACAACAGGCATTATTTACTTTGATGAAAAACAGAGATCCAAACTATGTTTTGAGTACCAACACAGGTCAGGCCTTGATTGATGAGATCATGTTGCACCGTCGTGTTGAACTTTGGGCAGAAGGTCACAGATGGTTCGACCTGAAACGTTTGAATCTTCCGCTTGACAGAACACTGGTTCCCAACTACGTTGCTGCATCTGGTGGAGGTTTGTTGCAAGTGCCTGCCGGTAGTAACCTGTGGCAATTTGTAATTCCAATTACTGAACTTCAGGCAAATCCAAATTCTGTACAAAATGATTAATTGATTTTTCAGATCATAATGAAAGAGGCCATACATTTTGTATGGCCTTTTTTTTATTGCAGATTCCGGCTGTTCTACTTATTACGCATCATTCATCACTCATACCTCATCATTCATTTCTTCTTCTTCAACCCCTTAATCATTTCTGCTGTTGCTTCTTCAAAGCTAATGGCATAACCACCACCGGGTGCCACCCATTGTTTCAATTTTGATTTATTTGTTACAACAATTTTCTTGATCGTATATGCTTGCGGTTTTGTTTTGTAATGTGCATCGGCCGCATCAGCATAAACGGTGGCAATATAGTTTTTGCCATTCTCTAAAAAATCAAAACTAATTGTTGAAGTGCGTGACTCATCCCCTCCTACACTACCAACAAACCATTGCCCTGTTTTCTTTGCTTTTCGTGCAACCGTGATATAAGCACCGGGTTCAGCTTCCAGATATTTACTATCGCTCCAATCTATGGCTACATCTTTAATAAACTGGAATGCATCAGGAAATCGCATATAGTTCTCCGGCAGATCGGCAGCCATTTGCAACGGACTGTACATGGTTAGATACAAGGCCAGTTGATTGGCAAGCGTACTGTTTACATGCGATTTATTATCCGGATTGATCTTGCTGATGTCCATTTCAAATACACCGGGTGTATAATCCATTGGCCCACCTATCAAACGTGTAAACGGCAACACCGCAACATGGTTTGGTTTTGATCCGCCAAATGCCTGGAACTCGGTACCACGTGCTGATTCATTGCCGATCAGGTTTGGCCATGTGCGTGCAATACCTGTAGGACGAATAGCTTCATGTGCATTTACCATGATCTGATATTTCGCTGCCTGTTCAATAGCATATTGATAATGATTAATGATCCATTGACTGTAATGATGTTCGCCTCTTGGTAAAATATTTCCCACATAACCACTCTTCACTGCATTGTACCCATTTGCTTTCATGAATTTGTAAGCCGTGTCCATATGTCGTTCGTAATTGCGTACTGATGATGATGTTTCATGATGCATGATCATCTTCACGCCTTTTGATTTTGCATATTCACGAATGCCCACTACATCAAAATCGGGATAAGGTGTTACAAAATCAAATACATAATCTTTCGATTGGCCAAACCAATCTTCCCAACCCACATTCCATCCTTCTACCAACACGCCATCAAATCCGTGTGCTGCTGCAAAATCGATATACTCTTTTACATGTGCTGTTGTAGCACCATGACGGCCATGTGGTTTTGCTTTACTGAAATCAGATACACCTAATTGTACTGCAGGAAAATCATCGGTGTACGACCATGCGCTTTTGCCGGTGATCATTTCCCACCAAACACCAATGTATTTCACCGGTTTGATCCACGATGTTTCTTTGATCTTACTTGGTTCGTTCAGATTATAGATCATCTTCGAAGCAAGCAACATCTCGTGCATCATCACTTACAATAACTGTGCGCCAGGGTGATGTTGATGGTGTTTGCATATAGCCTTTGTCGCCCACTGCATCGGGTGTAAGCCAGCTTTCAAATACATTCGTTTTATCATCAAGATTCAGATGCATACAGGAATAGTTGATGAGTGCTGCTTCGTGCAGGTTAATATATAAGCCATCATCACTCTTCATCATCAGTGCTGTTTGTACACCTGTTGGCGAAAAAGGTGTTTGTGATGCATTGCTGGAAATAGCATCCTTTCATTAAACCACGTATCTCCGATAAACGGGAACGGGTATAATCGTATTCCTGTGTATCATAATCACCGGCAATCCACCAAGCGGTATGATTGCCTGCCATGGCGAACTGACTATGTTCTTCTTTGATAACGAAATAGTTGAAATTCTTCTGTGCCGGAAATTCATAACGGAAACCCAACCCATCATTAAACAAACGCAAACGAATGACCAACTGACGATTGGTTTCTTTCTGTTGCAGGGTAACTGCAAGCTCATTGTAATTATTGCGGATAGTGCTTACCTCACCCCAAACCGGTTGCCATGTTTCATCCACAGTATTAGTTTGGGTTGTTGTAATAGTGAAATCATTGAGCAATGATTTCTTGTCGTTTTTTAATTCAAGTCCGAGTGTACTTGGAAGAATAACCGCTTTGTCTTTAAATGAAAGTTGATACTGCGGCTTGCCTGTATTGGTAAGCGAAAATTGCAAACGGAAATTTCCGTTAGGCGAACGAAGTTCCTGCGCAAATGTAAAAACACAGAGCAACAGCAATGCTGTAAACGAGCAAATGAATTGTTTCATAATCAAAAGTTATTAAGAGTCGGGCGTAAAGTTAGCAGATTGAAACAGGAAACAACAGCACAAATGACTGATTGAAATGCAGCTATTGACTATTGTTTTGCTGATTCTTATCATAGAAAACGTTTGCGGAAGGGGGAAAATAAAAAGGATAAACTACTTCTACAGTCGCTTTGGTTACGAATTGTTGAATACATTTGAAAATAACTTGTTTGCTTATGCTTCAGAGCCTTGGAAAAGCAGAACGAAGAAAAATCAGAGTTACGATTGGATTGGTATTGATTTTTATTGCCAGTGCTGTTCTTATTTATTTTGGAATTGGAATATCGCTTTGGTATCTTCTTTTGGCTGGAATTTTCGGACTCACTGTTTTTGTATTAGGCATACAAATTATAAAAGGCAGTGAGGCTTATGCCGGAAATCATCTTCTGCAAATTGGTTCTGAAAACACAATTACGCATTCACAGTTGATACAGATTGATGAAATAGGAAACCATTGGTTTTACAAACACATTGTTTGGAGTGTTCAGGAAAATAAATTCTATCGTTCGATTGGCTGGGATTTCTTTCAAATTACTTTTGAAGCAGCCAGTGAAATCAAAACCGTTTATATCCTGGTTGAACCAAAAAAGAAACTGATATTTCAGCATTATCTTTTAACTGCTCAAAAAAACAATCCTTTTCTTCAGCTCAATACAAATAAATATCTGACTGATTGAACCAAAAAAAATCGGGCACAAACTTTCGTTTATGCCCGATTCATTCTTCGTAGCAACGTCTCTCTTTGTACTTAGTTGCCGTTTTGCACAAATGCCAATGGTGCTTTGTTACGACCCGACTTTTTTTGTATAATGCCTATCAAACTCCTTAAAAATCTCGGAACTGTACCAGTCTTTTTTTGGGCTTTTTGAATTGTTAGGATCAAGGAGTCTTGTTTTACAATATTTCTTATTTTTCATTAATGGCTTCCTAATCGCATGATAAGAATTATTTTCAATAAAATTTGAATAACGCTTTCTTAATGCAGCGGTAAGTTTAGCATAATCGTATGGGTAATTTTTTAATGCATCTTCTTCTTGAACATTAATTTTTATAGCATTAGGATCGGTCGAATAATTTACAAGTAAACTTTCTGTCGAAGTTGATTTGAAAAACTTTGTTTCTAATTTTAGAGAGACGTTGAAATTCTTACTTTCATCTGATGGAGATTGTTTCTCTTTTTCGGAAATATACTTTAAGAGATTTTCAATTTGCTCTTTATTACTGTTTATAGAAAAACTCTTTATTGCTTCAAACTCATGGAAAAAAGTCATTGGCATTAAAAAGAAATTGTAAATAGACAGATCATAATTGAACCACTCTGTAATAAGATTCAAATAATTTTTTAAAGATGCTGTGCCAATTTCAAATACTTTTTTACTTAAATACAGATCCGCATGTTGAAAACCAAGCAATGTTAATATCCCTCCAATTATTAAAGAAAATCTCGTCCCTTGCTCATCTAATGCTGTAGCGTAAAAATCTTCTTTCACTTTGTAGTATAGTATCTCCTTTTTCACAGAATCATATACTTTTTGATTGGAGGTAACTATATGCTTTAAATGCTCAATTTCAACAATTAGATTGTTGACTTTAGAAGTCTCTTGATATTTGCACTAAAGACTAAAACAAAACTTACGACTGAAAGAATAATTTTGCGCATGGTTCTTTATTTTAAAGCTATTAACCAAACCCTTAAATATACAAATTAAGGGTTAACGATTCATCATCTCTCTCAATGCAATCTATAAACGAAAAAATCGGGCACAAACTTTCGTTCATGCCCGACTAACTATCAACTAATAACTACAAACTATTTCTTCCCCTTCACATATTTCTCTAACCACATATGCTCTTCCCACAACAGGTGCAGGATATTTTCTTTACCACGGTAGCCATGCGCTTCGTAAGGTAAACTTACATAACGCACATTCCCACCATTGCCTTTCAATGCCTGGAACATACGCTCACTTTGAATTGGATAAGTTCCTGTATTATCATCCGTATCACCATGTACCAATAAGATCGGTGTTTTGATCTTTTGTGCATAGCTGAACGGACTCATGTCAAAATACAATTGCGGTGCCTGCCAGTAGGTACGGTCTTCGTTTTGAAAACTGAACGGAGTCAATGTACGGTTATAAGCACCGCTGCGGGCAATACCGCCTTTGAACCAATTGGTATGCGACAATAAATGCGCCGTCATAAAGGCACCATAGCTATGACCACCCACACCAACACGTGTACTGTCGCCCACTCCCATTGCTGCTAATTTATCAATAGCCGCTCGTGCATTTAATTTCAGTTGCTCAATAAAATCATCGTTTGGTTTTTTATCAGGGTTTGTGCTTACGATCGGCATTTCTGCAGCATCCAGCACAGCATAACCTTGCGTTACCCAAAAGATCGGGCTGCCCCAACTAATGCGTGTAAACATATTTTGTGAACCACGCACCTGTGCAGCATCACGTGCATTGGTAAACTCACGTGGGTAGGCCCACATCAATACCGGCAACGGACCGTCTTTCTTAACATCATATCCTTTGGGTAAATAAAGATTACCTGTAAGATCAACACCATCTGCACGTTTGTAGGAAATTTTTTGTTTGCTGATTCCATCTAACTGTGGGTATGGATTTTTGAAGTCGGTAATTTGTTTGCCGCTGTTGGCCACAACACCTTTCATTGTTTTCATGAAATAGTTGGGAACATCATTTTGTGTTTCCCGACGGGTCAATACCGTTAAACTGTTACGATCAATGATATCCATTACCACTTCATATTCATCTTCTTTGCAACGCCAGATGATCTCATTCTGCTTTGTTGCCAGATCAAAATAAGCAAGGTATGGAAGATCACCTTTTGGTGAAGCACCTGTTGTGTTATTCATCAACAGTTTACCATCCTTCGGAATCACGACATCTCTACCAAAACTGTTTTTTTCTGAAACAGGTGATCCGGGATTACCATAGAGATCTGTCATGCTGCGTTCCATCAGCATTTCCATTTCACCGGTGGTTGGGTTCCATCTGCTCATACGACCGATTACTTTGCTACGCAGCATTTCCTGTACAATCGCAAAGCTGCTGTTGCCCCATGTTACACCACCGAAACGCATTTTTGTTTTAAATAATTCTTTTGGTTGCGCTGTAAAGGGAGCAGGTAATGCATACACTGCATCACGAAACTCAGCTGTGTTTTTGATCAAACCACCATCCAGCGGTTTGCACCAAACAACCGTTGCCGCTTCATCATCACGCCATTCAATACCACGTGGTACATCTGCCACATTATCGCTACCGGAAGGAGCTGTTTCAGACGAAGGAAGTTTAGCGATCTCTTTTACAAATTTTCCGTTTGCATCATGCACGGCAATGGTTGAATTAAATCCATTGGCGGGAACGACATACGAAAAAGGTTTACGGATAGTACGTACCAACCAATATTTCTTATCGGGTGATGCACTGATAGACGAATAGATAGCCGGCTGATTGATTTTTGTTTCAACACCATTTACATTTTTCACTAATTGTGCTGTTGTAAAAAATTCAAACAACGATTCATCATAAGGCGATTTGATCATATCCTGGTAAGTAGGACGTGGTGCCGCTTTACCATAACTCTCCTGTACCGTTGGGCCAGGAGGTGTAATGGGGCGCTTTGGCATAGCAGAAGCTGGTTTTACAATAATTTTATAAAGCAATGTGTTATCATCTAACCAACTGAATGCTCCGCCTAACACTACGTTGAGCGATGTTTTGTTCACCTTCGTAGCTTTTTGTGTAGCTACGTCGATCACATAAAGATCAACGGTAGAACCCGTGCTATGTGTAAACGCAATTTTTTTATCGTTCCGGCTCCAGGCAACACTATTGCCAAGCAGGTTGGCTGGTAAACCGGCTATCTTGTATTCTTTACCGGAAGCAATATTCTTCAGTGTAAAATTGTTGATATAGTTCTGACGGCTTTGTGAAAAGTTGGCAGGATTGATCCGAAGACCGGCAACTCTTACTTCGGGCTGACCTAACTCATCAACCAAGGGATACATATTCCGTTCGATCAACAACATCCATTGGCCTTTACTATCCACACTTACTGTTGGTGTGGGCTTTGCTAAGGCCAGATCCATAATGTCTTTCGGCGGAAGCTGATAGTTCACTGCATCCTGTGCAAACAAGTTCAGCGAAATGAAAAATGCGAACAAAAGTGATAATTTTCTCATGCGTACATGTATTTAGTGGTTTACGTGATGGAGTCATCAGCCATGCTTGAAAATTGGCACAAATGACTGTCTGTTCAGGATTCCGAATGTACAGATAGCCTGTCATTCTCAACAACCGTTCAACAAATTGTTTCTTCTCTCAAGTGTTCTGTTTAAGTTCATTCGAGTTGCATACTAACAAACGTGAACAATCATCAATTCAATAAAATATTTGTGATTTCAGATTCTGCCCTTATTTTTGCGCCATGATTTTAAATGCACATACACATCATCACTATACTTGCCCAAACAGGTAAGCCAGATGATGCGTTGTGTATAACAATAGTAGAGGGCTTACGGAAGTAGGCCTTTTTTTATTGCCCGAACTGAAATAACAAACGAATTAAAGTTAATATGATGCAGGAAAAAAAATACACACCATTGAGTGAGTTAAGTGGTGGTAACAGCGACAAACCGGCAAAGCTCCGTATTGCGATTCAAAAGAGCGGACGATTGTATGACGACTCCGTAAAACTCCTGAACGAATGCGGCATTGAACTACGCAATGTAAAAGATCGTTTGAAAACAGAAAGCGATACGTTCCCGATGGAAGTGTTCTTTTTACGGGATGATGATATACCGCAATACGTAGAAGATGGCGTAGCCGACATTGGCATTGTGGGTGAAAATGTTTTGTTTGAAAAAAATAAACAAGCTGAGATCGTTGAGAAACTCGGATTTGGTAAATGTCGTTTGAGTTTGGCAATACCACGTAGCGAAACCTATCAGGGTGTACAAAGTCTCGATGGTAAACGCATTGCCACAAGCTATCCGTTTCTGGTAAATGAATTTTTAAAGAAGAACAACATCAGTGGCGATGTACACGAGATCAGCGGAAGTGTAGAAATTGCGCCGGGTATTGGTTTAGCTGATGTGGTGGTTGATCTGGTGAGCAGCGGTTCTACCCTCTTCATGAATGGATTGAAAGAAGTAGAAACGATTCTTCAATCACAATCAGTATTGATCAAAAACAACAAGCTCAACAAAGAGCAAGAGTTGTTGTTAGATAAATTGTTGTTCCGCATCAAAGCTGTAAAGAAGGCAAAGCGTACTAAATATGTGCTGATGAATGCGCCCAATGAAAAGTTAAGCGACATCATTGCTCTGCTTCCGGGTATGCGCAGTCCAACAGTATTGCCATTAGCAGAAGGTGGTTGGAGCAGTGTACACAGTGTGTTGAGTGAAGATGAGTTTTGGGAAAAAATTGAACAGTTGAAGGCAGCGGGTGCCGAAGGGATATTGGTCGTGCCGATTGAGAAGATGGTGATGTGACCCCCTGAACTACGTTCGCAACTTTCGTACCTCAGTTTCCCCTAAAGGGGGAACTGGCATGCACACAGCCCATACTTCTTAAAGCTGTTTGAAATTTATAAAGCTGCAAAAGCTGTTGTCCTGTAGGGACAACTGGTGGGTAGAAAAAATAAATGCAAATAAAACGTTTCGTTCCGTAGGAACGATTGAGAAATATGCAGATCATAAAAAATCCGAAGAAAAGTGATTGGAGCAGGTTGCTCAAACGCCCGGCAATTGATTCGTCGTCGCTGGAGGCAAGTGTTACAAATATTCTTCACCAGGTAAAAGCAAGTGGTGATGAAGCGTTGAAACGCTTTGCAACCATCTACGATAAAGTATCGGTTGATGAATTATTGGTTTCAAAAGAAGAGATCGATGCAGCATCCGAAACAATCAGCAAGGAATTGAAAGACGCCATTGCGCTGGCAAAAAAAAATATTGAAACCTTTCATGCAAAGCAGGTAAGCACTATTGAGAAAGTGGAAACCATGCCCGGTGTTGTTTGCTGGCGAAAATCAGTCGCCATTGAAAAAGTGGGATTGTATATTCCGGGTGGTACTGCTCCCCTGTTCTCTACTATTTTAATGTTGAGCATTCCGGCAAAAATTGCAGGATGTAAAGAAATTGTTTTGTGTACACCTCCCGGTAAAGATGGGAAGATCAATGCGGCTATTTTATATACAGCTAATCTGGTTGGTATTAGATAAAATATTCAAGACTGGCGGTGCACAGGCAATTGCTGCAATGGCATATGGAACAGAATCTGTTCCGCAGGTATATAAAATTTTTGGCCCGGGTAATCAATATGTAACCTGTGCCAAGCAGTTAGTACAGAAAGATGGTGTTGCCATTGATATGCCAGCCGGACCAAGTGAAGTATGTGTAATGGCTGATGATACAGCCAATGCTTCTTTTGTTGCTGCTGATCTGTTGTCGCAGGCAGAACATGGTATTGATTCGCAGGTATTGCTGGTGAGCACTTCTGAGGCAATGATCAATGAAGTATTGATCGAAACAGCAAAACAACTGGAACAATTACCACGCAAAGAATTTGCAGCAAAAGCGTTGGAAAACAGCAAAGCAATTTTGTTGCATACAACAACAGAAATGATCGAGCTGGTGAATGAATATGCAGCAGAACATCTCATCATCAGTTGTAAAGATGATGAAGCAATTGCAGAACAGATCTTCAATGCAGGTTCGATTTTCCTTGGTAATTATTCACCTGAAAGTGTAGGCGACTATGCCAGTGGCACCAATCATACCTTACCTACTAACGGATATGCAAAAGCATACAGTGGTGTAAGTGTAGATAGTTTTGTGAAGAAGATCACGTATCAAAAATTAAGCAAAGAAGGATTACAACAGATTGGAAAAGCAGTTGAAGTGATGGCGGAAGCGGAAGGATTAGAGGCGCATGCGGAAGCAGTCAGAGTTCGGAAGTAAGGCCCCATCCCGACCTTCCCCTGAGGAGAAGGCCACCAACACACAGCCCTAACTTGTTATAGAGTTTGATTATTGGTTGTAGTTTGATACACAGAATTAAATTGCTGAAATGCTGAATTACTATTGTTCATTTATAAAACAAAGCCCGGCCTCCTTCTCCTTTGGAGAAGGAACGAGGATGAGGTTATAACATGCCATTCGATTTAAACAATTTACTCAGAGAAAACATCAAAGCTCTTGTTCCCTACTCATCTGCACGTGATGAATTTCACGGCGAAGCGAAAGTGTATCTTGATGCCAATGAAAACAGTATCGGCTCACCGTTGCTGAAATGGTACAACCGTTACCCCGATCCGCAGCAACAAAAGATCAAAGAAAAATTAGCAGCTATCAAAGGGGTGTCAACGAAGCAAATTTTTATTGGCAATGGCAGCGACGAATGTATTGATCTGCTGTACCGTGCATTCTGCAATCCCGGTGTTGACAATGTGATTATTTGTCCGCCAACATACGGTATGTATGAAGTAAGTGCCAACATCAACGATATTGAATTACGCAAAGCACCGCTGCTGGATGATTTTCAGTTGAACCTTGCCCACATGGAAACATTGGTGGATGAGCATACCAAACTCATCTGGATCTGTTCGCCTAATAATCCAACCGGCAACAGCATCAACATGGCCGACATTGAAATGGTCTTGAATAACTTTGATGGCATTGTGGTGGTAGATGAAGCATACATCAACTTTTCCCGTCAACGTTCATTGGTAACATTGCTGGCCGATTATCCAAATATTGTTGTAATGCAAACATTGAGCAAAGCATGGGGATTGGCAGGTTTACGTCTGGGTATGGCATTTGCAAGTGAAGAGATCATCAACGTATATAACAAAATTAAACCACCTTATAATATCAGCGAAGCGGTGCAGGAATTAGTAGTAAAAGCGTTAGACAATGTAGAAGATGTGAACGAGATGATCAAAGAATTGGTGAAAGAACGCAAGCGATTGGAAGCTGAATTGCCGAAGCTGGCAGTAGTGGAAAAGGTTTATCCAAGTGATGCGAACTTTCTATTAGTAAAAGTAGTTGATGCAAGAGGCATTTATGAATACTTACTCGCCAACCAGATCGTTGTGCGTGATCGCAGTAAAGTGTTGCTATGCGAAGGATCACTGCGTATCACTGTTGGAACTGCAAAAGAGAATGATGAGTTATTGAATGCATTACAGAAGTTTATCGTTTAAAAGTAACTTTAACGCTAAAAGCACAATCAACAACAGCAAAAATAAAGGAACATGAAACGAGTATTATTTATCGACAGAGACGGCACATTAATCAATGAAGCCCCTCCTACTTATCAACTGGATACGTTTGATAAACTCAGTTTCTATCCTGATGTATTCTTTTACCTGCGTAAGATCGCTGCAGAACTGGATTATGAATTAGTGATGCCAACGAATCAGGATGGCATGGGTACCGATGCTTTTCCGGAAGATACGTTCTGGCCTGTACACAATTTCGTGGTAAAAAGTTTAGCAAATGAAGGCATTGTCTTTAGCGATGTACTCATCGATCGAACGTTTCCTCATGAAAATGCTTCAACCAGAAAGCCTGGTGTTGGCATGTTTACCAAATACCTCAACAATCCGGATTACGATCTGGCGAATTCGTTTGTGATCGGCGACCGCATTACCGATGTGCAGTTAGCAAAAAATCTCGGCTGTAAAGCCATCTGGATGAATATTGATGCAAATCTTGGTGCTGCTGAAATACAAGATAAAGTGGATGAACTTCGGCAATCAACTATAGCATTGGAAACACCGCATTGGAAAGAGATCTACGAATTTTTGAAACTTGGTTTACGTACGGTTACGCATGAACGCAATACCAACGAAACAAAGATCAGCGTTGAGCTGAACGTAGATGGCAGCGGTAAAGCCAATATCCACACCGGGCTTGGTTTCTTTGATCACATGCTGGATCAGATCGCACGACACGGCAAAATGGATCTCAACATTACCACGCATGGCGATCTGCATATTGATGAACACCATACCATTGAAGATACCGGCATTGCATTAGGCGAAGCATTTGGAAAAGCATTGGCCGATAAACGTGGTATGGAGCGTTATGGGTTTGCATTACCGATGGATGAAGCGGATGCAAAAGTGCTGATCGATTTTGGCGGTCGCAACTGGATCGTTTGGAATGCAACCTTCAAGCGTGAGAAGATCGGTGAAATGCCAACTGAAATGTTTTTCCATTTCTTCAAATCATTCAGTGATGCAGCCAAATGTAATCTAAACATCGAATGCCATGGCGATAATGAGCATCATAAAATTGAAGCCATCTTCAAAGCATTTGCCAAAGCAATCCGAATGGCGGTGAAGCGTGATCCGTTGAGTAATTACCTGCCTTCTACCAAAGGCGTGTTATAAATCAACTCACTCCATGATTGATGATTGCTGTATTTCTGACAATCATCATGGTTCAGGAATAATCATACAAGTAGTTTTATAGAAACTTAGTTAGTATGAAAACGATTCTTGTGCCGGTTGATTTTTCTTCAACATCACTTAATGCTGCCTCTTATGCATTACAATATGCCAAACAAGTGGGTGGCAAACTCATGCTCATTCATGCATTTCAGGCTCCATTGATTTATCCGCTTTACCAAGGCATTGAGATAACACCTGATGGCATGCGTGAAATCAACAAACGTGAATTAAAATTATTGGCCGATCAATTGTCGGAACTGGAGCCATTGATTAAAGTTGAGCATTTACTTTTTGATGGAAAACTATTGGAAGTGATCCATGATCTCACTGATGCCATGCAGGTTGCGTTTATTGTAATGGGTATAACGGGTGCAGGCAAACTCAAAGAAACATTGGTAGGCAGTAATACATTGGCTGTTGCAAAGAACTGTAAAGTGCCGGTGTTGATTGTGCCGGAGAATGCAGCATTTAAAAAGATCAACGATATCGGACTCACCACCGATTTTATGGATGTGGTAAAAACAATTCCGGACGAACTGGTGAAAGAACTGATCAAGTCAACTGCAGCCAGACTCCATGTGTTGAATGTTGATTTCAACAACCGGCAATGGACAGCCGACACGCCTTTTCAAAGTGGATTGATTGAAACAATGTTCAGTTATTATCATCCGCAATATCATTTTATTGATAACGAGGACATGGTGGATGGGCTGAATGAATATGCAGAAAAATTCAGTATTGAATTATTACTCGTGGTACCGCAAAACCATAACCTGGTTGAACGGATCTTTTCAGGAAGTCATACCAAGGAATTGGTATTTCACAGCAATGTACCGGTGATGATAATGCATGAATAATGAACTGTCAGATCGCCTGTCTTGTTTTGATCTCAATGTATTTATTGATGGTATTCACCGTTACGTTTTCCGGTGCAGTTAAAATACTCAGGATGCCTGCATTCTGTAGTTCCTTTACGATCAATTGTTTTTCATGCATGTATTTGCCTGCAATGGTTTTCACATACAGGTCTTCAATATCGCTTACATTTTGCACAGCTACCTGTTTCAATTCTGTATTTTCGAAGAATACAAGTAATAGTAAATGATACTTGGCAATCCGTTTAAGATAAAGTATTTGCCGTTGCATACCGGCCAGTGATTCAAAGTTGGTGAACAGAATCAACAGACTTCGTTGCTTTATAGTAGCTCTTATTTGTGAGTACAATAATTCAAAGTCAGATTCAAGAAAAGCTGTTTGCTGGTTATACAATAGTTGCAATACTTTTTCTAACTGTACCGGTTTACGATCAGCGGCTAATACCGAACCCATTTTATTACTGAAAGTGAGCAATCCAAATTTATCTTGCCTATACAATGCCACATTACACATCACCAGGCTTGCATTAATGGCATGATCCAACAATGTAAGATCATTGAAAGGCATTTTCATCAGGCGTCCTTTATCAATGATGCAATACACCTGCTGACTTTTTTCATCGGTGTACGAGTTCACCATCAATGATGTTTTTCGTGCGGTTGCTTTCCAGTTGATATTACGTACATCATCGCCCTGCACATATTCCTTCACCTGTTCAAATTCCATGCTATGGCCGATCTTTCGTCAAACGACGGTTACCTGCTTCCTTTGTTTGCGCCGCTTCTGCCTGCAGTTGATACTGGCGCATACGTATAAACGAAGGATACACTGGTATCATCCGTTCTTCTGCACCAATAAATTTCCGCTCAACCAATCCCAAGCAGTGATTGAACAAATACCTGAACATTTCCAAACTGATATTCGCCACGTTCTACCGGACGTAAATGATAATTCAGCAACCGGTTTTCACCCGGCTTCAATTGTAGCTTAATTGAGAAATCACGCTTTTGAAACTGCATCGGCAGTTCATCAATTACTTCAAGCTTTACCGTAAACGGATACCTGTTTTGAATTTGAAGATGAACAGGATTTTCATCGCCATTGCTTAACCGTTCAGGGATCATGCGTTCAATGAACGGTTTCCGGTTCAGCACAAAAAGAAAAAACAAATCAGCTACTAATGCTATAGCCAGCAGCAAAAAAAATACCTGTGCAGGCGTTTCCATTAACGGAAAAAAGAAAGCGATCAAAAACAGACAAATGTTTACTGCCAACAGTTGAAAAAAACGGTTGCTGATGTACAAAGACTTCAGTACAAACTGCGACAGTACATACGTTACTCCACCTGCTAATAGTAGTAGCCAGAACATATTATCTCGGAACCTCCAGTGATTTAATGATACGATCGATTAATTCGTCGGCAGTAACACCTTCCATTTCTTTTTCGGGTGTAAGAATGATCCGGTGACGTAATACATGCGGAGCCACTTCAATAATATCTTCCGGTGTAATAAAATCACGCCCACGCATAGCCGCAAATGCTTTGGATGCTTTTACAATGGCCAGTGAAGCACGTGGCGAAGCACCCAGGAACAGCGAAGGATTGTTTCTTGTTTCGTTCACGATACGTGCAATAAATTCCAGCAGTTTATGCTCCACTACAATCTGTCGGATCGTTTCCCTGTACTGTGCAATATCTGAAGCGGATAAAACTTTTACAATTTCATTTAACAGATGACGGTTATCGGCCTGGTGTTGATTCGTGAGAATGATCACCTCTTCTTCTAAAGTTGGATACCCAACTTCAATTTTAAACAGGAAACGATCGAGTTGTGCTTCCGGTAAGCGATAGGTACCCTCCTGATCAACCGGGTTCTGTGTGGCAAGTACCATAAAAGGTACGGTCATTTGATAGGTTGTTCCATCAACGGTTACCTGTCGTTCTTCCATTACTTCAAATAAAGCCGATTGTGTTTTTGCAGGTGCACGGTTGATCTCATCGATCAATACAATATTGCTGAACAATGGCCCGGCTTTGAACTGGAAGCTGGCTTCTTTTGGATTGAACACCGATGTTCCCAATACATCACTCGGCATCAGATCGGGTGTAAACTGGATGCGTGAAAAATCAGCATCAATTAATTTTGCCATCAGCTTTGCTGATAATGTTTTGGCAACACCGGGAACACCCTCGATCAAAATATGTCCATCAGCTAAAATGCCGGCAATCATCAACTCTACCATCTGCTCCTGCCCTACAATTACTTTACCCACCGCTTCACGTATGGTAGCAATAGCGTTGTTGAGTTGTGTAAGATCGGTCCGTTGTTCAAAAAATTGATTTTCCATGAATGCTATTTTAAAAATTTATTCTGTTCGATTTATTATAAGTACGAGATACGAAGTTAGAAGTACCATTCTTACCTCGTACTTTGTATTTCGTACTTGTTATTAATGAATTGTTGTATCCGGTTATTGTATTCCAGTAATTCTTCATCACTTACGTTATGCGATTCCTGTAATTGCTGTATAAATTGAAAAAAATGTTTTACTTCCATTTCGTCTACGCCGCTTTTACGAGAAAGCGAAGAAAAGAATTCCTGGTTAAGATGTGCTGTATTCAAATAATAACGTGTCCGGATGTGTTCCAGAAAATACGTGGTCATCTTATGCGCAATATTCGGATTATCTTTTTTCTGCAAATACAAACGACCAATGGTTTCAACAAACGATTTACTGGCATTGCTGTTTACTGCTTTGATCGGTACAGGACGTTGTCTGCGTTTACTGGCGAATGAAATATACAGGATCATTAGCGCCATTCCTAACAATAAGGCCCATTTCAACATTGGGTATTTCAGGAATACTGCAAATGATGAAAAATTTTCGTTCGGCATTTTGCCGATGCGGTAATAATCATCCCAATAAACTGCCCGTCGTTGCGCACTCATAAAACTGAACACATCTTCCATGTATCCTTTGTTCTCTTGCTGCAATAAAAAATAATTGCTGAATGCTTCCGGATTTAGATGGAAAAAGAAACGCCCGTTTCCATGTACAAGCGAAATATAATTCGGTGCATCTTCTTCGTTACGCCAAGTGTTACGGCGCCAATACTATCAGGTCGAATAAAATGTGCATCCAACGGATAATAGAAAAAGCCATATTTTTTGGGAGCTTTTGTATCCTCACGAAGCGCCGACACTGTGGTAAAATGCATCGGCCCGCTGGTATCCATTGTTGTTTGAAACATACTGCTCACCGTGAAGTACTGTGCATTAATTCCCAATGTATCGAGCAATTGATCATCGATATACTCTGCTGAAATAAATACATGGTTTCCGTTGTCTACAAATTGTAATAATGCTTCCCTGTCTTTGTCACTCATCAACATTCTTCGGCTTATCACAACATACAAACCATTTCTGCCTCCCAGATTGTACATCCAGTTTTCGTAGAATGGTTTGGTGAGCGTTTCTACACCTGTTTCGCTGTATTTATTCTGCAGCATCGTAAACGCAGTGTAGGTGCCAAACGGTTTTTTACTTCGCTTGGAATAACTGCGTGACATATCCGGCAGCTTTACTTCATCCTTATCACTGCAGGCATGCAGCAGGCTGATGAAACACAGGAACAAACTATATCGTAAAAGATGCTTCAATTCTGTTTGATGCTTTGGTGAAACTGATCAAATTCCTGTTTAACGGGTTCAAATACATCTGCTGCAATATTGAAATCGCCATACCATGCATATTCGTAATGCAGTGTAATGCGTGCAAAACTTTGTTTCAATTGCGGCTTTGCCAATTCACGAACGTATTGGTAATTGGTTTTGTCGGGCGAAAGTTGCAACCATCCTTTTTCTGCAAGCCGGGACAACGATTGCAAATAGAGAAAACGAATTGCCAGTCGATAATTTTTGTTACGGATAGCTTCATTCAACTGTTGATCAAGATACATTTCATCTGTTACAGGTTCATCTTCCACTTCCAGTTGTTTATTACGTGTGGGCGATGCAAACAAACCACGATCAGACAAAAACACTCGATATAAAACAAAGAGTAAAGCACCAATGAGCAATACCCATAGTATCGTTTTAATCACAGGAAAAATATTGACCCTTTCTTTTGGAGGTTTCAGTTGTTTTTGTTTTTTCAACATCATCTCCTGACGTTTCTTCAATAAACTATCCAGCTTCGCAGCATACGCAAAATCTTTCTCCTTTCTGATGCGTTGAATACTATCCATGGGATAGTTCCAATATGATTGCACTAACAAAGTATCGGGTGCAATTTCTTCTTCTTCCTCATCTTCATAGTATTCTTCATCCGTTACCACAGTAGTGTCAACTACCGGAGGTTCTACAACAACCGTATCCATTTCCTGTGCAGACACAGATAGAACTGCTCCGGTAAGAAACAGCAAGATCAACCATACTTGTTTCAGGTATTTTCTCATGCTGAAATTTTGGCTGCAAGCGCCGGGTTGTTTTTAATACGTTTTTCCAACCGGATGGGATAGATCACAAAATACCAAACGATAAAAAGAAAGGAGGCAGTCAATATACTTATGCTAAGGGCAACAGGTAATGATGTATTTGTTGATTTGTCAAACGCATTTGAACTGAGGTAGGTAATATAGCTCTCCAGGAATGCTGCAAGAATGGTAATGGGAACAAGACTTACACAAATTTTCATGGCATCTTTTACACCCCGTTTAAACGAATGCCATCGTGCATATGTACCCGGAAATAAAATACTTCTTGCCAGTACAAAACCTGCACAGGCTTCAATGATCATTCCTGAAATTTCCAATGTTCCGTGTATCCAGATCACCAACACACTTTGCCAGCCAAGTCCTTTTGCAAAGAACATATATTGAAAACTGCCGAGCATAATGCAGTTTTGAAAAAAGACGAGCATTGTACCTATGCCAAAAAAGATACCACCAGCCACCATTAAAAAACCAACCTTGATATTATTGAACGCAATACGCACCAACATTGAAAAACGACTGTCGTCACGATACACACCAAACGGATCACCTTTTTCAATATTCTCCTCCGTCATTGCTACATAATTCTCGCCTAATACACCACGAACAAATTCATCATCTTTCATAGATGAGAAAACAGCCATTGAAACAAACAAAATAAAGATGAGAAAGGTGTACAGCAACATCCGGTGATACTTGCGGAACATCAACGGTAATTCATATTGCCAGAATGTAATAAGACGTGAAAAGCGTTGCTTTTTATTCTGGTAGATGGTTTGATAGATACTTACAGCTAAACTATTGATCCATCGGGTTACTTTACTGTGCGGATAAAATGTTTTGGCATAACTCAGGTCATCGAGTAAAGTAATAAACCGGTCGGCCATTTGATCCGGATCTTCGGTTTGCAGGTATTGGTATTCATTCCATTTCTGCGCATTCTTTTTAATAAACAGTGCTTCTCTCATAGTGAGTCAGGAAAAATTGAAAATACCAAGTAATTTTTAAATACGGCCAACTGTGGAAGAAATTATTCCTTTATTTTACAAACAGAAACATTCGTATGTCGAACGTACAGATCAGCACTCCTTTTAATATTGCACTCGATTTTGAAATAGCACCGTTCTTCAAGCGGCTGGTTGCTTATTTTCTTGATCTGATGATCATGGTGGCGTATGCTGTGTTCATGCGTTACTTTCTTTATTCCGGTTTGCAGCTGGAAGGTGAGTCGGCCATGGGAATCGACATCCTGCTTGTTTCTGTTCCACTCCTACTCTATCATCTGGTATTTGAGATCATTTTTCACGGACAGAGTTTGGGCAAAATGGCCATGGGCATTCGTGTAATGAGTATGGATGGTGGCGATCCTGCCATCAGCCAGTATTTGCTGCGATGGTTTTTTCGGGTGTGGGAATGGCCGCTTGTATTTTCATTTGTTTATCCAGGTTTTTGGATCATTTATCAATTGATCATTGTTGGAATGTTTGGCATTATTGTCATCATTATTATTGCAGTTACCGCAAAGAATCAGCGTCTGGGCGATCTTGCTGCGAACACCGCTATTGTGAACACACGCATTCAAAGTTCCATCCACGATACTGTGTTCATGGAGATCACACAAAAAGATTACCAGGTAAAATTTCCACAAGTGCTGAAGCTGAGCGACCGTGATATCAATACCATCAAAACGGTGTTGAATCAATCGTACAAACGAAATAATTTTGAAACAGCCCATCGCATTGCAGGACGAATTAAAAATGTATTGAGTATTGAATCAAATATGGAAGTGGATCTGTTTTTGGAGCAGTTGATAGCCGACTACAATTATTTAGCTACACGGGAGTAAATCGGTAAAACTAGTGAGCATAAAAAAAGCCGTTTCAGCTGAAACGGCTTTTGTATAACTGGTCATCAATTTATTTTTGCATCTCCTGCATTCTGCGAATCATTTCATCCGGATTACCCATTGCATCCATTCCGATCATTGCAACAAAAATCACAATAAACAAAAGATACAATGCCGAAAGAATAATTCCAATGATGGCACAAATACGGCCCGCATTCATATTCTTAAAACTGGCTTGTGTAAACAAGTCAGGCGATTCAGCAAATAGTTTTTTGTCTTTTGATGCAAGTACAATGGCAATAATTCCAAGAATTAATCCAAGAATACCGTAACAAAAGCAAGTAACGATTGATAAAATGCCCAGTACCAATACTGCGGTTGCGTTTGGTAAAGGACGTTGTGCTTGAAGTTGATCCATGTTAGTTGGTTTATAATGTATTTGATAAATTAATTAAAGCCACCTGCGGCACCTACTGATGCAACAATAAATACAATGAAAACAATGTACGCAATAATACCAAGCAGTTGCAACACAATTCCAATAATTGCACAGATACGGCCTGTTTTGATATTACTTAATGAAGCAGGGCTGTACATGCCCGGGTTTGCGTTATACAAAGCCATGTCTTTATTTGCCATCACCAATGCAATAATGCCTGTAATAAAGCAAATAACAATTGATAAAATACCCAATACCAATACAGCTGTTGCATTTGGTAATGGTGGTTGTACCTGTTGTGGGTTGTTCGATAAATAATCCTGCTGATTTTGTTCCATTAAGTTAAGTTTTGGTGAGTTACAATTTTGTAAATATAATGTACGAGAATAATTATTGCACAAAAAATATAGAGGCCAGACAGCACCTTCGCACCGTTTGAAAACCGAAAGTATAAATGCAGTAAAAGATAACAAAATAGTAATAAGATGGGAATAGCAGCAGGGTACAACTGAAAACTGCTTAGTAAATCTCCTTTCATCAACGCAATATAACTCCGCTGCAACCCACAGCCCGGACATTCAAGATGAAATAATTTTTTACTCGGGCATGCCAACAAATTCTTCTCCAACCATACTACGGCTTCGGCATAAAAGCTGGATAAAAGAAATACTTGCATTCTCCAAACATACAATGCAGGACGAATATTTTCAAAAGAAAAAAGCAGGGCCAGATCTATCGCTGTTGAACTACTTTGTCCAACCTGCTAACGTGGCGATAATTAAAAGTGTACCCAACGCAATTCCGAAGTAGATTATGGTGAAAATGGTTTTCATTGTCAAGCCATAAATTTTCATATTAGGCTGTTCCCTGCTCTTATTTTTAAGAAGCAGTAGTACAAAAAACATTCCGCCAATACCCAATAAATGGTTTGTAATTGCGGCTATCAATTGATGTTTAAATTTGACATGAAATAAATTTTGACTTCCTCGAATCTTAATAAGCCAATGCAAACAGTACCCTTTCCTTCGAAGGCTTTCCTGTTAGAATACAAGTTCCGTCCTCCTGCTCATTATTCAACGGAATGCAACGGATGGTTGCTTTTGTTTTTGTTTTGATCTCCTCTTCTGTTTCGGCTGTACCATCCCAATGTGCCGCTACAAATCCACCTTTCGTATTCAGGGTTTCAACAAATGCATCCCAGGTATCTACTTTGGTGATATGACTGTCACGATACGCTTTTGCTTTATTGAACATATTCTGCTGAATTTCATCAAGCAGTTGACGGAGGTGCTGCGCCAGTCCATCCATACTCACGGTTGCTTTTGTTTTTTCATCTCTGCGGGCGACTTCCGCCGTGTTGTTTTCCAAATCACGACCACCAATGGCTATTCGAACGGGTACTCCTTTCAACTCATGCTCGGCAAATTTCCAGCCGGGTCTTGCATTATCGGTATCATCATATTTCACCCGTACGCCCAATGCTTTCAATTCCGCTATCAGGATCTGAACTTTATCAGAAATAGCTTTTAACTGTTCTTCGCCTTTGTAAATCGGAACAATCACCACTTGCAAAGGTGCAATTTTTGGAGGCAGAATCAATCCCTGATCATCACTATGCGCCATTACCAATCCACCAATCAGGCGGGTGCTCACCCCCCAGCTGGTAGCCCATACATATTCCAGTTTGTTTTCCTTATCGCTAAATTTTACGTCAAAAGCTTTGGCAAAATTCTGTCCTAAAAAATGCGAAGTGCCTGCCTGCAGTGCCTTGCCATCCTGCATCAATGCTTCAATGCAATAGGTATCTTCTGCCCCAGCAAAACGCTCATTAACTGTTTTTACTCCTTTAATTACCGGAACAGCCATCCATTCTTCGGCAAATTCCGCATACACATCTAACATCTTTCTTGTTTCTTCAACTGCTTCTTGCGCTGTGGCATGTGCCGTATGCCCTTCCTGCCATAAAAACTCAGCCGTACGCAAAAACAAACGTGTACGCATTTCCCAACGCACCACATTGGCCCATTGGTTGATCAGTAACGGAAGATCACGGTACGATTGGATCCAGTCCTTATAAGTATTCCAGATAATGGTTTCAGATGTGGGACGAACAATCAACTCTTCTTCCAGTTTTGCATCAGGATCAACGATGATGCCACTACCATTCGGATCGTTCTTCAAACGGTAATGCGTAACCACCGCACACTCTTTTGCAAAACCTTCCACATGTGCTGCTTCTTTGCTTAAAAAACTTTTGGGGATGAAGAGTGGGAAATAAGCGTTTACATGCCCGGTTTCTTTGAACATTTTATCTAACTGATCACGCATATTTTCCCATAATGCAAAGCCATATGGTTTGATGACCATACAACCCCGAACGGCTGAATAATCAGCCAACCCGCCTTTTAAAATGAGATCGTTGTACCATTGCGAATAATCCTTTTCACGTGTTGTAATTGCCGCTGCCATTGTTCAATTCCTTTATGAGACGTTTAGAGTTATATTAACAACCCAAAAGCAACGGAAAATGCCCTTTGGTTTGTCATTTGTTAAAATATAGAAAGCACTATTTATGGAGTTGCAAAAGTAGTAACTTCACAGTACAAACCTCAAATTCAAAACATATGGCAACCAGATTTTTACTCGTTGGTTTGATCATGACAGGACTAAGTTCCTGCGCAACCTACCGCACCGGACAAACTCCCGATGATGTTTATTACTCTCCCGAACGCACAAGAGATGCATATGTGGAAGTAGACCGTGACCGGGATGATCGTGTTTCTTATAACAACGACCGCAATCTGGAAGATCGCCGTTTGCGTCAGCAAATACGTGATCCACGTTTCCGTTTTGAAGATGATGTGTATTGGAATACTCCACGCTACAATAGCTGGGGATGGAATACATGGAACAATCCTTACAACACATGGGGTTGGAACACCTGGAATAATCCTTACAATTCCTGGGCCTGGAACAGTGGCTGGAATACGCATGGTCTTGGATTTAACAATGCCTGGAACTCACCATTTATTTGCATTCCGGGAAGCAATAACTTAATTGTTATATCAGGTCCGGCAGCTCCCAAATACAGCACAGGTATCCGTTATTCGGCTCCTATTCAGCGATTCAGCAATGCAGGAACAAACTTTAACTACGGTAAAACTGCAACTGGAAATGGAAGTCGTTACTTCAATAATAACACTAATACTACCCGTCGTACCGGTTTCTTTGGTGGAAGTAACAATAATACCTTCAGTTCTGGCGACAGAGGATCGAGCAGCCGTACGTTTGGTAACAACAACAGCAACTCATCCGGCAGCAGTCGTACCATGAGTAGCGGTTCTTCGTCAAGCAGCAGCTCTTCATCAAGTGGCAACACTAAATCAGGAGGTTCTTCTGGTGGCCGTCGTAACTAAGTAATGCACTTATTTCTCAGGTAATAACATTGTAATATGAAACGTATTTTCATAACTGGAATTAGTATGTGCCTCCTGCAAGCAAGCTATGCACAGGATATATTTGATGCACTACGCTATTCCTACCCTTCTATTTCAGGTTCGGCCCGTATTCAGGCAATTGGGGGAACCAATATTTCGCTTGGCGGCGATATCAGTTCAACGTTTATCAACCCGGCAGGTTTGGGGCAATACAAAACGAATGAATTTGTTTTTACACCAGGCTTCAATTTCAACACACTTAAAACAGATTATAACGATATCAGCACAAAAGGAACCAAAGGAAAATTGAATAGTGGTACAAGTGGTGTGATTTTTAGTTTTGGCAACCGTTTCCGAAGCAGTAATGTACGGAATACTACTTTTTCATTGGCGGTAAATCAATCAGCAAATTTCAATTCTCAATTTGCTTACGGCGGCCGTAATCTCAACAGTTCGTATACCGAAAAATGGCTCGAGGAAATCGTTCGAAGTGGCTATACTGATTTTGATAATATTCGTAGCCGTTTTCCATTAGGTGCAAGTCAGGCCTACGAATCGTACCTCATCGATATCGATCAGAATAACAATACCATTTTTACCAATGCTGACATCAGTAAAAATCTGGACCAGTCATTTGCCTATGAAACAAAAGGCGGATTAACAGAGGCTGCCGCTGCATTGGCATGGAACCTGAACGAAAAAGTATTGTATGGTGTTACCATTGGTATTCCTATTGTACAGTTCGACCGTAAAACAACCATCATGGAAGAAGATGGTACGGGCAATACAGACAATGATTTCGAGAGTTTCACCTTCACAGAAAACATGTCGACACGTGGTGGTGGTTTTAATGCAAAGTTGGGTGTTATCTTTAAACCGGTAGAATATTTCCGAATCGGCTTAACGTTTCACTCGCCTTCACTTCTCACACTTACCGATTATACAAGTGCATCCATTACCAGCAATATTGAAAACTATTCACGAAAAGTGAATAATGATCCCAGTCGCCCTACAACTTATAAATATAATACGGGCGATGTAAACGAAGTAGCAGGAATTGATGGAGATGAAAACAGATATACTTACCGCTTAACAACTCCATGGCGTGCAGGCCTTGGACTTTCGTATGTGTTTCGTGAAATAAGTGATGTAACCAAGCAAAAAGCATTTATTTCAGGTGATGTTGAGCTGATCAATTACAAAGCAATGAATTACCGCAGCAATGCCGGGACCGGTGCTGATGATACTTATTTTAATTCCTTGAATCAATCAATTGATGAGGTATATAAAATGGCTGTGAATGCAAGAGTTGGTGGCGAATTGAAGTTTGAAACGTTTATGGTACGGGCAGGGTTGAATTTTATGAGCAGCCCGTACAATAAAGAGTATGTTACAGATGAAGCTGGAGAAGTATTAAAAGCCTGGAGATTGACGCCAAGTGTTGGTATCGGCTACCGTGACAAAGGTTTTTTTGCGGATCTATCTTACCTGCATGGCATGAGCAATGGATTCCATATTCCATACACATTGGAAAATCCAAACATCCCTACTCCGTATGCAAAAAATAAAATCACGAACGGCCAGATCATAGCAACCATCGGGTTCAAATTCTAACAGACACAAAATTTAAATAGCAGCCGGTATCACATTGATAGCGGCTTTTTTATTGCATGTGTTTGAACTAAATGTTTCTTTTGAAATTACAGATGAGTTCTTCTGTTTTCACTATCTTCTTCTATTCTTTTTGATTAACAATCCGTACAACAGCATCAATTTTCTTGGTTGAAAAGAGGTATAGCCGATGAACAATATCACCCGACACCACTTTGAGAAAAGCTGTATTGGGAGGGATTACTCCAAGACTAACGGCGGAAATCGATAGATCGATTGATGTTTCACCAGGCTTCAATCCAATCTTGAGTTCAAATGGCGTAACATCGAGCCTTACATTGGAAGCAACGACAACACCATTTAGTGAAATAGTGATGGTATCGTTATCAACTTCCCCATTGTCGTAGAAAAAAAGATGCATACTATCTGAATTCACTTCTATTATCTGTATGCTGGAAGCTTTTTTTGTTTCAATTGGGGCAGAATTGCTTTTTTCTATTTCCTCAACCAGACTTTCTGCCATGCTACTGTCAACCGGAGGCAATACATAGTTAAATGTATAAACATACCTGCTCCAGGTAAGGGACATTGGAGCTTTGTTTTTATTTGAAAGTGAATTGCGATAGGTGTCATAACGATACTTTAAAAAATCATACCGAAGGATGTTTTTCAACGTTTCATGATAACGTTGCGGTATATCGCCAGCTTTTCGCACATCAACATTTTCATCGTGACTGAAGCTGACGGCATTAAGTAAATTAAGAATAGCCACATTCTGTTGGGAGAAAAAGGCAGAATCTATTTTTTCCTGATAATTATTAAGATAACGGTTTATCTGGAAAGCCATCTCCTTCAATGATTGAGAGATTTGAATATGGGCATCTTCATTTAACGGGAATACATGGTAACCTGACAGTGCATCATTATTCTTTCGATAGGTATACTCATTTTGCAGGTATCCTTCAATGTGTTCATTTGCTTTCCGAAGTACCGAAATGCCTGACTCATCATTCCCTTCCTGCCGGGCAATAAAATATTGATTCAGATGAATAGTGATTTTCAACAGATAACCAAGTGCATTTTCATAAACTGAAAAAGGATACTTCTCTTGCAGGCGAACCTTTTCATACGCAAAAAGAGCTGTAGATGTAATCTGCTCTCTTATAACATGCAATTCCTGCAAATAACTGTGATAGATGTTGATCTTTTCGTGGATACGATCTACATTCTTTTTTTCATAAGCAGGTAATAAATTGTATTGCACAATTAAATTCAGCAATTCGTTGGCAATTTTGTTTTGAGCAGCAGCAACTGTATCTGCTTTTTTTATCCAGATCGTAAATATGTCTTTAACCGAATCGGGAAGTACGGTTGCTTTTCGAATATATTTTTTGAGAGCATCCGCACCATAGTTATGTAACAGTTCGTCGTTTATTGTATTCTGCCGACGACGATACAATTCCACATCCAGCTTTTGATACGATGCCCAGCTTTTGGGCAATTGTCCTTGTACAAAAGGAGTATTTTTTTGATAGATATGAGCCATTTCTTCGATCATTTGTGTGGTTTGCTGATTACAGGCTAACAAATGATCCAGATAAATCAGATAATAATTCAGCTCCCTTACTGTTTGATTATGGTTGCTGAATTGTGCGTTTATACCTGTAGAAAAAAACAAAAGAAACATGACAGAAAAAATGACAAGTAACGAGGTCTTCGGTTTCTTTAAGTTCGCTATTTGCATAGAACGGGTTTAGGAATGCATGAATCTTTTATTTCAGATAAAGATATAGCCCGGTAAGTGATACACAAATGCCCGTGTACAAATAATTGGCAGAATAGAGAGCTGTATCATTCACAGAATACGACTTAGCTAATCAAGTTTTATGCCGTTGTTGTTGCCATTCACCATTAATTTTACACGTTACCCTGCAATTGCTGTGTAATATACTTTTGAATTTGTAACCCTTCTGCCGGATGAAACCACTTGATCCCGTTATCACGTTTGAACCAGGTGAGCTGGCGTTTGGCATAATGCCGTGAATTTTGTTTGATCTTGTCGATTGCTTTTTCAAGACTTATGTTGCCGTCAAAAAAATCAAATAACTCACGATAGCCTACTGTTTGCAATGCGTTGAGATGGCGAAGCGGATATACATCTTTCCCTTCCTGTAACAAGCCTTCGTCCATCATTACATCAACACGGTGATTAATGCGTTGATACAATTCTTCTCTTGGCAGATCAAGACCAATCTTTATAATGTTGAAATTCCGTTGCTGCTTCTCTCCTTTCCGAAACTGTAAAATGGATGAGCCTGTTGATCGCAGCACTTCCAATGCACGGAGCATTCGCTGTGGATTTTGCATCTCCCCTTTTTCGGCAAAGAGTGGATCCTGCTGGCGCAATTGCTGTTGCAGCCATTCAAGTCCATGTTGTTGATAGTTTTCTTTCAGTTGCTGACGAACCAATTCATCAACAGCCGGTATTTCATCCATGCCTTCGCAAAATGCTTTGATGTACAAACCCGTTCCGCCAACCATGATAACCACATCGTGCTGTTGAAATAGTTTTCCCGCTTTTTCCAATGCATATTTCTCATAGGAAGCTGCTGTAACCGTTTCGTGAATGGAATGGGAGTTGATGAAATGATGTTTTACTTCCTTCAATTCTGTTGCTGAAGGTTTGGCAACACCTATGGTGATCTCTTTAAAACATTGCCTTGAATCAGCTGAGATAATTTCTGTGTTGAGATACTTTGCCAGTTGAATGGCAACTGCGGTTTTACCAACAGCTGTTGGCCCTGCAATAAGAATAACTGATTTGTTCATGTTCAAGATGAGTTTGTAAAGAACTCAACCGTATCAAACATCTCGAAGATCGTTTGATATATTTTAAAAGTAAACTAGCTATAAAAATAGAAAACAACAAATCCGTCAGACGAGGGCGTCAGACGGGAATTAAAATGCTGTTTCCTCTTCGTCTGATTGTGTTGCTTCTTCTTCCTCATCGTTCACACTATCAGCATCGGCTTCACCTTCTTCACCAAAACCTTCTGCACCAGCCGTGAGGTCGTACTTTTCTTCCATTTCAGCAAGCTTATCACCTACCAATCCTTTGGTTCCGTATTGACTTGGTGCAATACCTTCTGTACGGATAACAGATGGGTATGTTGTTTTTGGATTTTCTTCTTTGCTTACATTGATCAATTCAACCATAAACGTCCAGTTCTTATTGAAATCATAGACGTATACAAATTTCTGGTTTGGTTCACGAATTTCAGTACCTACTGCGGTTTCTTCCATCAACAATGGTTTAGCCTTGTAAACTTTGTCATATTTCTCCAATGAAATTTCACGGCCCTGTTGCCAGAGATCGTTGCTGCGAAAGAAGGTAGCCTTATGTTTATTGTCAAATTCGTAAGCCTTAAGAATCGCTTCGTGCAAATCCTTGAAATTTTGTGTATGCCTAATGACAACATCACGATAAACCGCATCATCATCTTCCCAATAAATCCTGAAACGTAAAATAGCCATAAAGCAATTTGAAAATGAAGAAATCTGAAAACTTTAAAATGGAATACAGTTGCTTCCGTATCAAAGATTCTTCTACAAATGTAAAATTATTCATTCACAGGAACAAGATTAACTTCCTTTGCCTTTTGCAGCATAAAGGCATAAGCGGCATCATAATTGTTTTCAATATCGCCATCGAGAATGGCATCTTTTATTGCAGTTTTCAAGTCGCCTACAATACGTGATGGCGGCACATTGAAGGTTTTCATGATCAGTTCGCCGGTAATAGGCGGTTGCCATGTACGGATATGATCTTTTTCCTCCACTTCTTTGCAACGTTGCCGTACCAGTTCGAAATTTTGCAGATACCGTTGTACTTTTTGTTGATTCTTTGAAGTGATGTCAGCATTGCACAACGTCATCAATGAATCAAAATCCTCTCCTGCATCAAACAGCAAACGGCGGATAGCACTGTCCGTTATGTTTTCCTTGGTTAAGCTGATGGGACGCAGATGCAATTCTACCATCTTTCGAACAAATTTCATCTTTTCATTTGCAGGAAGTTTCAATTGTGAAAAGATCTTTGGAACCATTCGGCCGCCCACCACTTCATGTCCGTGAAATGTCCAGCCATGACCTTGTTCAAAACGTTTGGTGGCCGGTTTGGCAATATCGTGAAGAATGGCAGCCCAACGCAACCAAAGATCAGTTGTATTCTCCGAAATATTATCCAACACCTGCAAGGTGTGATAGAAATTATCTTTGTGCCCCTTCCCATCAATGTATTCGGCACCGGCCAAATCAACCATCTGCGGAAAGAATAATTTCAGCAGTCCACTTTTGTATAACAGATCAAAGCCGACAGATGGCTTTTTGCTTAACACAATTTTATTTAGTTCGTCTGCAATTCGTTCTTTTGAGATGATATGAATGCGATGCGCATTTTCTATGATACCCAGCCACGTTTCTGGCAAGATTGTAAATTCAAGTTGCGATGCAAAACGAATAGCCCGCATCATTCGCAACGGATCATCACTGAACGTAGTGCCCGGTTCCAATGGTGTGCGGATGATCTTTAATTTCAAATCTTCCACTCCGTTGAACGGATCAACCAACGCACCAAAATCATCTTTATTTAAACTAATGGCAAGTGCATTGATGGTAAAGTCCCTTCGTTTCTGATCATCTTCCAATGTGCCGGGTTCTACTTCGGGCTTACGGGAATGCGATGCATAGCTTTCTTTACGTGCACCAACGAATTCTATTTCAAAATCGCCATGTTTTATGCTCGCTGTACCAAATGTTTTGAAAATGGAAACCTGCGGCAACGGATTAAACTGCTTCGCAACTTCATTCGCTAACGCAATGCCATCGCCTACGCAAACAAAATCCAGATCCTTGCAGGCACGTTGCAACAGTTTATCACGCACAAAACCACCAACGAGGTAACAGGGCAGGTTCAAACGCTGTGCACAATCACCAACGATCTTCAGTAATTCTAATTCTTTTGTGGTACAGTCAATCATCATACGGCGGCAAAAATACGGAAGCTACGATGATGTAGGATTTTTGATGTCTGATTTATGATTTAGGATGGCCGAATTTCTAAAAAATCTAACTAATCTCCCCAAATCATGGTTCAGACAACTTGCTCATACACTCCCATCACTTTTGTAGCAGTGTTGGCATTGCTGAAACGCTGCGCATGTTGCCAGCCTTTTTCAATTTGTTGCTGCACAAATGATTGATCGTTGAGAATGCGTTTCATTTGCTGTGCAATTTCTTCGGGTTTTGTTGGATCAACATAAAATGCGCCTTCTCCTCCTGCTTCGGGCAAGCAGGAAACGTTAGACGTAATAACAGGAATACGACTCCACAATGCTTCCAATACCGGAATACCAAATCCTTCAAAAACCGATGGATAAATCATGCCAATTGCCTGCTGGTAAATGGCCGGGAAATCTTCTGCTGATTGAAACGTGGGTGAAAATTTTGCAGTTGGTTGATCGGACAGAAAAATGATGCGATCGTCTAACTGATTTAAATAAACGTAGTCTTTTACTTTTTGTTTGTATTCGCTGCCATTGCCAATTACTACCAACGGAATATTGATTTCATCCCGTAGCAGATTCATTGCTGTGCAGAGGTTCAACAGGTTCTTTCGTTCAATAATAGAACCGACGTACAGAAAATATTGATCGGGTAATTTATAATGTTCTTTTACTCGTTGTTTTACATCGTCTGCAATGCGTTCACCAAACGCCGGATTGCAACTCTGATAACACACTTCAATTTTTTCTGCGGGAGTATTGTAAAACTGAATAATGTCTTGTTTGGTTTGATGACTGATGGCGATGATCTTATCGGCATGCTCACAGGCATACCGGAATTTTTTACTGTAGATCTTCCGGTCAATCAATTTGAATTGCTCCGGATAACGCTCGTAGATAAGGTCGTGTATTGTAACAATTGATTTGATGCCTGTGTTTTGAATGTTTACAGGTATTTCATGACTCAATCCATGATACAGATCAATGTTGAATCGCTTCAAATCTTTTTTCACCCAATTGCTTCGCCAGGCAGCTGATAATTTCTTTGACAAAAACGATTGGGGAAGCACTTCCTGCACATTCGGTTCGTGAAACTGAAATACCGATGATGGCTTGGGATTAAACAATACATATTGATGCTGTGGAAAATTTGCAGCCAGCGAATGGATCAAGGTACGGCTGTAGTGACCGAGTCCGGTTTGATTGTGAAAAGCTCTTTTTGCATCGAAGCCAATGTTCATGTAGGCAAAGGTGGGGAATAATTTGTTAATGGATAATGGTGAATGGTGAATAGGCAATTGATAATAAGCAAAAGGCAAGCGAGAGTGGTGAATTGTGAGTGGTTTCGTTCAATTTTAATCTTTACGATGAATGGGAAACTTTTTATCCCCTCCTCGGAGGGGTTTCCTGCTGTTGCACATAGACATGCGTGCAGGGGTGGGTTGTTCAACAGGATTACAGAACGTACAAGAGCTTGCGTGGCAACAGGCGATGCTATGAAAAACTGCAGCTGGTATTCTATTAAGAATTATTTTCGCAGCAAAATTGAACAACGATGAAAGATTTGATCCTCGAAGCATGGAGCAACCGTGAGCTTTTAAAAGATGATACATACAGCGATGCGGTGCGTGCTGTAATTGAAGAAGTAGATAAAGGCCGTTTGCGTACGGCTGAACCAATGACCGATGGCTGGCAGGTAAACGAATGGGTGAAACAGGCGATCCTGTTGTATTTTGGTATTCAGCAAATGCAGACATGGGATGTGGAGCCGTTTGAGTTTTACGATAAAATGCTGTTGAAGAAAAATTATAAAGATCTTGGTGTGCGTGCTGTGCCTCATGCGGTTGCACGTTATGGCGCTTACCTCGCAAAGAATGTGGTGTTGATGCCGAGCTACGTAAACATTGGTGCGTATGTTGACGAAGGTACCATGGTTGATACCTGGGCAACCGTTGGCAGCTGTGCACAGATTGGCAAAGGTGTTCACCTGAGTGGCGGTGTTGGTATTGGTGGTGTGCTGGAACCCTTGCAGGCAAGCCCGGTTATTATTGAAGATGGTGTATTTGTGGGCAGCCGTTGTATTGTGGTGGAAGGTGTGCGTGTAGAAAAAGAGGCTGTGCTGGGTGCAAATGTGGTGTTAACGCAATCAACCAAAATTATTGATGTAAGTGGTGCAGAGCCGGTAGAAATGAAAGGCCGTGTTCCTGCACGCAGCGTGGTAATTCCGGGAACATATAATAAGAAATTCCCGGCGGGTGAATTTGGCGTGGGTTGTGCATTGATCATTGGTCAACGTAAACCAAGTACTGATCTGAAAACAAGTTTAAATGATGCGCTGCGTGATTTCAATGTAAGCGTTTAATACAGGTCTGGTTTTACTAAAAGTAGTTTGAAGTCCTGTTGTTACCAGCAGGACTTTTTTATTCATGTTTATGCCAAAGAAATATTCACTTGCGTTTATTGGTTTTGCATTTACGCTAATTGGCTCGGTGTTGTTTTCAACCAAGGCAATTATTGTAAAGAAAGCATTTGCTGCTATCAGTATTGATGCACTATCGTTGTTGACACTACGCATGTTGTTTGCATTGCCATTTTATATCGCAGTATTATTTGTTTCAAGGCAAACCAGCAAAACAAGTTTGAGTTTAAAGAAATGGATACAGCTTGTGTTAATTGGATTACTTGGTTATTATGTGAGCAGCTATCTTGATTTTGAAGGATTGCGTTATATCTCAGCCGGGTTGGAACGTTTGATCTTATTTCTATATCCCAGCTTTGTAGTGCTGATCAATGCTGTTTTGTTTCGTCAGCAAATACAAAAGGTTCAAAAACTGGCATTACTCCTCACCTACTGCGGCATTGGGTTGGCTTATGCAGGGGAGTTTAATTTGTATCATTTACAGCCAGGCTTTTTCTGGGGTGGGTTGCTGGTGTTTCTCTGTTCCATTACGTATGCCATTTATATTGTTGGCAGTGGACGGTTGATTGCGCTTACAGGTGCGACGGCGTTTACATCGTATGCTATGCTGGCTGCAACTGCAGGCATCTTTGTTCATTTTCTTTTTTTGCATGATGTTGCCTCTATCGTAACGGTGGCGAAGGAACATTGGATCTATGGATTACTGTTGGGCATTGTTGCTACGGTGTTGCCCTCCTACCTGATTGCTGGCGGCACCAAACGGATCGGTAGTAATAATGTGGCGATCATCTCCAGTATTGGCCCGGTGTCAACCATTCTGCAGGCGCATTTTATTTTGGGCGAAAAGATCACGGTGGCGCAGATCGTGGGCACTTTATTGGTGATAGCAGGTATTCTGTTGATCGGGTTGAAAAGGGAGAAAGACGAAATAAATCGAAGCTTGGCATTGTTGGCAATAATCAAAATTCAGCTATATTTGCACCCCGCTGCCCAAGTGGCGAAATTGGTAGACGCACTGTGTTCAGGTCGCAGCGTTCGCAAGGATGTGCTGGTTCGAATCCAGTCTTGGGCACGAAAACAAAAAAGCGATTCAATTGAGTCGCTTTTTTGTTTTTAATTCGTTTCAGAAAATTCTATAGCGCATATTTACTTTTCATCATGCCGCATTCCTTTGGCCACACGAAATACGTGTAATACGTAGGGAAACAGTGCGTCCATTGTTTCTTCTGCACCTTTTGTTGAACCGGGTAAGGTAATAACAAGTGAATTGTTGATGAAGCCCGCTACCCCTCTTGATAACATGGCGTACGGGGTACGTTGTTGCCCATAACTGCGGGCAGCTTCCATCATACCGGGAATTTCTCTGTCGAGTAAAGGACGAATCGCTTCCGGTGTAATATCTCTTGGTGAAAGACCTGTGCCACCTGTAAAAAGAATAAGATTAAATCCTTCGCTGCTGTATTGCTTTGCTTTTGCCTGAATGATATCAAACTCATCAGGAATAATTTCATACACCGATGTTTTGAGTTGATGTTGTTCTAATTTTTGGAGAATGGCCTTGCCGCTGCTGTCTTCTTTTGTTCCGGCAGCAACAGTATCCGAACATACAATTACTGCTGTTCGGATACCTTCTTTCAATTCATCTTTAAAATCGGTTTTACCACCTTTCTTACTTTCCAGTTTGATGGAAGAAATCTCTACAGCTTTGTCCAAGGGCTTCAGCATATCATACATGGTTAATGCAGTAATAGCTGCACCATGCATCGCTTCCACTTCAACACCTGTTTTATAAATAGTATGCACTTCAACTGAAATAAGAATGCTTAACCCGTTGATTGTATGTTTGATGGAAGCAAACTCAACAGGCAATGGATGACAATCAGGGATTACATCACTTGTTTTTTTTACTGCCAGCAAACCTGCAGCTCGGGAAAATTCAAACACATCACCTTTCGGAACCGTTTTGTTTTGAATGGCGTCAATCGTTTCCTGTTTTGAAACGGTAAGGGTTGCTGATGCAATTGCCTGGCGTAAAGTTGTTGACTTATGTGTAATGTTGACCATTGCTTGTTCTTTTCTTATGAGTTATCTGAAAAGGGTTGCCAACCGTTTGAAGGTTGGCAACCCTGCATACTTTAATCAGTTTATTATTTATTTACTTTCCATTGATGTGTTTCGTCTTCCCCATTGGGTCCTGCGGGAAATAATTCTTTTCCCCAAACCGGCAGATCTGTTTTGATGCGTTCCACTACTTCGTTGCAGGCATCAATTGCTGCACGACGATGAGCAGATGAAGTAAACACAAACAAACAAATTTCGCCTGCCGCCACTGCGCCCAAACTGTGGTACACATGCATACAGGTGAGTTCATACTTTGCAAACGTTTCTTCACGGATAACATGCATTTTTTCCAATGCCAGTTCTTCGTACGTTGTGTACTCAATGGCAGTAACCTTCTTTTCATCAATTGCATCAGCCCTCACCTGTCCTAAGAAAATACTATGCCCGCCGATATTCGTTTTAGTGCTGTGCTTGGCAATACTGTCTGCAATAAATGCCGGCGCAATTGCTCCTTGGGTAAATATATTTTTCATCTGGCTATTTATTATTGTTTTTTGATCAGATAGTATATTCAGAAAAAATACTTTTCGCATACTTCCTAAAATTGCTCAAGTATTTTTTCCGAATATTTGGGTTTACGTTCCATTAGACAGTTTGTTTTTGTTACTGCATCCATTGCTGAATACCGCCTTTTAAACTATAGATTTTTTTCGAAGTGCCGAATAGTTCAGCTAACTGTTTAGCAGCTGCTGCACTTCGTTTACCCGACAAACAAAATACAATAATTGTTTCCTCTGTTAACCAGGCTGTATGTTGTCGCAGGCTATTCAACGGAATCTGCAGATGACTGAAATCTGTTACAACCGGCATTTCATCTTTTTCACGAACGTCTACAATGGCAACTTTACCTTCGGCAATCAGTTCGTTGAATGCAGTTGTATCAATTTCATTTACTACTGTTGCAGTGCTGCACAACCATTCATAATCCATTTGCTGCAATGCTTCGATTGTTGCAGGAATAAGCGATGCTGTTTCTAAACGCTTGCTTAATTCAAATTCATAGGTTTGGTTGTTAAGTGTGTTATAGGTAAACAATTTATTTGCCAGCAACACACCCGTTCTTGTAATGAGTTTAATGGTTTCATTTGCCATCATACTGCCAATGATGCCAGGCAATACACCCAGCACACCTGCTTCAGCACAATTCAATACTTCACCATCTTTAGGTGGATGCGGAAACAGGTCACGGTAATTGGCTGAGTGTTCATTGTTCTGGTGAACATTAAATACAGCAACCTGTCCTTCATATTGAGAAATAGCACCGTAGACCAACGGCTTGTTTAAGAGCACAGATGCATCATTTACTAAATAACGTGTTGCAAAATTATCGGAGCCATCAACTATTACATCAAATGCGGAAAGAATACTTTGAGCATTTTTAGTTGTGAGCCGTTCATTGTAAACTGTAAACTTCACTTGCGGATTCAGTTGTTGCAGTACTTCAACAGCGCATTCAACTTTTGATCTGCCAATCATCTGCATATTGTACAACACCTGCCGATGCAGGTTTGAAATTGATACCACATCATCATCTACAAGGCCAATTGCTCCAACTCCTGCTGCTGTTAAGTACTGCAATACGGGACAACCCAATCCACCTGCACCAATAACCAATACAGATGCCGACAATAACTTTTGTTGTGCTTCAGCACCAAATCCTTCCAGGATCAGTTGGCGTTGATAACGTTCATATAGTCGGTCGTTGTTCATGTTTATCCGCCGGAGAATGGTGGCAGCAAAGCTACCGTAGAATTATCGCTGAGTATGGTATTAGAGCTGATCATTTTTTTATCAACTGCCATCACAAATTTTTCGCTTATAAGCAACGGAAATTGAATATACAGTTGAGCCAGCAATTCATCTGTTGAAGATACCTGCTGCACTTCAGTTGAACTTCCTGCAATCTCTGCCAGCTTACCAAAAAATAAAATGGTGATCATTTATGCAAATTTACTCCGATACCTGTTTTATTAAGCCGTTGTGAACAATAATTTGAATGAAGCGACCCCTAATACTACTGCCAACATAAAACTCAATGCTTTTTGTTTTAACCTGACAGAGCCAAAATACGCTCCCAACAATCCGCCAACAAAAGCGATCACTACATACATATACATATCCGTTGTGAAATGAATGCCTCTTTCCATCTGACCCCTTAAACCTGTAAGTGAGTTCACGAAAATAAACAAAGCACTAACTGCCGCAGCTTGTTTCATATTTGCCCACTTCAACATCAAAAGTACTGGTGAAAGAATAATCCCTCCACCTATTCCGATAAGCCCAGACAGAAACCCTATTCCGCCGCCAATTCCAACAGCTATCCATCTATTTACTTGCTTAGGTTCATCTACTTTAATAGTACTAAAGAAAAGAAACCTTGCAAGTGGAATCAACAGAAGCAGACCAAGAATTTTTTTATAAACATAAGCGTCAATTTCGATCCTTCCTCCTATGTATGCCATAGGCGCTGCTAATAATACAAATGGCCAAAAGACATTCCATTTGAAATTTCCTCCACGATAAAATTGAATAAAGGATGTAAGCGAAACAAATAAATTCAGCAATAACGCTGTCGGTTTCATTACATCGGGTGCAATACTGAAGATAGCCATCAATGCCAAATATCCACTTGCACCGCCATGCCCAACTGATGCATATAAAAATGCAACGAGGAATAAGAGCATGTAAAAGAGATAAATAAAATCCATTGTACTTAAACAGGCAAGAGATGAATGGTTACAGGATCATTTGCTTCATATGTTTCTTTTTCTCCATCCAGTAATAATAAACAATTAGCTGTTGCAAACGAATTTAATTTGTACGATTCCTGTGCAGTTAAGGGTAACACAGATTCACCGTTATAATATGCTTTTTGAAAATGTGTAAGTCCCGGTGGTTTGATGCAATCTTTCGCCAGAACTGTTTGCACGGTCTTTAGTTGCAATGGACGTTTTGTTTGGAGAGCCAATGCTTCGGTTATATATTCATAAAAACAGGTAAGCACTGATGATGGATTACCCGGCAAGCCAAACACTACCTTTTTATTTTTGATTCCAAAGAACAAAGGTTTTCCTGGTCGTTGCTTTACTTTATGAAACTGTTGTGCGACTCCACATTTTTCTGCTGCCTGTAATACAAAATCATAATCACCTACGCTTACGCCACCGGTTAATAAAACCAGATCACTGTCATCTAATGCCTGTTGTAAGATTGCAGTTAATACATCCGGATCATCTTCTGACTTATAAACCTGATGAACTGTAAGATGCAGCGACTCCAAAGCAGCCGTTAAACCAAATGAATTGGATTCATATACTTGTCCATACGCCAATGGTTTGCCGGGGTCCTGCAATTCATTACCGGTAAGTATAATGCTGATCGCCGGATCAGGAATCACTGATACTTCGGTAACGCCAATACCTGCTAAAAAACCAATGGCAGCTGCCGTTACTACACTTCCTTTGGACAAAGCAAGTGTACCTGCTTTTATTTCCGAACCAATCGAACGGACGTTGCCGTTGCGTAGCAGTTTATCATCTTCAATAATCAACAGTCCCTTTTCTATTTTCACCTTTTCCTGCATTACCACCGTATCTGCTCCAGTTGGCACAGGTGCTCCGGTGAAAATTCGGATGGCTTTACCTGCAGTTACCTCAATGGATGAAGAACTTCCTGCAGCCATTTCCCCTTCGATGACGAATTCTTTTTGCAGATCATCAAATGCAAAAGCATAGCCATCCATCGCCGATTGCCGAAATGCAGGAATATCCACTGTTGCAACTACATCTGCAGCCAATACTTTTCCCCTTGCCTGTAATAAAGAAATGGTAACAGGTTTTAATGCTTCGATGCTCGTAGAAATAATATGTTTTGCTTCTGTTACGTTAATCATTGTTAAAAGGTTTCAGGTTGCTGCTGTATGGCATAAGGAAAACAAACCCGAAGTATTTGACTTTTCCTTACATGCTATACCTTTTACCTCACAGCTTCTTATAATCTTCCATCGTATCAATATCAATGTCGCCTTTGGGAAAAAGAACAAATGCTGCCTCGTTCATATACTTTCGTACCAGACTTTTTGCTCCCACATCGCCTGTTAACTGCATCAATTCCGGAAAAAATCGCCTGGTAAATAAAACAGGCGTTCCAAAAGTAGTTCCATATTTACTGGCAACAATGCTGTGCTGTTCTTTTCTGTTCGCATCGAGCAAATTAGTTAATAAGTCTGTTGATACGAATGGCTGATCGGCCACCATTAGTATTACAGATTCAACATTCGGATTCAGTTCCAGCAACGTTTGCAGTCCACAGCGGATCGTTGAAGCCATTCCTTCTTTCCAATCAGGATTTACTATTATGTTTGTTGTTGTATTTTTTATTTCAGCTTTAATCAGATCTGCATTTGCACCTAAAACAACAACCACAGCATCAGCTACCCGTGCCACCTCAATGGAATGTTGCAATAGTGTAGCACCCGAATAAGCCAATAATTGTTTGGGAGAACCTAAGCGAGACGATGCGCCAGCTGCGAGTATGACAACTCCTGTGCTATTTCTATTTGTTTGTTCATCTGCCATCGCTGCTTAATTTCTGTAAATCCAAATCATTGCGTGTATGAATACTGACTGAACGATCTTTCAAAAAACCACCTGTTCGTTCTGCAAACACTGCTTTTATTTCTGCCAATACCGATAATGCAATTTCTTCTGCTGCTTCTGCTCCTATATCAAGACCAATTGGTCCATAGATCATTTTCTTTTGCTCATCTGTTACAGTAACGCCTTCTTCTTTCAACTCATCAAACATACGTTCCAGGCGTTTCCTTGGCCCCAGTGTTCCAATATATCTGCAATTGAGCGGTAGTAATAATTTCATCATTGCAAGATCATACTTGTAGTTGTGCGTCATTAAGAGAAACACCGTCCATTCATCTGGTACAAGTTGCGGGATCACATCAGCAGGTTTTCCGGTAATCACTTGATGAACTTTCGGGAAGCGTTGAACATTTGCATGTGTGGCTCGCCCGTCTGCAACAGTTATCTGCCAGCCCAATATTTTTGTCATTTCTACCAGAGGAAAAGCATCGTTACCCGCACCAACAATGACCAGTGATACGGGCGGCTGCAACGATTCGACAAAACCGGTTAATTCATGTTCATCGTATTCTTTGATCACCGAGATTCCTGTATCGAGTACAGATAAAGCGTTGGCATAAACATTTGCCTGCAAATCTGCATCTTCAATTTTACTGTAAGAAGTTTCTGCATCCAGAAAAAAACAAGTGCCCGGTTGAGGGCCATGAAAATCGTGTAATGAAAACAGGGTCACCAAAACGGTTTCTCTTCTGTATAACTGCGCCCGTTCCAGCAATGCGATTGGATTATTTTCATCTTGCGGATCAATGGGCTCAAATAAAATATGCACAATGCCATTGCAACCAAGCTGTACACCAAATTCAACATCGTCATCCTCAAGTGTATTATAAGTAACGAGTTTGTTTTGTTGCTGGTGAATTGCCAGCATTGCTTTCCGCAGTGCATCACCTTCCAGACAGCCGCCGCTGATAGCACCCGTCATTCTTCCATCTTCTTCTACCAACATTCGTGCACCGGATCTCCGGTACGACGAACCTTCCACATACACAACAGTTGCAAGAGCAGTTTTCTGTCCATTTTGTTGTGCCAGTTGAAAGGCGTTGATAATTTCATTGATCTCTTTCAGCATCCTTCACGATAATAGAATTACAATTCGAAACAACTACACTTTTAATATTTTGTATAATTTTTTGAAGGCGTCTTCAACCCAGCTTTGATCTCTGTTGGAAGTATTGCCGCAGCTTTATTTCCCCATGAGTTCCGAATAAAATTCAACACATCCGACGCTTGCTGATTCGTTAAATTAACGCCGGGCATTTCACTGTTATACTCCACACCGTTTACTTTCATTGGGCCACGTACACCCAATAAAACCACTTTGATCAACCTGTTTTTGTCTTTTAAATAATCCGACTTTGCTAAAGGAGGAAATACTTCTGCAATTCCCTCGCCTTCTACCATGTGGCAGGATGCACATTGTGTTGTATAAACTTTTTCTCCACGTGCAATGCTTGCCTTTAAATCGAAGGTTTGATCAAAGGAAACGAGCGTTATGGCCAATGTGGAAACGAGAAAAGTTACAAGTATCATTTTCATATGCTCTTTCTGTTTTATTGCGTTTGTTATTTTGGTAAGCCTACCGGCTACCGGTTTGTTGTTGTTTATGAATTCTTTTGAAGTTGAGTAGAAAAAGGCTGATCATAAAATCGTTTCCCTGTATTCTTATACAATGCGTTTGCCACCGCTGCAAATATCGGCGGAAAAGGTGGTTCACCTAATCCTGTTGGATTAATCTCATTCTGTACAAAATGCACATCGATCTTTTTTGGTGCTTCCCGATGACGGATCATTCTGTATCGTGTGAAATTATTTTTCTCTGGAACCCCTTCTTTAAAGGTTTGTTCGCCATACAATGCATTACCAATTCCATCCACCACGCAACCCTGTACCATATTAGTGGCAGCATCTGGATTGATGACAATGCCACAATCAACGGCACTGGTCACACGTTCAACAAATGGTTGTCCATCTTTCTTTACAACATCCACCACATGTGCAGCATATGAGTTGTGACAAAAATAAGCAGCTACACCACGACTGTATTTTTTGTTCTCTGCACTACCCCAGCCCGATTTTTCTTTCACCAACTTCAACACTTCTGCATAGCGGTCTGCATCATATTCATTGTTTTTACCAACCGGATTTTCTTTCGCCCGTTTCAACAATTCCAATCTGAACTCAATCGGATCTTTCCCCATTGCTTCTGCCACTTCATCTAAGAACGATTGCTCGGCTGCTGCATTAAAATTAGAACGTGGTGCACGGAAAGCACCAATGGTAATATTGGAAGGTATTTCCCAGCCTTCAGCTAAATAGTTGTCAATTGCACCTGCAGGAAAACGATTTGCATGAATCGGGTTTTCAGGAATACCTCCACCCTTAACATGAAACGCAAGTAGGTTTTTATTGGCATCGAACGCAGCACGATAAGTTGCGGTGTACATCGGGCGATAAATACCATAAGTCATATCATCCTCCCTGCTGTACACAAGCTTAATAGGCGCTTTTACTTTCCTTGAAATAAGAGCTGCTTCTGTGAAATAATGTCCATACGCTCTTGAACCAAAACCACCACCCATTCGGGTCATTTGAATTTCAATTTTATCAGCAGGCAGATTCAACACTTTTGACAATGTTGGTTCTATCCAGCCCGGTGCCTGGTGAGGACCTACGATCAATGCTTTCTCTTCTGTAACATGTGCAAAGCAATTCAGTGGCTCCATGCAATTGTGTGCTAAGAAAGGTGCGTTGTACGTACGTTCAATCACCTTTGCTGCATTTTTAAAAGCTGTTTCAGGATCACCATCTTTACGTAAGAGTTGCGCAGGCTTGCTGGCATACTCTTTCATTTTTGTAAGATGCGTGGCTGTACTTTCCAATGCCCGCGGACAAGCACCTCCCTGTTTCCATTTCTACCTGCCATAAAATCTTTTGTATCACCTTTCGGTTCCCAGCTTACCTTCAGTTTCTTGCGAGCATTCATTACTTCCCATGTTGTTTTACCAACTACGACAAGCAAATCGTTGAAGGTACGTGTATCAAAACCTGCCTGTCCATATGCGTCATCATACAACTTCAACGTAAATACATCTTTGATGCCCGGCATTTTCAATGTCTCCGTTGCATCAAATGACTTTACTTTCATACCGAATGCAGGTGGATGCTCAATCATTGCAATGAGCGTGCCTTCCTGTGTATAGTCCAATCCAAACAGCGGTTTTCCGGTTACAATTTTCAAACCTTCCACATTCTTCTGTGAGTTTCGTATAACAGTAAAATTCTTTACATCTTTCAGCTTCACATCTTTTGGTATGGGAATGCCTGCAGCTTTTGATGCAAACTCACCATAGGTTCCTGACTTACCGGTTTTTTCATGATAGATCATTCCTGCTTTGGTTGTCAGTTCTTCCAGCGGCACGTTCCATGTTTGCGCTGCTGCTGATAGTAACATACTTCGTGCAGCCGCACCTGCATCTCGCAAAGGTTTCCAATACATACGGACAGAATTACTGCCACCAGTAAATTGCGGGCCGAGTTTAGTATTGTCATGTGGCCCCATCTCTACCACTACTTTTTTCCAATCCACATCAAGCTCCTCTGCAACGATCATAGGAAGTGATGTCATTACATTTTGTCCAAACTCAGGGTTAGGGTTAAATATTTTAATAATGTTATCAGACGTTATTTTAATATAGCCTGTTAACTCATGCCAATCTGCAGGGAGATCGGCCGGGTTTATTTTATTCTCAAGATTGAACTCTGCCAACCCACTGAAACTGATCATGAGACCTCCACCAGCAAGAAATGATGATTTTAAAAATGCTCTCCTGCTGTTATCGGTTTTAAAATTTCCCATTATTGATGAATTGAAATGTTTACAATTGAATGATTGTACAGTTTTAGTTTTGTTTCGCTGCCGTTTTAATTGCTTCTTTTATTCGCAGATAAGTTCCGCACCTGCATATATTACCACTCATTGACGCTTCAATTTGTGCATCTGTTGGATTGGGATTGCTTTTCAACAAGGCAACCGCACTCATGATCTGTCCTGTTTGACAATAGCCGCATTGTGCCACATCTTCTTCCATCCAGGCTTTCTGTACGGGATGATCACCGTTTTCAGATAATCCTTCAATTGTTGTGATCGATTTTTTTGAGACTGCTGAAACCGGCAACATACAGGAACGTACAGCCACATTATCGAGCATGATGGTACAAGCACCACATTGCGCCACACCACATCCATACTTAGTACCAACAAGATTTAAGTGTTCTCTCAACACCCAGAGAACAGGCGTTGCCGGATCCACATCAATTGAAACTGATTTACCGTTTACGTTTAAACTGATTACTGGCATAGTGGAGTACTTTTATGAAGTTAGTAAGTGAAATTTTTCTTGTTGAATGTGTAATCAAAACATTTCAACCTGATCATAAAAGAGGCTGCATTATCTTGATTCATTCCACGCTTTAAAATTCCTTTCTTTTTCTGTTTGATTGGTATACAGATTACGGATTTACCTACCATAATTACTGATTCGATTCTACGTTGAACAATCGAATCAGCAACAGGTGCAAATTAACGAATAGAAACGAAGCCGATCTACGCCAACTGTTCGGCAAATGGCAGCTTGCGTAATCGTTTTCCGGTTGCTGCAAAAATTGCATTGGCCAATGCTGCTGCAACTGGTGGCAAAGCCGGTTCACCTAAACCTGTAGGTGCTTCATCGCTTTCAACAAATTGCACCTCAACTTCCGTTGGCGCATCTTTCATGCGTAAAAACTTATACTTATGGAAATTTGTTTCGGCCACAGCGCCATTTACAAAGGTTACTTTTGGGAACATGGCATGACTGATACCATCAACAATTGAACCCTGCACCTGGTTTTCTGCACCACTTAAGTTAATGACACGGCCACAGTTTACTGCACAATATACTTTCTTCACCTTCGGTTGTCCATCCTCCATTTGCACATCTACTACCTGCGCCACATAAGAACCAAACGAGAACCATGTTGAAAAACCTCTGAATACGCCGGGTGTTTTTGTACCCCACTTACTCATCTTCGCAACAAGCTCGATCACAGTTTTATATTTCTCCGGATCGTAATTTATTTTTCCAACGGTTTGCTCTTTGGCTTTTTTCAACAACTCCAAACGGAATGCGATCGGATCTTTTTTCAATGCCGTGCATACTTCATCCATAAAACTTTCGGCAACATAGGCCAATGTATTTGCACCGGGCGCCCTCCACCAACCTGTTGGTGTATTGCTCGTATAACCTTGCCCTTCGGCACGGTAGTTTGCAATTGTACCTGCAACATAACTGTCGCCACGCACACCCCGACCAATCCCTACACCCGATTGATGCCATGATAATAAGTTATCGGCTGAAAGCGCAGCACGGTAACGCCACATTTCTGCAGGACGATAAAAATCATTTTGCATATCATCTTCCCTTGTCCATTGTACCTGCACAGGACTTTTTGCTGCTGCAGAAATTAATGCAGCTTCCACACCATTATCGGTCATTAACTTTCTTCCGAAACCACCACCTTGTCGAGGTGATGAAATGGTTATATTTTCTTCAGCTATTTCTAATTGTTTTGACACTTCAGTTCTTACTGCCCCGGGTACTTGTGTTGGGCCAAATAATTCCACTTTCCCATCTTTCACATTCGCATAAAAATTAAGCGGCTCCATTTGTCCGTGCGACAATGTTGGTATTTCGTAGGTTACATCCAACACGTTAGCAGCACCTTGTTTTGCTGCATCCACATCACCATCGTTTCGTTGAGGAGGAGTTGGTGCAGATTTATCAAGTAAGGTTTTAAACGTTGCAAAATGCTCAGCAGTATTCTCCAGTTTTTCATTGGCATTCCATTGAATCACCAAAGCATCTCTTCCTTTTTTTGCAGCCCATGTTGATGTTGCAAGTACCGACCCGCGACCGGACACACTGGATATCTCATCTTTGGTAGAATCCCGGCAGGAAGATCAGTTCCAAACACCGGGTCTCATCCAGCGTATTGGCCATCTCCGGCGTGATCAGCCCCTTCTCGATGGCCTTATTACGGATCACTTCCGGACGCATCCCCTTGCCATCATCGGTGATAGTGATGAGGAGTGTGGTCACCTTCCTGCCGCGCAGAAAGTTCAACGTCAACTTTTCTCCGGCTTGCCTGCCGCGATACGTTCTTCGATCGTTTCCACACCATGATCCACCGCGTTGCGCACCAAGTGCACCAAAGGATCGTTAAGGTATTCGATCATGGTCTTGTCCATCTCGGTCTCTTCGCCGGACAGCACCAACTCCACATCCTTGCTCAAAGAACGCGCCAGATCACGCGCCAAGCGCGGATATTTCTTGAACAGACGCCCGATAGGCTGCATGCGCGTCTTCATCACGGCATTCTGCAAATTGACCACCAGCATATCCAACTGGGTGACCGATTGATCCAATTCGCGCAAGGTGTCTGCATCGTTGCGACCTTGCAGGATATCCGAGCGCAGATGCGCATGCAGCCTATCGGGCGTCTGTTCAAGAAATATCCGCGCTTGGCGCATAATATGGCGCGTCTTTGAGCAAGGATGTGGAGTTGGTGCTGTCCGGCGAAGAGACCGAGATGGACAAGACCATGATCGAAGACCTGAACGATCCTTTGGTGCACTTGGTGCGCAACGCGGTGGATCATGGTGTGGAAACGATCGAAGAACGTATCGCGGCAGGCAAGCCGGAGAAAAGTTACGTTGAACTTTCTGCGCGGCAGGAAGGTGACCACATCCTCATCACTATCACCGATGATGGCAAGGGGATGCGTCCGGAAGTGATCCGTAATAAGGCCATCGAGAAGGGGCTGATCACGCCGGAGATGGCCAATACGCTGGATGAGACCCGGTGTTTGGAACTGATCTTCCTGCCGGGATTCTGGACCAAAGATGAGATATCCAGTGTGTCCGGTCGCGGGGTCGGTACTTGCAACATCAACATGGGCTGCAAAAAAAGGAAGAGATGCATTGGTGATTCAATGGAATGCAACTGAAAAACTGGAGAACAGTGCCGAACATTTTGCAACGTTTAAAACATTGCTTGATAAACCTGCACCAACTGCACCCTCAAGAAATGATGGAGATGTAGATGCTGCAAAACAAAATGCTGCTAAAGTGCTGGATGTAACATACGAAATACCAACATTGTCGCACGGACAAATGGAGCCGCTTAATTTTTATGCGAATGTGAAAGATGGTAAAGTAGAATTGTTTGGTCCAACACAAGTACCTGGTGCAGTAAGAACCGAAGTATCAAAACAATTAGGAATAGCTGAAGAAAATATTACCATTTCATCGCCCCGTCAAGGTGGTGGTTTTGGACGAAAGTTAATGACCGATAATGGTGTGGAAGCTGCATTGATTTCGGCAGCAGCACAAAGCCCTGTGCAGGTGCAATGGACACGTGAAGATGATATGCAAAATGATTTTTATCGTCCTGCAGAAATGTGGCGTTACCGTGCAGCACTTTCAGCCGATAACTTATTATCATGGCATCAATCGGGTGTGGGTATTGGTCGTGGTGTGCGTGGCGACAGTTATGTTGCAGGTGCAATTGCAAACTACCGTGCCGAAGGACAAGGACTTACAAGCAATACACCAACAGGTTGGTGGAGAGCGCCCGGTGCAAATACACTGGCCTATGTTGCCGAAAGTTTTATGGATGAAGTATGTACGGCATTGAAAAAAGATCCTGTTGCATTTCGTTTGGAGTTGTTGAAAAAAGCCAAAGAGCAAACTGTTGGAAAAATCAATTACGATCCGGAGAAATATAAAGCTGTGATCGAACTTGTAGCGAAGATGAGTAAGTGGGGTACAAAAACACCCGGGGTATTCAGAGGTTTTTCCACCTGGTTTTCGTTTGGCTCTTATGTAGCGCAGGTGGTTGATGTGCAAATGGTAGATGGACAACCGAAGGTGAAGAAAGTATATTGTGCAGTAAACTGTGGTCGTGTAATTAATTTAAGCGGTGCAGAAAACCAAGTGCAGGGTTCTATTGTTGATGGTATCAGCCATGCCATGTTTCCGAAAGTAACATTTGTAAATGGTGCAGTGGCAGAAACAAATTTTAATACCTATAAGTTTTTACGAATGAAAGATGCACCTTCGGAAATTGATGTACAATTTGTTGAATCTGATGAAGCGCCTACAGGATTAGGTGAACCGGCTTTGCCACCAGTAGCAGCAGCGCTTGCCAATGCAATTTTTGCAGCAACAGGAAAACGATTACGCAAGTTGCCATTTGCAGAGCAGCTTGGCTAAATCAGTTGGTCATTCGTAATTCGTCCTTTTTCTTTACTGTTCACTTCCAATCAGTAATTATGGTAAGCAAAACCGTAATCTGTATACCAAGCAAACCAAAAAAGTAAAAGAATTTTGGATGCGTATAGATAATCAGCATATTTCAGCACCTGTTGAATATGCTGATGTTCGTTTAAAAAGTAAATGAACTATAACCAACTTACATAAAACATTCCGCTATGCCAGTCATCAGTTTAAACGTAAACGGTAAATCAGTCTCCATCGATGTAGATCCGGCAACGCCTGTTCTCTGGGTGTTGAGAGAACACTTAAATCTTGTTGGTACTAAGTATGGATGTGGTGTGGCGCAATGTGGTGCTTGTACCATCATGCTCGATAATGTGGCTGTACGTTCCTGTATGTTGCCGGTTTCAGCAGTCTCAAAAAAATCGATCACAACAATTGAAGGGTTAAGTGAAAACGGCGATCATCCTGTACAAAAAGCCTGGGTCGAACAGGATGTGGCGCAATGCGGCTATTGCCAAACCGGCCAGATCATGACTGCGGCCGCATTATTGAAAAGCAATCCCAATCCAACCGATGCACAAATTGAAGCGTCTATGAGTGGGAATATTTGCAGGTGCGGAACTTACCTGCGGATCAAAGAAGCCATTAAAACAGCAGCGAAACAAAACTAAAACTGTACAATCATTCAATTGTAAACATTTCAATTCATCAATAATGGGAAATTTTAAAACCGATAACAGCAGGAGAGCATTTTTAAAATCATCATTTCTTGCTGGTGGAGGTCTCATGATCAGTTTCAGTGGGTTGGCAGAGTTCAATCTTGAGAATAAAATAAACCCGGCCGATCTCCCTGCAGATTGGCATGAGTTAACAGGCTATATTAAAATAACGTCTGATAACATTATTAAAATATTTAACCCTAACCCTGAGTTTGGACAAAATGTAATGACATCACTTCCTATGATCGTTGCAGAGGAGCTTGATGTGGATTGGAAAAAAGTAGTGGTAGAGATGGGGCCACATGACAATACTAAACTCGGCCCGCAATTTACTGGTGGCAGTAATTCTGTCCGTATGTATTGGAAACCTTTGCGAGATGCAGGTGCGGCTGCACGAAGTATGTTACTATCAGCAGCAGCGCAAACATGGAACGTGCCGCTGGAAGAACTGACAACCAAAGCAGGAATGATCTATCATGAAAAAACCGGTAAGTCAGGAACCTATGGTGAGTTTGCATCAAAAGCTGCAGGCATTCCCATACCAAAAGATGTGAAGCTGAAAGATGTAAAGAATTTTACTGTTATACGAAACTCACAGAAGAATGTGGAAGGTTTGAAAATTGTAACCGGCAAACCGCTGTTTGGATTGGACTATACACAGGAAGGCACGCTCATTGCAATGATTGAGCATCCACCTGCATTCGGTATGAAAGTAAAGTCATTTGATGCAACGGAGACATTGAAAATGCCGGGCATCAAAGATGTATTTACGTTGAAGTTGTATGATGACGCATATGGACAGGCAGGTTTTGATACACGTACCTTCAACGATTTGCTTGTCGTAGTTGGTAAAACAACCTGGGAAGTAATGAATGCTCGCAAGAAACTGAAGGTAAGCTGGGAACCGAAAGGTGATACAAAAGATTTTATGGCAGGTAGAAATGGAAACAGGGAGGTGCTTGTTCCCGGTGCATTGGAAAGTACAGCCACGCATCTTACAAAAATGAAAGAGTATGCCAGCAAGCCTGCGCAACTCTTACGTAAAGATGGTGATCCTGAAACAGCTTTTAAAAATGCAGCAAAGGTGATTGAACGTACGTACAACGCACCTTTCTTAGCACACAATTGCATGGAGCCACTGAATTGCTTTGCACATGTTACAGAAGAGAAAGCATTGATCGTAGGTCCTCACCAGGCACCGGGCTGGATAGAACCAACATTGTCAAAAGTGTTGAATCTGCCTGCTGATAAAATTGAAATTCAAATGACCCGAATGGGTGGTGGTTTTGGTTCAAGAGCGTATGGACATTATTTCACAGAAGCGGCACTTATTTCAAGGAAAGTAAAAGCGCCTATTAAGCTTGTGTACAGCAGGGAGGATGATATGACTTATGGTATTTATCGCCCGATGTACACCGCAACTTATCGTGCTGCGTTCGATGCCAATAAAAACCTAATTGCGTTTCATGTTAAGGGTGGAGGTATTCCTGAAAACCCGATTCATGCAAATCGTTTTCCTGCAGGTGCAATTGACAACTATTTAGCTGAAGGCTGGGAAATACCTTCCAATATTACCATTGGTGCTTTCCGTGCACCACGTTCTAATTTTAATGCAGCAGCCGAGCAATCGTTCTTAGATGAAGTGGCAGAAGCAATGGGGAAAGATCCAATTGAATTCAGATTGGAATTGTTGAAACGGGCGAAAGAAAATCCGGTTGGCAAAAACAATGAATATGATGCAGATAGATATGCAGAAGTGTTGAAGTTAGTGAAAGAAAAATCAGGATGGGGTAATGCAGAGAATAAAAAATACAGCCGTGGTGTAGCTGCTTATTTCTGTCATGCTTCCTATGCAGCACATGTGGTGGATATTGTAAAGAAAGACGGACAACCATTTGTTGAACGTGTGACCAGTGCCGTTGATTGTGGCATTGTCATCAATCCAGATGCTGCCACTAATATGGTACAGGGTTGCGTGGTGGATGGAATTGGTAATGCATTGTATGGCGAACTAACCTTTAAAGATGGTGTTCCAGAGAAAAATAATTTCACACGATACAGAATGATCCGTCATCGGGAAGCACCAAAAAAGATCGATGTGCATTTTGTACAGAATGAGATTAATCCAACAGGATTAGGTGAACCACCTTTTCCGCCGATATTTGCAGCGGTGGCCAACGCATTGTATAAGAATACAGGGAAACGATTTTATGATCAGCCTTTTTCTACTCAACTTCAAAAGAATTCATAAACAACAACAAACCGGTAGCCGGTAGGCTTACCAAAATAACAAACGCAATAAAACAGAAAGAGCATATGAAAATGATACTTGTAACTTTTCTCGTTTCCACATTGGCCATAACGCTCGTTTCCTTTGATCAAACCTTCGATTTAAAGGCAAGCATTGCACGTGGAGAAAAAGTTTATACAACACAATGTGCATCCTGCCACATGGTAGAAGGCGAGGGAATTGCAGAAGTATTTCCTCCTTTAGCAAAGTCGGATTATTTAAAAGACAAAAACAGGTTGATCAAAGTGGTTTTATTGGGTGTACGTGGCCCAATGAAAGTAAACGGTGTGGAGTATAACAGTGAAATGCCCGGCGTTAATTTAACGAATCAGCAAGCGTCGGATGTGTTGAATTTTATTCGGAACTCATGGGGAAATAAAGCTGCGGCAATACTTCCAACAGAGATCAAAGCTGGGTTGAAGACGCCTTCAAAAAATTATACAAAATATTAAAAGTGTAGTTGTTTCGAATTGTAATTCTATTATCGTGAAGGATGCTGAAAGAGATCAATGAAATTATCAACGCCTTTCAACTGGCACAACAAAATGGACAGAAAACTGCTCTTGCAACTGTTGTGTATGTGGAAGGTTCGTCGTACCGGAGATCCGGTGCACGAATGTTGGTAGAAGAAGATGGAAGAATGACGGGTGCTATCAGCGGCGGCTGTCTGGAAGGTGATGCACTGCGGAAAGCAATGCTGGCAATTCACCAGCAACAAAACAAACTCGTTACTTATAATACACTTGAGGATGACGATGTTGAATTTGGTGTACAGCTTGGTTGCAATGGCATTGTGCATATTTTATTTGAGCCCATTGATCCGCAAGATGAAAATAATCCAATCGCATTGCTGGAACGGGCGCAGTTATACAGAAGAGAAACCGTTTTGGTGACCCTGTTTTCATTACACGATTTTCATGGCCCTCAACCGGGCACTTGTTTTTTTCTGGATGCAGAAACTTCTTACAGTAAAATTGAAGATGCAGATTTGCAGGCAAATGTTTATGCCAACGCTGTATCTGTACTCGATACAGGAATCTCGGTGATCAAAGAATACGATGAACATGAATTAACCGGTTTTGTCGAATCGTTGCAGCCGCCCGTATCACTGGTCATTGTTGGTGCGGGTAACGATGCTTTTCCTCTGGTAGAAATGACAAAAATATTGGGCTGGCAGATAACTGTTGCAGACGGGCGAGCCACACATGCAAATGTTCAACGCTTCCCGAACGTTCATCAAGTGATTACCGGAAAACCTGCTGATGTGATCCCGCAACTTGTACCAGATGAATGGACGGTGTTTCTCTTAATGACGCACAACTACAAGTATGATCTTGCAATGATGAAATTATTACTACCGCTCAATTGCAGATATATTGGAACACTGGGGCCAAGGAAACGCCTGGAACGTATGTTTGATGAGTTGAAAGAAGAAGGCGTTACTGTAACAGATGAGCAAAAGAAAATGATCTATGGACCAATTGGTCTTGATATAGGAGCAGAAGCAGCAGAAGAAATTGCATTATCGGTATTGGCAGAAATAAAAGCAGTGTTTGCAGAACGAACAGGTGGTTTTTTGAAAAATCGTTTAGTCAGTATTCATACACGCAATGATTTGGATTTACAGAAATTAAGCAGCGATGGCAGATGAACAAACAAATAGAAATAGCACAGGAGTTGTCATACTCGCAGCTGGCGCATCGTCTCGCTTAGGTTCTCCCAAACAATTATTGGCTTATTCGGGTGTGACACTATTGCAACATTCCATTGAGGTGGCACGGGTAGCTGATGCTGTGGTTGTTGTTTTAGGTGCAAATGCAGATCTGATTAAAGCTGAAATAAAAAATACAACAACAAACATAATAGTAAATCCTGATTGGAAAGAAGGAATGGCTTCAACGATCCGCTGTGGACTGCAAACGTTGCTGGAACTGAATCCGAATTGTTGAATCTGTAATACTAATGGTGGCCGATCAGCCATTCGTATCAACAGACTTATTAACTAATTTGCTCGATGCGAACAGAAAAGAACAGCACAGCATTGTTGCCAGTAAATATGGAACTGACACTTTTGGAACGCCTGTTTTATTTACCAGGCGATTTTTTCCGGAATTGATGCAGTTAACAGGCGATGTGGGAGCAAAAAGTCTGGTACGAAAGTATATGAACGAGGCAGCATTTGTTCTTTTTCCCAAAGGCGACATTGATATTGATACGATGGAAGATTATAAGAAGCTGTAAAGGTAAAAGGTATAGCATGTAAGGAAAAGTCAAATACTTCGGGTTTGTTTTCCTTATGCCATACAGCAGCAACCTGAAACCTTTTAACAATGATTACCGTAACAGAAGCAAAACATATTATTTCTAAGAGCATTGAAGCATTAAAACCTGTTACCATTTCTTTATTACAGGCAAGGGGAAAAGTATTGGCTGCAGATGT
>CAWHOR010000071.1:0-15457 GCA_963830845.1 uncultured Bacteroidota bacterium | reverse complement strand
AGTTTATCGAGCGACAAAACTGTCCCCGCAACGCCTGTGCCGTGTTGCGCGCTGGCTTGCCAGACTTTAATCACGGCTTGGTTAAAACTGAAGTTGCACAAGGGAAAGGGATTAAACGCGCGCACCGTGCGCGCCAATGTTTGCGCATCTAGCGACCAATCTAGCGGCGATTCACTTTTAAGTAGCTTCGCCGCATAGCTCGCCAACAATTCATCTTGTGCGACGGGCGTTAAGTTCACTACATCGCGCAACGCCGCAACAATACTGCGCGCGCCCAGCTCAGCTAACTTGTCGTGCAAGCTGCTCGCGGTATCAGTATCGTTAATCGCGCAGACATGGCGCGTCAGCATCGCACCCGTGTCCAAGCCCACATCCATTTGCATAATCGTGATACCCGTTTCCACATCACCCGCCTGAATCGCGCGCTGTATCGGTGCGGCACCACGCCAGCGCGGCAACAACGACGCATGAATGTTCAGGCAACCTGAACGCGGCATGTCCAACACCGCTTTGGGCAAAATTAGCCCATATGCGGCAACCACCATCGCGTCAGCATTGAGCTCGGCTAATTGCGCTTGTATCTCAGGCGTTTTTAAGGAGCTTGGCTGCCACACCGGAATGCCGCGCTGCAAAGCTAATTATTTTCAGCGTATTTGTAAGAAGTAGCTTCATTGTTTTTTTGACTGATAGGATTTCCATAGTAAGTGTTTTTTAAGTTGAGTTTTGATGTTATTCTTTTCTTTAAAGCATCGGCATACGGAACTTTGCAAACTTTTTCAATGATGTATCCTAATAAAAGGTAATTGCTGTTTGAATAATCTGCTTCAGTACCAGGTTCAAAGTCGCTCCCTTTATCTTTTATAATTTTCAGAAGTTGGTCATGTGTTTTAGGCTTGTCCATCCACTCTTGAAAGTTTGTGTCATGAGTATAATCATGCAATCCACTTCTATGATAAAGCATGTTGCTAATTGTAATTTTATTTGCATTGGGTAGATTTGGAAAATAAGTGTTCAGTCTTTTGTCAAGACTTAGTCTCCCTTCTTCAATAAGTTGAAAAATCATTACTGCAGTAAACATTTTTGTCGCCGAACCAATTCTGTATTTTGTGTAGATGTTGGCAGATACTTTTTTGTCATTGCCAATGTAGGAATACCCAAATGCTTTTTGATATTTAATAATGCCATTTTTAGAAACGGTCAAGCTGCCCATTGCTAATTCTCTTGATGCAAGTGAGTTGAGAAAACTGTCTAACTTGGAAATATTTATGGTCTGTCCAAAAGAAGTAAAATTAGAAGCTGCGACTATAAATATCAGGAAGGTTAATCTTTTCATTTTTATCTTGTCGCTTAATTTGGGTGTGTCGTAAAATTACCGCTAACGTTCGAGGCTTTGTGCAGTTGGGGAATTAACCAACTGTCCGCCCGGAACCGAAGCTAAATTTATAACTGACTCGTCCTGAAAAAAGTTGACACTTGTTATTGATAATCCTGCGTCAGGTTTACAAATATAATAATCCTGTACAGGGTTTACATTGTGTGCGGGCGAAAAATATTTTCGATGCCACTCACAGCATTGAGAAAATATTTTTTGTGCGCAGGCTTATCAGGGTTCGTTCATACTTACCTCCTTTATTTTTTTGTTTTATAATAGTTCTTCCACTTCTTTAGTTGCGGCCCTTGCTGTTGGTGTACTTTATCAGGTATTTGCCAGTTAATGCTGCTGTGCACTCGTTTGTAATTGTAAACAGTAATGCATCGTGCAATGTGTTGCATGGCAGCCTGCAGGTCGGGATAGCTTTCGCTGATGAGTTCTGTTTTCAGGATACCGTTCACCCGTTCGGCCATTGCATTTTCATACGGATCTCCGTTTTGTGTCATACTGATGTGTGCATGATGTTGTTTTAAAAGTGCTACGTAATCATTGCTGCAGTATTGTAATCCTCTGTCGGAATGGTGGATGACAATTGCATCTGCCGGTTTTTGATCGATTGCTTTTTGCAACGCAACAATAGCACTGCTTACCCGCATATCATCGCTTACATGAAAACCAACAATCTTCCGGCTGTATGCATCGGTGATTAAATACAGATAAGCAAACCGCTCTTTCATAGGGATGTAAGTAATATCTGCTACCCATAGTTCATGTGCATGCATGGGCGTAAAATGCGCCACCAGATTGGGATAGCGGTAAAAGAAGTGTTTTGAATTTGTAGTATGTGTACTCCGTTTTCGTATGCGTATCAGCAATTTGTTTTTTGCTAATAAGCGAAACAAGCCGTCTCTGCTGATGAATAAATTATTCTTCTTTAAAAATGGTTGAAGCATCACCAGTAATTTTCTTGTACCACAACGTGGTTGTTCTTTTCGAATGTTGATGACCTGTTGCAGAATCAACCCTTCCCTGGAATGTTGCACAAGCAGTAAACGTTGTTGTTTATAAAAAGCCTGTCTTGAATACCCAAACAGTCGGCAAAGCGATTGCAGACTATAAAACCGGTTGCTTTGTTTTACTTGTTGGACTGTTGGGCACCAGGCTTTTTTCGGATGGGAATGTTCAGCTCCTTTTCTGCAATGCTGATCATTGTATCCAACGCATCGGCTCTCATTTTTTCCCAGGCTAATTGTTTTTCGAGCAAAGCAATTTTTTGCTCTGCATCAGAAATAGCCACCTGTTTTTGTTTGGAGTTTTTGCCTTGTTTCATTTGTTGAAGATCGTAAGAATGTTGTCGTTTACTGCGTGGCAAATTATGAATACCCTGGTGAACAAGCACCCAGGTGTTGATAGTAGAACGGCTTACACCGTACTTACTTGCCAGTTGACGGTACGTAAATCCTTGCGTTAAGTATTCTTGAACGGCTTGTTGTTGAATGTCCATAAAATTAGGTTTTTGTGTAAACCTATTTCAGGACGAGACACACTGCTGATGATTGCTGCAACGTCATGCCCCAATTGCACAAAACCTTTTGTTGTGCGTAGTGCTTCTACGCTCCAATTTTTCTGATTTGTAAATCATCTAATTCCTTTTCTAAAAATGTTAAATCATAACGTTTTATTCCATACTCGTCCAAATGCATTTCAAATAGCTGTTTGCTTGTTTCCCCTTTTGAATTATTTTCTTTAGCCTTCTTTAAAATTTCTGTTAATGTCGCTTTTTTTTCCTTAATAATCTGAATAATTTCATTCCAGGCATAGATGTCAATTATGTAAACGTTTTCAGGTGGCAAAACTGTATCATCTAAAATTTCTGTCAGTTCTTTTTTAGCAACCTTCCACACTTCTGAAAATTTGCTCCAAAACAATTGCTTATAGGTTAATATTATTCCCCAATTTTCACAATTGCTTTTCAATAGCTTTGCTGTAGGTAATAGCTGCTTTGAATATGCTTTAATTATACTATCCTTTAATGAATTGTAAATAAGTTCGTCTGTAGGATTTATTGAAGGGTAAGGTTGCAACTCAATAGCTTTGCATTCTATGAAAATGTTTTCGTCTTCTAGCATGAAGTCTACAACATTAGAATTCGGCGGTAGCATTTTCTTTAAATCATTTTCAGTTTTATATTTTAAGCTTACTTCTTGTAGTCCTAATTCAATATATTTTTCAAAACGTTTCCCAAACTCAGCACCAAACAAAATGTCATTGGCTTTTAAATAGTCATAGACAAAATAATTTACTGTATGTTTGAAAACCGATGCATGAATAACTCTTATTTCACCATTATGGATTTGGAAAGGGAACATTGTGAAGAATGTGGTTTCAAGAGATTGGAACTCTTCTTTGGTAATCCCTCTTTTAAATGTTTTAATCTTCTCAATTGGATTTGCTGGGTCTAGAGTTAACAATTGTCTAAACTTTTCAATTATTGAGTTACTAGTTAGTTGGCTACTTGCCTCCCAAAATTCACTAGGCAATGTCCCATTATAAAAATAACTTGGCTTATCAAGCTTGTTTGAGTTCGTAAAAAGCCACGTTATTTGTAATAGATAAATAAACTCAAAAATTGATAAGCCTGTTTTATCAAGAAACGATTTTTCAAGGTCGTATTTATGCTTTAGAGAAGTATAAAGCTTAAGTTGAGTGGCGAAGACTTCTTTATAAACGGATTTTTGTAGATAAAACTGTTGGGAATATAAAATCTGAAAACCTTTATTAATGTTGCCTGCCTTAAGAAATGATGTTACATGTTCGTCATTAAGCTTAGCTATTGAGTTTACTATTTTAGCAAAATCGTTGTCGGTAAATTCTTTTGGGGGATACTTTTCTTCACCGTAAAGGTATGTCCACTTCATTAGTAAGAAAATATCCCATACCGGAACTCTTTCACTATTAGCTAAAAGGTAAGCATAACATTTGTTAAGAATATCAACTTTTTTAAACTTCTGAATTTTATGTCTGATATAGCTGAATGTTACCACGAAGTTTAGGGTCTTTTAGCATTACGCACAACACATAAATATACGTACCTTCTTGGTTAAAAAATAGTTGATAATCATATGAAAATTCAACAAGTGATAAAATTAACGTACTACAATCCCGGTTACAATATTGCTTTCAACAATTGGCGGGAGGTATACCTGTTAAAAGAAAAGGGCGGGTTCGAAATGCTGGCTGTGGAAGTGTATCAAGGGCAATTGGCGTACCGCCCGAAAGGTTCGCATAAGCGAATTACATGGCACAACATAAAAAAAGGACTTCTTAAAAAAGAAGTCCTTCTGTATTTGCCTTTTTGATTCTTTAATTACTCGAAAAACCTGCTTCTTCAGCAACCGTTACTTCACTGTAATCTTTCACCACATTATACAATGTATCACGCTCAACGGGTTTGCGGTTTACCTGTTTAATGAGGGCGACCAGTTGTTCCGTTGTCATGGTTGGCGTTTGCTCTTCACTGCCGGCCATGCTGTAAATTTTGGTAGTATCATCAATGGTGCCATCAATATCATTCACCCCAAAGCTCAAGGTCATTTGTGCATTGTGGCGGCCAAGCATGGGCCAGTAGGCTTTAATGTGCGGGAAGTTGTCTAAGAACAAACGTGCAATGGCATACATCTTCATATCCTCTACCACAGTGCTTTCTGCCACATTGCTCATATCATTATCCTGGTTGCGGAACTTCAACGGAATAAATGTTTGAAAGCCCTTTGTTTCATCCTGCAGGTTTCGTAAACGACTCATGTGATCCACACGATGCCAGTATTGTTCAATATGTCCGTACAACATGGTGGCATTGCTGTGCAAACCAAGTTTATGTGCAGTGGCATGAATATTTAACCAGCCATCGCCATCCACTTTATCAGCACAAATTTTTTCACGGATCTCCGGATGAAAAATTTCAGCACCGCCACCGGGAATAGAATCCAATCCATGACTGATCAATATTTTCAATCCTTCTTCTGCACTCACTTTTGCTTTACGGAACATATAATCGTATTCAACAGCCGTAAAGGCTTTGATGTGCAGATCAGGACGATGATCTTTAATTGCTTTCAACAGATCAGCAAAGAACTGCAGATCCATTTTGGGATGTACGCCGCCCACAATATGCACTTCGGTTACAGGTACGCCATCATATTTCTTTACCATGTGCAACATCTGGTCGATGCTTAGTTCCCAACCTTCATCACGCTTTGCATACAGTTTCGAATACGAACAGAAATTACAACTGAACACACATACATTGGTAGGTTCAATATGAAAATTTCGGTTGAAATAAGTGGTATCGCCATGCATGCGTTCACGTACAAAATTTGCAAGGGCACCGAGAAAGGGGAGGCTTGCTTTTTCAAACAACAACACGGCATCTTCTTCGCTGATGCGTTGGTTGTTATAAATTTTATCGGCTATCTGTTGCAGCTCTGTGCTGATGCGGTTGCCTTTCAATATTGCTTCAATTCCTGTTTGCATAACGTGTGTGTTTTGTGTTGCTGCCTTTGTTGGTCGCCTGACCAACGAAACAATTTGTTTCCTTCGTTGGTTGCCTTATCAACCAAATCATCTACAATAAAACAGCGCAACTTTTTACAAAGTTACGCTGCGATCGGTTTCAAACCGTAATGAGTTATCTGCTGTACAACAGTTTAATTATTGACTTTCATCACCCTGAATGTATCGGTGGCCCGTGAACGATATACGATCTGTACAACATACATGCCGCTGCTCATGGTACCCAGATCAATTTCCTGGTAGCCGGGTGTTGCAATGGTACCGCCCTGCCCGAGAGCAATTCGTTTTTGCCATACCAATTGTCCGGCTTGATTGTACACATTGATGTATTCAATATTATTCGGCGGGTCGAAATACTGTAATGCAAATTTCCGGCTGAAGGGATTCGGTGTGATCATTACTCCTTTGCGCCGCAGGTTGGGGTTTACATCTTTTACGGTGATGTTGACATCATCAATATAAATATTGTTTTCCCAGTTGGTGGCATTGCGGAACACAACCTGAATGTATGGTTGGGTGGCAGCGGTAAAATCGCCCAGGAACACACTGTCTCTCCGCCATTGGATAGCAGTTGGTGTAAACGGTGTTTCAGTAGCTACATTGCCGGTGGTAATTAAATCACGCCCCCATTTTTTATACACAGAGCGAAATGTTTGGCCGCAATTATCGGTGAGCAGAATTTCGAGTGTGTCGATGGGGGTGCCAATGTCAAACGGATCAGTAAACATGGCTGCTGCGATCTGAAAAGTAAGGAAGGCAGAATCCCGGCCTCTTACTTCTACCAAGGGAGAATACATGAAATCGGTAAGGCCTGCAGCATCGTAATCATAATTGTTGATGTACATCGATGCATTGCCGGTTTTAGCAGCTGCGGTTGAACGTTCCCATGTTATATCGTTATCCGGATTGATGCGTTGCCATAGTGAAGGTGGAAAGCTGGTTGATTCAAATCCTTCTGTATAAGGCAATGTTGCTATCGGAAACGAAACGCCATCAATACGACCTGTATCATTTGACAATCGTTGATCAACACTTCCATTCGGGTTGGAGGTGTATACAATAAGATTGGCATTGGTGCCGGGGTTCAAATTCATTTCATTGAGTGTAATGTTGATCGATGCAAGCGGAGCAAGGTTACCCGTCCAGTTGGTAACAGTAACCTGACCGGTTCCAAACCGTGCGTTAAGGTTGAGTGAAGTGATGGCATCGGTTCCGGCATTGCGGATGGTTACAACGGGGCGGTAACTGCTGCTGCAACTGTAAATAAAATTGTTTCCGTTATTGCAAATTCCAAGCGACGGGTCAACAAATTGTACAAACCGTGCATCCCGGTTAAAGGAAGGCACGGGTGTGCAACCATCAGATGCTGCCAATCCCTGTATCCAGCTTACTGTTGCAAGTGTTGTTTCCATGAGTGACTGTTGCTGGGCTGTGTACATCACCATGGCCCGGTCGTCAACATAATCCATAAAATTCATCCACATAATACCAGGAGGGGTTGGCGCACAGTCATCTATAATTATACTGTCAGCAGCGGGGGCGCCAAAGGTTGGTTCAAATTGTAAAGGGGTATCGGCTATCCCGTCATCATCACTGCAGGTTTGTGAACCTTCATTATTATTGGGTCCCCAGATATGATCAAGATCAAAAAAATGTCCGATCTCATGTGTAGCGGTGCGGCCAAGATTGAATGGCGCCTGTGCTGTGCCGCCTGTACCAAAGTAGCGAAAGTTGGTAACAAAACCACGTTCATTCAACGGAACGGAAGTAAGCGGAAGCGACGCATAATAGGAGTAGCCTAAAAAGCCGTTGGGCATCTGGCAAACCCAAATGTTGAGATAGCTCATGGGATCCCATGCATCGCTGCCGCCCTCACATGAAAATTTCACAGGATCGGCATCGCCTGGCTCTGAGATAACGGTGGAGGATACACGCACAATCCCATTGCTGCCTTCGCCCTGCGGATCACGACGTGCCAGGCAAAAGCGAAGATTGCCTTTTCCATATCTTGATTTGAAAGCAGCAGGTATGCGTGTTGAATCTGCATTCAATCCGCCAAAATCTGCATTCAGCACATCGATCTGCGACTGTATCTGCGCATCGGTAACCAGTGCAGGGTTCGATAAAATAACATGCACTACCACCGGTATGGTGATGATAGCATTGGTGCCGAGTATTCGGGAAGGACGTTGATTGATGTTGTTGCGTTGCTGCCTGTTGGCCATCATTTCATTCCGCAAACGAGGGTTCTTACGGATGGCTTCCTCTAATACCGTTTGGGATCCGCAACGGTGAAACTCCGTGCTGCGCTGTGGAACCGGATTGGTTTTTTGCTTTTGTGCAACGCCTGCAAAATTCAGTGTTACGAGCACAGGCAGCAAAAGAAAGAATATCGACAGCTTCATGGTAATAGTTGTTCTGTGAATGTACGAAGTAGGTTTCAAAATAGTTGCCTGTGTTGAATGGTGATTTTAACCGCTTGTGTAAACTGTACACGATCCTGCATGCCGGTGAATGTACCATTTCAGATGTTACAAAAACAGTTATCTTTCCAACTGAATGAACACTTCTAATTTCTAAAACCAAGATTGATGATGAGTCTGAAATTCCGCCTTACGATAATGAGTTTCTTACAGTTCTTTGTATGGGGAGCATGGTTAATTACAATCGGCACATATTGTATCAATGCAATGGGGTGGAGCTTTCCGCAGTTTGGTAATATTTTTTCAACCCTTGCCTTCTCTTCTTTATTTATGCCGGCATTGGCCGGGATCATTGCAGATAAATGGCTCAATGCAGAAAAGCTCTATGGAATTTTGCATATACTTTATGGGGTAGCTCTCTTTTTTGTTCCGCAGGTAACTGACCCTGATACATTTTACTACGTGATCCTTGCGGCTATGATCTTTTATATGCCTACTATTTCTTTATCCAATTCAATTGCCTATACCATTTTAAAAAATAACAATTACAATGTTGTAAAGGTGTTCCCGCCGATTCGTGTGTGGGGAACCATTGGTTTTATTGCTGCCATGTGGGTAACAAATCTTACAGGAAGTAAAGCAAATGCTAACCAGTTTCTGATTGCAGCCGTCTTCGCTATTTTATTGGGTATCTATTCATTTACATTACCAAAATGTCCACCACAAAAAACGATTTCAAAAGATGCATCATTCATTGAACAATTAGGATTGAATGCATTTAAGTTGTTTGCCAATTATAAAATGGCGCTGTTCTTTGTGTTTTCGATGTTTTTGGGTGCGGCTTTGCAATTGACGAACATGTATGGCGACTCTTTTATAACCGGATTTGAAGCAAACCCTGCTTATAAAGATTCGTTTGTTGTAAAATATTCAACCATCATTTTATCCATTTCACAGATATCGGAAACACTGTTCATCCTCGCTATTCCGTTTTTCCTGAGAAGGTATGGGATTAAACAAGTGATGCTGATCTCCATGTTTGCATGGGTGCTGCGTTTTGGGCTGTTTGCTTATGGCGATCCTTCCATTGCAGGTACTGCACTCATTATTCTTTCATGTATTGTGTATGGGATGGCCTTTGACTTCTTTAATATTTCGGGTTCATTATTTGTTGAAACACAAACTGATTCTAAAATACGATCCAGTGCGCAGGGGATGTTTATGATGATGACCAATGGAGTGGGTGCATGGCTTGGCAGTAAGGTTAGCGGCTACGTCATTAATAAATATTATATCAACCCGGATGCCAGCACAAACTGGAACGGCACCTGGCTGGCATTTGCAGGGTATGCATTGGTGGTCGCTATTTTATTTGCTATCATGTTCAGGCACAAACATGATCCGAAGGCATTGGAAAATGTATCGCATTAAAAACCAGTTGCAATGGAATTTGGTGGATTTATTGTTTTGTTTCTTGGTCTCGTGTATGCTGTAATGCCGGATATAAATCTTCGTTTTTATCCTAAAAATAATCCGGTTACGCAAGGAAAGATTAAACATGAGGAATACATAAAGACCGTAAGGATAGGTGGAATAGTTGCAATTTTTGTTGGTGGAGCTTTTTTGATTGCATCTTATTTTATCTGATTTTTTTTGGATTGACTGCTGTTATGATTCGTTAAATTCTAAATCCTTTAGTTGTTAGAAATGTATCATATTAAAAAGAAACCCCGCCAAAGGCGGGGTTTCTTTTTAATGACTGTTCATCCTTCGACTGCCGCTCAGGATTTCACAACAATCCTTCGACTACGCTCAGGATGAATTATCCTTTCTTCACTTCTTTCGCCCATGCATCTTTCAATGTAACGGTGCGGTTGAAGATGAATTTATCTGTGGTTGAATCTTTATCCAAACAATAATATCCTTTGCGTAAAAATTGAAAACGATCGGTTAGCGTTGCTGTTTGAATAGCAGGCTCTGCATATCCTTTCACCACCGTTAATGAATTGGGGTTGATGTATTCTTTAAAATCACCTTCTTCGCTTGCAGGGTTTTCCACTCTGAACAAACGATCATATTCCCGTACTTCCACTTCCACAGCATCAGCAGCGTTTACCCAATGCAAGGTTCCTTTTACGCTGATGCCGCTTGTATCACTTCCGCTTTTACTTTCAGGAATATAACTGCAATGAATAGCTGCAATGGAACCATCTTTATTCTTTACAATTTCATCGCATTTGATGATGTAGGCGCTTTTCAAACGCACCATTTGTCCGGGTGCCAAACGGAAATATTTTTTTGGAGCCACTTCCATAAAATCATCTGCTTCGATCAATATTTCACGACTGAACGGAATGGCTCTTGCACCGCTGTTTGCATCTTCCGGATTATTTTCTGAATGTAAGGTTTCTGTTTGTCCTTCCGGATAATTTGTAATGATCACTTTGATAGGGTTGAACACCACCATGCGTCGGAAAGCAATTTTATTCAGATCTTCCCGTACACAAAATTCAAGCAATCCAAATTCGATCAGGTTGTCACGTTTGGCCACACCGATCTTGTCGCAAAACTCACGGATGCTTTCCGGTGTATAACCTCTGCGGCGTAAACCACTGATGGTAGGCATACGTGGATCGTCCCAACCGGTTACATGGTTTTCATTAACCAGTTGCAGCAATTTACGTTTACTCATTACCGTGTAGTTGAGGTTGAGTCGTGCAAACTCATATTGCTTTGATGGAAAAATTTCCAACTTCTCGATACACCATTCATACAACGGACGATGCGGAATAAATTCCAATGTACAGATAGAGTGCGTGATATTTTCAATGGAATCACTTTGTCCGTGTGCAAAATCATACATCGGGTAAATGCACCATGCATCGCCTGTACGGTGATGATGCGCATGCTTGATACGGTACATCAGCGGATCACGCATGTGCATATTGGGTGATGCCATATCGATCTTTGCACGGAGTACTTTTTCGCCGTCTTTGTATTTTCCTGCACGCATATCTGCAAACAGTTGCAGGTTTTCTTCAACACTTCGGTTCGCTGAATTGATTACGAACACCCGGTTGAGTAGGGCTGCCTTTTTGTTTGGCTATTTCTTCGCTGCTGCTATCATCAACATACGCCAATCCTTTTTCGATGAGCTTTGTTGCAAATGCGTAAAGCTGTTCAAAATAATCGGATGCATAAAATTCGTTGGCCCAGTTAAAGCCCAGCCATTTGATATCTTCTTTAATGCTGTCTACATATTCCGTATCCTCCGTAACAGGGTTGGTATCATCAAAACGGAGATTGGTTTTGCCATTGTACTTGATGCCTAAACCAAAGTTTAAGCAAATGCTTTTGGCATGACCAATGTGCAGATAGCCATTTGGCTCAGGCGGAAAACGGGTAAGGATGCTTTGGTATTTACCATTCTTCAGGTCTTCTTCAATGATCTCTTCAATAAAATTCAGGCTTTTTTCTTCACTCATGCTTTCTTCAATTGAGGTGCAAAAATAAGGGATAAGAAGGAGCTGTTAGCTATTAGCTGTGAGCTGCGAGCTCCGTCTGCATGATGGGTGGTTGTTTTGCTCATAGCTATCAGCTCGTAGCTCGCAGCTTTATTCTAATATTTTCAAACTCTTCCCAATAATCCCCACACATTCATGAATCTGTTCTTCTGTGATCACCAATGGTGGAGCAAAACGTATTTTATCACCATGCGTAGGTTTTGCCAGCAATCCGTTTTCTTTCATTTCCATGCACAAGATCCCATGCTGCTTCGGGGTTGCTGTGTTTGATGACGATGGCATTCAACAGTCCTTTGCCTCTTACCAAACTGATGAAAGGAGAATTAAGAGCAGTTATTTCATCTCTTAATAATTGACCCAGCTTTTCTGCACGCTCGGCAAGCTTCTCATCTTTCAATACCTGCAATGAAGTAATGGCAACAGCACATGCCAACGGATTACCACCGTAGGTACTACCATGTTCACCGGGTTTGATCGTCATCATAATCTGGTCATCAGCCAGCACTGCACTTACGGGTAATACGCCACCGCTGAGTGCTTTGCCAAGAATCAAAATATCCGGACGAACATGTTCATGATCACAGGCCAGCATTTTTCCTGTGCGACAAAGACCGGTTTGTATTTCATCACCAATAAACAACACATTTGCTTCTGCACAATATTTTTTTGCAGTTGACAAGTAACCTTCCGTTGGTACAACCACACCTGCTTCACCTTGTATCGGTTCAACTAAAAAGCCACACACATTTTTATCTTGTAATGCTTCATGCAACGCTTCCAGATCATTGTAAGGAATTACATGAAAGCCCGGCATGTAAGGTCCAAAGTTTGTATAAGATGAAGGATCGGTACTGAATGAGATCACCGTACTTGTTCGTCCATGAAAGTTGTGTGCACACACAATGATCTTTGCTTTGTTTTCTTCAACGCCTTTTATTTCGTAACCCCAACGGCGTGCCAATTTGATGGCTGTCTCTACCGCTTCCACACCGGTATTCATCGGCAACACTTTGTCATAGCCGAAATATTGTGTGATGTATTCTTCATACTCACCCAACAAATTGTTATGGAATGCACGTGAAGTAAGTGTGAGTTTTTGCGCCTGCTCAATGAGCGATGCAACAATGCGTGGGTGACAATGTCCCTGATTGACGGCAGAGTAACCGCTTAGGAAATCATAGTAACGCTTGTCATCTACATCCCACATAAAAACGCCTTCGCCACGTTGCAGCACAACAGGCAATGGATGATAGTTGTGTGCACCAAACTGTTCTTCTTTATCAATAAAATAGTTTGTATTGGCAGATGTTGCTGCAATAGAAGTATGCATAGCAAGAAAATTAAAAATGAAGAATTGAAAATGGAAAGTGATGAAACGATTGTACTGGATTATTCCTCCCCTTTAGGGGATGGGGGCATCAGTGCTGCTCAACTTAGTGATTGAGCAGATCGAGATTTTGCTGAAGAAAGGAATGTTGCTGTTTCATTGCTGAACAAATTTACTGGCTTAAATTGAGAAAATAAAATCAGAGTTATGAGCTATATCGTTCCTGCACAAACCCGCATCGGTCACGTTCATTTAAAAGTTTCAGATATAGAACGTTCATTAGCTTTTTACCACGAACTGCTTGGTTTTGAAATTATACAACGTTATGGTTCGCAGGCGGTGTTTATTTCAGCAGGTGGTTATCATCATCATATCGGGTTAAATACCTGGCACAGCAAAGGAGCAGGGCCCGCACCGGTAAATGTGCCGGGGCTTTATCATACCGCTATTTTATATCCAACAAGAAAAGACCTGGCGGTGATTTTGAAACGATTGTTGGAAGCAAAGTATCCTTTAACCGGAGCAGCTGATCATGGTGTGAGTGAAGCATTGTACTTAGATGATCCTGATGGAAATGGCGTTGAACTTTATTGGGATAAAATAAAAGAAGAATGGCCGTTTGATGCAAACGGTGAACTGCAAATGGTGAGTGATCGATTGGATTTGGAAGGGTTGTTGAGAGAGGTGGAGTGAGTATCTACAAAATTCGGTGACTTGAATCAAAATAATTTGAAGCATGGGTTACGATTTGCACATTACAAGGAAAGAACATTGGTTTGATGATGAAGGGGAAGAAATTACATTGAGTGAATGGCTTGATTATATCAATTCCGATCAGGAGTTGAATATTACTGATACAAATGAGTTAGATAACATTGAGAATACAAGTAGTCCCCTTGGCTATTGTGAATGGAATGTGCATCCTTTGAATGATAAATGGTGGTTTGATTACTCAAATGGAAATATCTATACAAAAAATCCTGATAATGATACAATCATAAAAATGTTGTCCATTGCAGAAAAGCTAAATGCCAAAGTTCAGGGTGATGATGGGGAAGTTTATGGACTATTGAGCAATGAAATAAGTCATAATCAAGTATCTTACACAAACGAAAAAACAACAACACCTGTTCAAGTAAAAATTAAAAGACCTTGGTGGAAAGTTTGGTAGAAAATTTTAAATTATTCTACACAAATATGGTTCTGGAAATTTTAGTTGTGGGCGTTCTTCAAATATCCCAAACACCGTACTTCCGCTTCCCGTCATGCTTGCATACACTGCACCTGCATCATACAATTGTTGTTTGATGGTTGCGATCTCCGGATGTGCTTTGCTTACCGGTTCTTCAAAATCATTAAAGAGTTGTTCTTTCCAGGTTTCAATGGGTTGTTGAATGATCTTTCTTAAGTCAGGCCGCTCCAATCGGCCATACGCATCAGCGTTTTGCTCACTGTCAGGCCGCTTGGAGCGGCCTGACAGATTCGCAAAAGCCCAACCCGTATTTACATGTATTCCCGGATTTACAATGGCAAAATGATAAGCTGACAAATCAAGTTCAACTGTTTCCAATAATTCACCTCTACTTGTTGCAAAGCATGGTTTGTTGATGATGAAGAACGGGCAATCACTTCCCAACTGCAATGCATAGTCAATTAACTGTTGTGTTGATAAGCCCAACTGAAATTTATCATTCAACAACTTCAAAGCAAACGCACCATCAGCACTGCCGCCACCTAAGCCTGCACCCATTGGTATGGCTTTGTGTAAATGCATTTGAACGGGTGGGAGAGAAGGGAAATCTTTTTTAAGTAAATGGTAAGCTTTAATGCAAAGATTGTTTGCTTCGTCGCCGGCAATGGGAAGTCCAGTAGCTGAGAATGTAACGTCGTTATCTCGACTTCGCTCGATAACTCCAACCGACCCTTCGACTCCGCTCAGGGTCTCACTGTCGTCCGTCGTCCATCGTCCGTCGTCTCTCCCCACTACCTCCAATGCATCTCTCAACTGCACCGGATAAAAAACTGTTTCCAGGTTATGATATCCATCTTCCCGTTTATTGAGAATATGTAATCCGAGATTGATCTTGCAATTGGGGAAGGAAAGCATGAATGGATAATTGAATAATTGATAGTGGAAAATTAGTTGATCGGATGAGTCATTATCATTTATCCATTAACCAATTATCAATTAAAGAAACTATTTTTTCCTGTTCGATAATTCATCACGGATAGCAATGGC
>CAWHOR010000070.1:0-29855 GCA_963830845.1 uncultured Bacteroidota bacterium | reverse complement strand
CGATTGGGAATTGAAAAAATAGTGTTACTGAAATCTTTGATGAGCAAGTAAGAAATGGTATTGGGTCGATCGATCACATTAAATATTTCTAAGGCTGGCCCAGATATTATTGAACTCACGGAAAGGATTACGGCTGCGGCGTTTGCTTTTTTCACCATCGAGCAGTAATGCACTGAAACCAAAATCAACACGGATATAGGGATCGATGGTCAATGCATTTCGGTACTTCGCACTGTTGGGAATATTGTAAGGAAGATTGGTGCCATATAAAAAGTTCATCGAGAACTTAAAGTTCTTATTGGTAGAAAGATAATCCTGGTAGAACATACCAAAAGTGAGGAAGCGATCGGTCGGTCGTCTGATCCAGCCACCTTGTACCAATGTACTGTCGATGGGTTGGTTCAATGAATCCAATGTATAATTATACCACTGATCATTATCTAAATTTTCACGTGTACGCATAATACCAATACTTACCCAGCTTTCTGCATCTTTCACCAGCTCACCAAACAAACGTGCTTCAATACCTGTTGCATAGGCTTTGGCACTGTTGCTGCCGAAATAACGAATACGCACATTGTCTACATCATACGGTACAATATCATACATGTGTTTGTAATACGCTTCGGCCTGCAATTTAAACGGACGGTTACCCCAGCCTTTGAAATTATAATCAAAACCTGCTACTACCTGCCAACTCTTTTGTGCTTTTACTGATTCATTTACACTGCCGTCGTACCGACGAAGTTCACGGTAGAACGGCGGTTGATGATAGGCACCTGCTGCTGCACGAAACACAATATCTTTTTTACCAAGTGGCTGCATGGCAAATTGTACACGTGGCTGAATCAATACTTCGTTGTTGAGTGTGTTGTAATTGTATCGTACACCGATCTGCAAGGTCATGTTCAATGAATCGTTCAGAATAATGTTATCCTGCACATAACCTGTTGTGCGGAAGAAAACAAGATCTGATTTTGATTTGATGACTTTCGTTAATTGTAATTGATTTGGATCGAAGGGTAAAGTATAACCTGCACTATCCGTTAATTCCCACTCATTCAATTTATCGTTGATGCTTTGTCGTTCGAGACTGTGTCCCCACTGAATAAAATGGTTTCCTTTTTCCAAACTGCCTTTGTGTGTAGCATTTTGAATTTGAATGTTGAGTTGGTTGCGTGCAAAATTCTGGAACACACCCGCACCCAATGGATTTACAATTAAACCAAAGCTTGCACGGCTGCGATCGAAATCACGTTCTCCAAATAAATAAGCACCTTGTATATCGAACGATTCTTCTTCGTTATTACTGAAGTGACTCAGCATCCATTTCAACTTCAGATTTTTATGCGGCTGAAAAGTAGTGGCAATACCAGCCATAGCAGTACTGTAACGGTCACGCTCACCACCGGCAAAGTAAATATCCAAACCAAGATTGGCAGTGAAAAAAGGAGAGAACACTGAAGCTGTCTGGCTGCTGAATTCAGGATTTAATTTGAATTGTGTACGGGAATAATTACCCATTGCTTCAAACATCCATTTGATATTTGGTTGCCAGGTAACATAACCCTGCAGATCGTTGCTGGAAGGAACATAGTTGCCTTTTGTTTGCTGACTGCTCAATAAATTTTGATTGCTTCTGTTACGTGCACCAATAGTAAAACCTACTTTTTCATCTTTTGTGCCACCTTCAAAATGCAAGCCCTGTTCCAACAACGAAACATACGCCGAGCCGCCGAATTTCTTTGCACGTTTGTATTGAATATCCAGCACACTGCTCATCTTATCACCATAGCGTGATTGAAAACCACCGTTGTAAAACGTAAGACTGCGAACCATTTCCGGATTGATAAAACTCAACCCTTCCTGTTGCCCTTGGCGAACGAGGTAAGGACGGAACACTTCAAAATCGTTTACGTAAATCAGGTTCTCATCGTAGTTGCCACCACGTACAGAATATTGTGAAGTGAGTTCGTTATTGCTCCCGACAAATATTTTCAATAAACCCTCTACACCACCTACAGCCGATGGAAGCAGTAATGCATTTTTCGGATTGATGCGGATGGCCGATGCTTCGGATCGTATGCGGTTGTCGGTTACCGTTACTTCCTGCAATTCTTTGCTGCCCCGTTCGAGCCGCATCACCATTCGTTCTTCTTCCTCATCATTCAAAAAGAAATTCCGTTGTTCCGAACGGTAAGAGGTATATGAAAAAATCAACGCTACGGCTTTGCCCGATGGTACTTTAATACTGAAATAACCGGAGTCGTTTGTGGTAACGCCCACACTGCGGCCAAGAATAACAACCGATACATTGCCGAGCGGATTTTCATTTTCATCGAGCACCTTACCTGTTACGGTAGCTATTTTCTTTTGCGCAAAAGAAACAACAGATGCCAGCAGCAGTAAAAGGAGGAAGCAGGTTTTGGTTGCCTTCATGGTAGATAAAACTAAGCCTTTCTCTTAAAACGAAAAGCGGCGTAAGTTATTTTTTCAAGCGAGATTTTTGCATTTGGATAGAGTCACGGATGACACAGATGAGACGGATGAGCGCAGATCAGATCTGTTCCATCTGCTCAAATCAGTGTCATCAGTGTTTCTATTTTATATCTTCTTCAACAACGAGATCATTTCTGTTGGGTTGGGTGCTTTGAATACGGTATTTCCTGCCACCAACACCGTTGCGCCGGCATCCACAATACTTTGTGCATTTGCAAGCGTAACACCGCCATCAATTTCAATCTCCACGTTCAATCCCTTTTCATCGATCATGTTGCGGAGTTCTTTGATCTTGTTGAGTGTTTGCGGAATAAAAGCCTGTCCGCCAAAACCGGGATTCACACTCATCAAGCAAACCATATCAATATCGGCCAATACATCTTTCAATAATGATACAGGGGTATGTGGATTCAGTGCAATGCCTGCTTTCATACCAAGTCCTCTGATCTGTTGAACATTGCGGTGCAAATGAGTACAGGCTTCGTAATGTACCGTAAGAATATCAGCACCTGCTTTTTGAAAAGCTTCGGCATATTTTTCCGGTTCTTCGATCATCAAGTGCACATCGCAAACTTTGGTAGTGGCTTTGCGAAAAAAATCAATGATCATGGGACCAAAGCTGATATTGGGTACAAAACGGCCGTCCATTACATCCAGGTGATACCAATCGGCTTCACTGGCGTTGAGCATGTCACAATCGGCCTGGAGATGAATATAGTTGGCACTTAATAAAGAAGGGGCTACGATCGGCATAGAAAAGTTTATAGTTTAAATGAATAGTTTATATGGCTGAATTAAGTTTAGAAGGATGCCTGTAAAACCCATGAATTCTTTTATAGACAATAAAATATAGTAGAAGACCCACTGGTGCCAGGAATAGCAAAGAAATGACCCATGTAACCTTTTCGCCAGTGCGAATGATCGTTGAAAGTATTACCTGCACTAAACCAAAAACAACGGCGCTGTAACCAATTACATATAACAATGTTGTAAAAAACTGCGGGCGTTCAATCTCCATAATTTTTAGTGTAAAGCTGCTAATAAAAGCAAGAAAGCCAACAGCAAATACGATTCTCCATCCGGGGTGGTATAGTTTTTCTTTCATAATGGCAACTTGTTTTTTATTTTCGATTTTTCATTTTTCATTTCTCATTTCACAACTCCTAATCGCTTCAACGCATCTTTCGCTTCAGTAATACTTTGATCAAGTGCGAGGGATCGTTTATAGTTATCGATGGCTTCGGTTGTGCGGTTGAGTTTTTCTTCTGCCTTCGCCATCCAGAAATAACCATCAGCAAATTTGTTGCTCACATTGGTACTTTGTGTAAATACTTTATGCGCCTCCTCAAATTTTTTCTGATCATAATAGATCAATCCTTTTTCAATGTACGCATCGAGATAGGTATAGTCTTCCCGAATGATCTGGTTGTAAACCGCCAAAGCTTTTGCTGACTCTTTTACTTTTGTATAGTAAGCTGCCTTTACAAAAAGGATATCGCTTCGAAATTCAACTGCTGTAGCATCTTTCAACAACGCATCGCACAACTGCACTGCTTTTTTATTGCCGGTTTCTGCATATAGGGAGGTAAGTCTTAATTCAGCCTGAATAAACAAACCTGCCGAAACAATGGATTGCTCATAAGCTGTAATGGCATTGGCTGTATCACCTTTACGTTCCAGTGCATCGGCTTTCATAAAAAGATAAGCCGGGTTGCCAGGTTGTTTTTGGAGAAGTTGTTCCACCTGGCTTAATGCTTTATCGTATTGATTAGTTCCAACCAGTTCCTGCACCAGTTGTTCCCGGATACTGTCAACCTGAGGTTCTTCTTGCAGTTTATTTTCAAGTTCCTGCAGTTTGGTATCGGCGGCAGTCGCAGGAGTTGGTTCCTGAACCTTGGGTGTCGGAGAATCATTCGTACAGGCAACTAAACTAAAAGTCACAAATCCGGTGAGCAAAGCGGCTTTCAACTGCATGGTGCAAAGCTAAATTATTTTACGCTGCGGTTCTTACAATTTCCTGACATTTGCGGGCATTTCAAAAACTACATTTGCAAAAATCAGATTCATGAAGAAGTACGCTCTATTGCTTGTTCTGCCAGCGGTAATTATTTTGGTTCTTTCATTCAAACCCGGTAAAAAGGAAATACATGTTGATCCCTTGGCACTGAACGACACCATTCTGTATCCCGACGAAAAGCATTTTAAAAATATTCAACAGCTCACATTTGGTGGTGATAATGCAGAAGCATATTTCAGTTACGATGGCAAATGGCTCATCTTCCAAAAAACATATTTAAAAGAAGGCATTCCCTGCGACCAGATGTATATTGGAAAAATCCCGACAAAAAAAGGCGAAAAGTTTATACCGAAGCTGGTGAGCACCGGAAAAGGAAGAACTACCTGTGGTGCTTTTATGAAAGATGGTAAACACATCATTTATGCATCTACACATTTAGGTAGTGGCGATTGTCCGCCTGTTCCCGACCGCAGTAAATATGGCAACAAATACATTTGGCCGTTGTACGACAGCTATGATATTTTCATCGCCGATCTGAATGGAAAAATTGTAAAGCAACTCACCAACAGCAAAGGTTATGATGCAGAAGCAACACTCTCGCCCGATGGCAAGAAAATGTTGTACACCAGTACCAAAGATGGTGATATTGATATGTACGTGATGGACTTGAAAACAGGGAAAGAAATTAAAGTCACCAACCTGTTGGGTTATGATGGCGGCGGTTGGTTTAGTCCCGATGGAAAAAAACTCATCTGGCGTGCAAGCCGTCCAAAAACAGAAGCAGAGATCAAAGAATACAAAGAGTTATTGGCACAAGGATTAGTTGCTCCTACTAACATGGAAGTTTGGGTAGCAAATGCTGATGGCACAAATGCAAAACAAGTTTCTTCATTTGGACAAGCAAACTGGGCACCGGCTTATATGCCCGATAACAAACGCATCATCTTTGCCAGCAATCATGAATACAAGCGTGGGTTTCCGTTCAATTTATATACAATGAATGAAGATGGAAGCAATCTTACAAAGATCAGCAGAGATAAAGGGTTTGATGCATTTCCCATGTTCAGCCCAAATGGAAAGAAGATCGTTTTCTGCAGCAACCGCAACAATGGCGGTACAAGAGATACGAATATTTTCATTGCTGATTGGGAGGAATGAGAAAGTGAGTGGTGAGTAGTCAATCGTGAGTGGGAAGCCCTGAGCGAACCTGTCCCGCATCAAGCGGGAGTCGAAGGGCGGTCTAGTCAATCGAGCGATAGTCGAGATTGACGTTATAATTCATTTCATTTTTCTTTGCTTCTGATAGATATTAACTTCGCTTACCGTTCAATCTTTTCTTTTGGAGCAGGCCGCTGTTTGTATTGATACATCTTGAACGGAGTTGTTCGAATGAGGGAATCAACTTTTTGCGTTGACCCATTTCCATAATTGTTCTTTGGATAATAATGATTTGGCATAACCGTTCCAAGTGGTATTGTTCGTCCACTCACCGGCATGTTTGATGTAAACGAACTATCAGGTACAAACACCGGCATATTATCCTGCGGCAATGCATAAATGGTTCCGTTATTTGTTTTGCCAATAATTCTGTTCGGAAAAAGTAATTGTTGTTGAAAAATTGGTTTGCTTGAATCGTTGACAAGGAGTTTCTCCCCTTGTGCAAACAATGCCTGCGTTGTGCAGGAAATGATCAATGTAAACAAAAGTTTCTTCATAGTAGCTGTTTAGGAATTTCTAAGATAGTTATTTTTCCAGAAAAACAGTTTTGCAAAGTCCCTTTCTGCGCCTTACTTTGTAAAGGAATCGTTATAATTATTTCATCTTCAAATTTTCAACTGCTATGTATACCGGATTGCTTCATCTTCACAATGTTCTTCGCTGGGTTATTCTTATTTTGTTGCTCATTGCATTGTTCCAGGCGTTTACGAAAAAAGGCGGCCTGCAAAAAACAAGTTTATTTCTGCTGATTGCAGCACACATTACGTTGTTGCTGGGATTGTTTCAATATTTCAACAATGAAGCAGTTGGCTTTCACATGATCGAACGGCTTGGTGGTTTTGGTAATGTAATGAAAGACAGCTTTGCCCGTTTCTGGGTTGTTGAACATATTTCTGCCATGATTCTTGCAATTGTAATGATTACCATGGCAAGAGGCAGAGCAAAGAAGCAAAACTATAGTGCTGCATCTTGGATGTATGTAGTGGCGCTTATCTTAATAATTGCCGCCGTTCCATGGCCGTTCCGTGAAGGAATTGCAAGGCCGTGGTTCCCCGGTATGTAAAAACAAAAACGCCCCGATTGCATCGGGGCGTTTTTGTTAGTTCTTATCTCAGCTGTAAAAGAAAAAATCTGCATGTTGGAATAGCTTTACACTTCAAACCAGAATTCGTCAGTTCAATAACGCAGCCGCTACTTTTTTCATTTCATCCTGTGTACCTACGCTTAACCGCAGCCACTTTGTTCCTTCTTCAAATGAGCGTGCACCAACAATGCCTTTTGCTTCCAGCATAGCTTTTACATCTTTTCCAAAATTGGCTGTGTTAAAATACACGAAACTTGTATGCGATGGTATATACGGAATGCCGGCTTGCTCCAATGCTTTGTAAAATATTGCACGGGCTGCTGCATTTTCTTTTTTACAATACTCAATAAATGCTTTGTCTTTAATGGCTGCCAATGCCCCCGCCAGTGAAACAGCACTCGCTCCGGCATTGGCCCAGGGCTGCAGTTCGTTTAATTTCTTAACAGTTGCAGGATGTGCCAACACATAGCCAACCCTTGCACCTGCCATGCCATATACTTTTGAAAATGTTTTAGCGATCACAAGGTTTGGATAATCATTTACAAGATGCGCCATACTTGGTTCATCACAAAATTCAGTATAGGCTTCATCGAGTAACACAATTGCTTTTGGTGCTACTTCTTTTATAAATGCTTCAAGTTCGTTGGCTGGAATAATAGTGCCGGTGGGATTGCCTGGGTTACACAGATAAACCATTTTGGTTTCTGCATTCATGGCCTCTTTCATGCGCTGCAGATCGGTTTCCTTTTTTTCTGTGAGTGGAACGAGTTTGATATCAAGTCCTGTTTTACGTGCAGCCGGCATCCATAAACGAAACGTAGGATCGGGAGCAACAGCATTTCCTTTTTGCGTGGCGGCCCATACCGCTGTTAAACCCAACAGTTCAGATGAACCTGCTCCAATCACAATATGTTCTTTGGTATGTCCCGTGAGTGCGCCGATCTCTTCTCTAAGTTTGGTGGTAACATCCCATGGGTAGCGGTTGCTGCCATTCACTGCATCCATCATTGCTTTGCGTGAAGCAGGCGATGGGCCGTGTGGGTTTTCGTTGGAACTTAATTTGATGATCTTGTCAACATCGGTTAACTGAATTGATTTTTCTGCTTCGGCAGCGAACAAATCACGGCTGAACGTAAAGGCGGCCAATGTAAGAGCGGTTTGTTTCAGCAGATCACGACGTTGCATAGCTGTTTGTTTTAATTCTGAAAGTTACTTCAAAAATATTTTTCCAGCTAAGGGAATTGCGTCAACGGATGCCTAGCTCGATTATTTCGCAGTTTTTCATATCTGCTCCGTCAATTACAAAGCGAATGAGCGTACGTACTTTGTGCCAGCCTTGTTTACCTGCTGCACCAGGGTTCATATGCAGACAATTGATCTTGTCATCATACATCACTTTTAAAATATGTGAATGACCTGCAATGAACAGGTTGGGTTGATGCAGTTGCAATTCCTTTCTTGTGTCGGGATTGTATTTGGGCGGCGCACCACCAATATGCCGCATCATCACTTTTACGTTTTCACAATCAAAAATCAATTGTTCGGGGTAAACAGATCGAACGTCCTGTCCATCAATATTGCCGTAAACGCCTCGTATCGTTTTGCCGCTTTGAGTTGCCAGACGATTGGCTAATTCAATGTTTCCAAAATCGCCGGCATGCCATATTTCATCGCAATTTTTAAAATGATCAAAAACGGCTTCGTCGAGAAAGCCATGTGTATCGGATATAAGACCAATGCGTGTCAATGTTGTAAGTAAAGTTTAGTAGATTTGATTTCCTGAAATAATGCTATGCCTTTCAACCGCAATTTCACATATTGGATCGATAAACGGAAGTGGAAATATATTTTTCTGCTGGCATCTTTAGAACTTTGCAAGAATTGATAATTGACAATTGTTCAAAATTATCAACTAACCAATTATCAATTATTTCATGGCACACTATTATACATTAGGAAATATTCCACACAAACGTCATACACAGTTTCGCAAGCCCGATGGTGGTTTGTACAGCGAACAATTATTCTCAACCGAAGGATTCAGCGATGATTATTCGTTACTGTACCATTGTCATCCGCCAACACAGATCATTAAAACCGAACCACAGATTGATGTAAGTCCGCAAATCGCAGAAGAAAAAATGTTGCAGCATCGCTGCTTTGAGGGCTTTCATATTAAACCCGGCGGAGAATTTTTAGAAAGCCGTGTCCCTGTTTTGGTGAACAGTGATTGCCATATTGTGTTAGCTGCTCCAACCAGTGGAACAAACGGTTATTTCTATAAGAATACCGATGCCGATGAAATGATCTTTGTGCATGAAGGAAGCGGCACCGTGAAAACACAATATGGTGAATTGCCGTTTGGGTATGGTGATTATATTGTGTTACCAAGAGGAACGATTTATCAGATTGAATTTAATGATGATAAGAATCGTTTGTTTATTGTTGAATCGTTTACGCCACTCCGTTATCCAAAACGATACATGAGTAAGTTTGGACAGTTGATGGAGCATGCGCCCTATTGCGAAAGGGATATCCGTAAGCCACAGGATCTGAAAACGCATGATGAGAATGGTGATTTTCTGATCAGGGCAAAAAAGAAAGGCATGTTGTATGGTTTGCATTATGGCACACATCCCTTTGATGTGGTAGGCTGGGATGGTTGTTGCTATCCGTATATTTTTTCCATTCATGATTTTGAACCCATCACCGGTCGTGTACATCAGCCACCACCGGTGCATCAAACATTTGAAACCAATGCGTTTGTGGTGTGTTCATTTGTGCCACGGTTATACGATTATCATCCCAATGCTATTCCTGCTCCTTATAATCACAGCAATATTGACAGTGATGAAGTGATCTATTATGTAGATGGCGATTTTATGAGTCGGAAAAATGTAACAAGAGGAATGATCACACTTCATCCTGCCGGTATACCACATGGTCCACATCCCGGTGCTGTTGAAAAAAGTATTGGTGCGAAAGAAACAAAAGAGCTGGCGGTGATGGTGGATACGTTTCGTCCGTTGATGCTGACCAAACAGGCATTGGAAATTGAAAATGGAAATTATGTGATGAGTTGGGCGGAATAGCTGTGAAATCAAAAATCGAGAGAAGAGTTGTATCAGGGTTGCCAACCCTCAAAAAGCGAAAGAGCTTGATAAAAGCTCTTTTTTTTTTTCATGAAGAATATTTTTACTCAACCACCTTTATTTCAAACTTCGCCGGTATCACAAATACATTGGTAAAATCAGCTTTCACTTTTTTCTGGTAACTGACTGCTTCGGTGTCGGTTAAAAAATTTCCAAACCGGATTTTATAATACGGACTTTGATACATCAGAAACGTTTTCTGTTTTGGATATTTAGAAAGCAACAATGATTTTGCATTAATGGCTTCAGTTCTGTCGGAGGTATTCAATACCTGCAGTTGGTAGCCATTCACCGTCTTTGTTGTAACGGTCTTTTTCTTAACTGTTGTTGGAGCAGACGTAGTTGTCTTCAATCCTGTGCACGCTGCCAGAACAAGCGGAAGAAAAGCGATATAGATGATTTTTTTGATGTGCATTATGTAAGGATATGCTGGATTGGCAAAATCCAAGCCAGAATCACTACGTTCAACCATGTGTCTGATTTTATTGATGTTAAGTGTATGCTGGTCTTAAAAGGAGTAAGCTGGGATATCAAAAATCTCCTACTCAGTAGCCGGTTTTTTGACTATTGGTAAATGGTAGGGCTGTGTTTAATATACATAAAGTGTTCTTGAACTGATTGGTCATGGCTTCAATGCAAGGTTGAATGAATTGGAATTGATAAACGGTGTTTTTGTCATTATTTGTTTAAATTAGAGCAAACAAAAAACGATTGCATTATGATTAAAATTTCTGATCTCAAAGACGGCGACCTGGTGATGGTTGATTTTGAGGGCACTTTAATGGAAGGAGAGGTGCTTGAAGTGAACAATGGTCAAAAACTGGCAAAAGTGCTCACCAATGGGCAGAATGAATTTTGGTATGCGGGTGAAGTCCTCAATCCGATCCCCCTCAGCGATGCGGCACTTCATAAAATTAATTTTCGGCGTGAAGATCAGCCGGATGGGTCGGTAAAATACCTGAAAGGGGCCTTCCGGGTTCATGTCGATAGAAAAGATGATTTCAGCAATATCAGTTTCTGGTACCGGGAAGATAAACGTCATGTAAATCAACCAATTGCCTTGCACCAATTGCAGAATTATTATCTGGATATGACCAAGGTACATCTTACAGTTGAGGCAATTTAAATAACAGAAAACCCTATTTTTGGCCCCGCTGCGGTAATTTTTTTTTGAAAATGCCCGGCGGGGCTGATTTTTTTGTATTCTTTTCCAGAAATCCTCCTATCTTTGCGACCCCAAAAAGTATGGCGAAACAAGCACTTATTAAGCAAGACGGTAAAATTTTAGAAGCATTGAGCAATGCTATGTTTCGGGTACAGCTTGAAAACGGGCACGAAATTCTGGCCACGATCTCAGGAAAAATGAGGATGCACTACATTCGAATCCTTCCTGGTGATAAAGTTGGTGTAGAAATGAGTCCTTACGATTTGAGCAGGGGCCGTATTATTTTCAGGTATAAGTAAAGCTTAACGCTGTAGGCTGAATGCTGAAAGCAGAAAAAATAAAAACGATGAAAGTTAGAGCATCCATCAAAAAGCGCAGCGTTGACTGCAAGATTGTTCGCAGAAAGGGTCGCCTTTATGTGATTAACAAAAAGAATCCCCGCTTTAAGCAGCGCCAGGGATAATTCAATATGCAATCAGCAATACGCAAATTGCCTATTGCCAATTGTCTATTGCCTGTTAGAATTAAAAGAAATTAAATAATAATAAGTTATGGCTCGTATTGCCGGTGTTGATTTACCAAAGAACAAAAGAGGAGAAATAGGCCTTACCTATATCTATGGTATTGGTCCTTCTACTGCAAAGTACATCCTTGAGAAATCAGGTATTGATGTAAATAAAAAAGTAAACCAGTGGAATGATGACGAATTGAATTCAATCCGTAATGTCATTACCAATGAGTTTAAAGTAGAAGGTCAGTTGCGTAGTGAGGTGCAAATGAGCATTAAGCGTTTGCTTGATATTGCTTGCTACCGTGGCTTACGTCACCGTAAAGGATTGCCTGTTCGTGGTCAACGTACCAAAACAAACAGCCGTACACGGAAAGGTAAACGTAAGACAGTTGCCGGTAAGAAAAAGGCAGCTAAGAAATAAGCTTAAAGGCACAAGGAGCAAGGTACAAGTTTCAAACTTGTACCTTGTGTTTTGAAACTTGGGCCTTCTGCATAGCACCGGTTCTTTCAGATCAGCAGCAGATGTATGGTGCAACGGAGCGTTGGTCTGGTCTCGTGTTAAACGGGATTATTTTAAACACAAAGATTACCTAGGTTTTCAATTATGGCAAAAGCACAACAGGTGAGCGCTAAAGCAGCCGCCAAGAAAAGAGTTGTAAAAGTTGATTCGCACGGTGATGCACATATCAGTGCCACGTTCAACAACATCATTATCAGTTTAACAAACAAGCAAGGTCAGGTTATTTCCTGGAGCAGCGCCGGTAAAATGGGCTTTAAAGGTTCCAAGAAAAACACGCCTTATGCTGCACAGGTAGCATCTGCTGAAGCTGCGAAAAAAGCATTTGACGCAGGTGTAAAGCGAGTGGACGTATTTGTAAAAGGTCCGGGTTCTGGTCGTGAAAGCGCCATCCGTGCTTTATCACAATCAGGTATTGAAGTTGTAATGATCAAAGACGTTACGCCTTTACCACACAACGGTTGTCGTCCTCCTAAAAAGAGAAGAGTTTAACGAAGAAAGCTATGAGCCATTAGCTGTTAGCTGCGAGTCAAAACTCGAAGCTCATAGCTTAAAACTCAAAGCTGTATTCACGACATATTTGAATCGCCAAGATTCATTCATTTAATAAAGGGTGGCTGATTAATTTTTTAACGCTTTTACCGATCAGTTCACCGGTTTCTAAAAAGCGTAAATGAATAAAAACTATGGCACGTTACACAGGTCCAAAGACCAAGATCTCCCGTATTTTCGGTGAGCCAATTTTAGGAAATGGCAAATGGTTGGGTAAGAACAGCAACCCTCCGGGCCAGCACGGCGCACAACGTAAACGTAAAACGTTAGGTGAATACGCTTTACAGCTCCGTGAAAAACAAAAAGCCAAATACACTTATGGCTTATTGGAGAAACAATTCCGTAAAACATTTGATGAAGCTGCCCGTATTAAGGGCGTAACAGGTGAAAACCTGATCCGCTTACTGGAAGCACGTTTGGACAATGCAGTTTACCGTTTAGGTATTTCTCCAAGCCGTCCGGGTGCCCGCCAGCTCGTAAGCCACAAACACATTACCGTAAATGGTGAAGTGGTGAATGTTCCTTCGTATCAATTACAACCAGGCGACGTAATCAGCTTAAAAGATAAGAGCAAGGATAATGCATCTGTTACAGGTAAACTGGCAGGTAAAAATCCAAAGTTCAGCTGGTTAGACTGGAATGAAGCTGAAATGAAAGGTACGTTCATTGCATATCCAGAGCGTGAAAACGTTCCTGAGAATATCAAGGAGCAACTGATTGTGGAATTGTACAGCAAGTAAGCGTGAGTGGTGAGTAGAAATACAAACCGTTCAAGAGTGCGACGCAACAGCAGAATCATCAAGGCGTAACAGCCGATTACAAAAATGTAAAACAGAAACTTCAATATGGCTATTTTGAATTTCGTAAAACCCGATAAAATTGTACTTCAGAAAGCAACAGACTTTGAAGCTCAATTTGAATTTCGTCCGCTTGAACCCGGTTATGGTGTTACCATTGGTAATGCACTGCGCCGTGTGTTGCTGAATTCATTGGAAGGATATGCAATTGTAGGTATTAAGATAGAGGGAGCCGACCATGAGTTTGGTACTGTAAAAGGAATCAGCGAAGATGTTGTGGAAATTATCCTCAACCTGAAGCAGGTTCGTTTTAAGAAAAAAGTTGAGCACGAAGTAAGTCACGAAAAGATCACGTTAAGTCTGAAAAATAAAACAGAATTCACTGCTGCTAACATTGGTGAGGCTTCTCCAAGTTTTGAAGTTATGAATCCTGAGTTGTTGATCTGCACAATGGATCCAAGCGCAAAGCTTGACATTGAGATCAACATTGCAAGAGGTCGTGGTTATGTGCCTGCAGAGGATAACAAACCAAAAGATGCTGCATTCGGATACATTGCTACTGATTCAATCTTTACGCCCATTAAAAACGTAAAGTACCTGATCGAAAATACACGTGTGGAACAACGTACTGATTTCGAAAAATTAGTAATGGATGTTGTTACAGATGGTACGATTCATCCGGAAGAAGCAGTAAAACAAGCAAGCCGTATTCTGATTCAACACCTCATGATCATTACTGATGAAAACATCACGTTTGATAATAAGGAAGAGAAGAAAGAAGATGTAGTTGATGAGCAAATGCTGCAATTACGTAAGGTATTGAAGACTCCGTTGGAAGATCTCGATCTTTCTGTACGTGCCTTCAACTGTTTGAAAGCTGCGAAGATCAACTCATTGAGTGAATTGGTACAGTACGAGCAGGAAGACCTGATGAAGTTCCGCAACTTCGGTCAAAAATCATTGGCTGAAATTGAGCAGGTGTTAGGCGAAAGAGGCTTACACTTTGGTATGGATCTTCACAAAATGGGATTGGATAATATTGATTAATATTTTTTACTCAGCTGCAGTTACTGCAGCTGAGTATTTTTTTAAACATAGTCTTGTAATTCCTGACACGGTACAAGATTCTAAATTTAAACGTCATGCGTCACGGAGACAAAATCAAAAATCTGAGTCGCACCGCTTCTCACAGAAAAGCGTTGCTGACAAATCTGGCTATCGAGCTGATTCAACACAAACGTATCGTTACTACCTTAACAAAGGCAAAAGCGTTGCGTACATGGATTGAGCCACTGATCACAAAAGCCAAAGACAATTCTACTCACTCACGTCGTGTAGTGTTTAGTTACTTACAAAACAAAGAAGCGGTTACTGAACTGTTCAGCACTGTTGCTGAAAAAGTTGCCAGCCGCCCGGGTGGATACACACGTGTATTGAAATTAGGTATTCGTGTAGGTGATAACGCAGAAAAAGCCATGATTGAACTGGTTGATTTCAACGAGATCTACGGTAAAGGAAAAGGTGAAGCTGCTGCGCCTGCGAAGAAAACACGTCGTGCCGGTGGTGCTGCGAAGAAAAAGGCTGAAGCTACAACTGAAGAAGTTGCTGCTGCTCCTGCCGCTGAAGAAACTAAAGAAGAAAAATCAGCTGAATAATATTCATGTTGAAAAGTTTTTGATACAGAGGCGGGACATTTGGTTCTGCCTCTTTTATTTTGCATACTAATTATGACACAACCACATAAGCCAACAGGAACTCAAACTGCCATTCTCATGCTGGAAGATGGCAATGTATTTTACGGTAAAGCATTTGGGAAAATCGGTACTACTACCGGTGAGATCTGTTTCAACACAGGTATGACGGGTTACCAGGAAGTATTTACTGATCCCAGTTATACCGGCCAGATCGTTATTATGAACAATGTACATACCGGCAATTACGGTACGTATGAAAAAGATGTTGAAAGCAATAGTGTAAAAATTAAAGGATTGATCGGCCGCAACCTGGAAGATCGTTTTTCACGCTATACGGCTGATAAATCATTGCAACAATATCTGGAAGAGCAAAACATCGTTTCTATTGAAGATGTGGATACAAGAGCGTTGGTAGCGCATGTACGTACGAAAGGTGCCATGAACTGTATCATTTCGTCTGAAATATTAGACGAAGCAAAGCTGAAAGAAGAGTTGGCAAAAGTTCCTTCAATGGAAGGACTGGAGCTGGCAAGCACGGTAAGTACAACAGAAGCATTTAACATGGGTGATGAAAACTCACCGATTCGTATTGCGGTGATGGATTTTGGAACAAAGCTCAACATTCTGCAATGTATGGTTGACCGTGGTGCTTACTTAAAAGTATTTCCTGCTAAAACAAAGATCGAAGAGTTAAAAGCGTTTAATCCTGCAGGTTATTTTATATCAAATGGTCCCGGCGATCCTGCCAGTATGGATTATGCAATTGAAACAGTGAAGGCAATTGTGAATGAGAAGAAGCCAACTTTTGGAATCTGTCTCGGTCACCAGTTGCTGGCGTTGGCAAATGATATTTCTACATTCAAAATGCATCACGGTCATCGTGGATTAAATCATCCGGTGAAAAACCTGGTAACAGGTTTGTGTGAGATCACTACACAAAATCATGGTTTTGGCGTTGATCCGGAAGCGGTGCGTAAAGCAGCGAATGTTGAGATCACCCATGTGAACCTGAATGATGAATCAATTGAAGGGATTCGTTTGAAAGATCGTCCTGCGTTCTCGGTGCAGTATCATCCTGAAAGCACGCCTGGTCCACACGACAGCCGTTATCTGTTCGATGATTTCATTAACATGATCAAGAGTAGCTTAAATTAATACCAAGCCCCGATTGAACATCGGGGCTTTTTATTTTATATTTACGACATGAAGAAGATCGCCATCATTAATGGACCTAATCTTAATCTGCTTGGAAAACGGGAGCCGGGTGTGTATGGCAACCAGTCGTTTGAAGAATACTTTTCTGAATTGAAAGTAAAATTTCCTGCTGTTGAATTCCATTACTATCAGAGTAATGTAGAAGGAGAGTTGATCAACGAATTACAACGTGTTGGCTTTTCTTTCGATGGCATTGTACTGAATCCCGGCGGCTATACCCACACGTCTGTTGCCATTGGCGATGCCATTGCAGCTATTACAACACCTGTTGTTGAAGTACATATCTCCAACGTACATGCACGTGAAGAGTTCCGGAAACTGTCGCATGTAAGTGCAAAAGCCGCCGGTAGTATTATTGGTTTGGGGATGAAGGGGTATGAGTTGGCTGTATTTTTTCTGACTTCTTAATTGCCTGTTTTAATCCGCTCACAATAATACTGCTGTCTCGATGCAATGGCAACCTGGCATCAAATTGCTTATTTAAAACAATCCTGAAAATATTTACTAATGAAACAGAGTCATATAACATGCTGTAATCTTTATCAGGAAAGTACAGCGCCATCATATTATTAAAGATATAGCCACTTTTCATTGCTTCTGTTGATTTGAAACCATGATCACCTGCTACTATAATGATCGTATTCTTTTTATTGTTTAATTGTATGTAATTAACCAGATCCTTAATTACTTTTCCTGCAAATAAAACCTGACCGAAATAACCGTCTGCATCTTCAGTTCTGTTATGGACAACAGTATTAGCTGCTGTTTTTACATTACCTGTACTGTCAAATGTGTACTGTTCGTGAGGAATCATAAAATGACCATAAACAAATTTCAACTTTTGGTTTTTACAGGTTGCTTTTAAAAGAGCCAACGTTGTATCGAAGTACTGTTTCTTTTGTAAGTTTCTTTCATCAATAATTTCAAATTGTCTTTTTTTAATAAAGTCAACATCAATACGGTTATAATTCCAGAAAATATCTCTGTAAATACGACCGGGTAAGGTCTTAAATGAATAGTGATGTTTTTTCAAATTCTCAAAATAGGAGTTGCCGGGCCAATCTTTGTTATTAAATGAAATTTGTTGATAGCTATGTGTTGTATATCCTTCTTTTTTAAGAATTGAAAACAGGGAGTTGTTCAGTATTGATTCTGAACCCCAGAAATAAGCTTTTGGATCATTCATTACCGGTGCAATCCATGGAGGAAGATAGTCCATATTAAATGTGCTGCTGAGCGAATGAATTGTCCAGTTGTAATTGGCTCGGGCATTAGCCGCTACGTAGAAGTCTTTTTGGCTGAGGAAACTATCGAGTTGATAATTTTTTTTTCCGGTCAGTTGATCGATGCTTTTGGAAGAAGCCATCGCATCAAATACAAGAAAATAGATATCCGGCTTTAAAGAATCAGGAAGTGCTTTTGAAGGGTTGTAGTCGTTGTATGCAGCGAAGCGGAAATCAATAAGGTTATCAACACTTTTATGGAGGTAGTATCGTTTTACACTGTTAGGTATTTCAGATAGAAGTAAAACGATAAACAACAGGTTTAAGAAGAAATGTAATTCACCAAAAGATCGCTTCCTTTTTTTGAGGATGATCAATACGATCAGAAACAGTACAAATGTTGCCGGCAGTACAACTATAAATTTTGAAAAAAAACTAAAGGGAAGTAACAGTTTTAAGCTGTCGTGCAGGTAGCCAAATACAAGACTGCACAAACTGATAGCAAAAGTAAACACAGCAGCTTTTTTGAAATCACGAAACAGCTTATAGGAAACGAAAAGGAAAATAAGTACACAAGCAAGTAGAATCACAAGGTTTGTAGTAACGTATCTGAACGACAAAAAACCAAACAGTTCATTATAACCGCTGTAAATAAAAAACAGCGGCATCAAAAATAAAAATAGCGGCTGCTTACCAAGAAATAGTTTTACTTGTTGCAAGAGTTTCTGCATGGTTATTCTTTTTCTCCCGGTAGTGTATAGGGAATGAAAATACTGCTATCTTTTAATAAAGGAAGATTTGCAGCAAAGAATTTATTCAATACTAACCGAAACGAGTTTACAGGACTCATTGTGGCGTATTGATGTCTGTAATCATGATCAGGAAAGTATACGCTACTGAAGTTGTCGAATATCATATATCCCTTCTTGCCATGGATGTTACGGTAGCCATGATCGCCTTCTATAATAATAACAGTGTTTTGCCGGTTATATTTTTTGATGTGTAATACAAGTTCCTGAATTATTTTATTGGTAAATTTCACCTGTTCTTTAAAGGCTGTTGGCTGCTCTTCTTCTGTATAGGTAATTGTTTTTTCTGTTGGCTTTAGCCTCCCGGCGCTGTCGAAAATAAAAGGATCATGCGGCAGTTGGAAATGGGCATAGATAAACTGTTTATTTTCTTTTATCAAAGTGCAACTTTTTTCAACAAGAAGTTTAGTTTGCTGCAAATCATTTTGCAAGCTGAGATTACGGCGACGATATTTTTCAAGATTCCGGTTCTTGATCGTTTTATTATTGAACCTGGAAATATTCCATCCCAGATCACGGTACATTCTGCCAGGCAGTGTTTGATAGAAATAGTTCATGTACAACATGTCAGCAAAAAAAAGTTCACCATCCCAGTCTTTATTTACAAATGAAACTGGCTGGTATTGTTTGATTTCATACTTCTGCTGTTGCAGAATACGGGTGAGTGAGTTGTCAAGTAATGAGGCTGACGCTTTGAAATACATCTTAGTTTCATCCTGATAAAGATCAATTGGGAGTGTGTAATCCATATTGAGTGTACTGCTTACAGACAGTACAGTGAGGTTGTAATTACTTTTGGATTTCGAATGGACATAGAAGTTTTCTTTCAGAAGAAAGCTGTCTAAAACACTATTATCAAACCCCCATTCATTTTTCATGGCAAGTGAAGAGGGCAGAGCATCAAACACCAGAAAATAGATATCCGGTTTTAGCGAATCAGGAATAATTGTATCAATCTTTGCCTGTTTGCCGGCAGTAAAGCGGTTGTCAAGCAGATGATTTTCGTGTTTGTAATTTACAAATCCGATAACAGCGGCAACTATTTCATACAGCAGTAAGCATAGCATTAATGTATTGAGAAACAGGAAATGACGATGAAAAAAGGTTTTTCTTTTTTTTAGAAAGACAAATACTGCGACAAAAAGAACAAATGAAATGGATAATATGAATTTATAACTACTGAAAAAACCGCTGCCAGATAACTTCTTACATGTATCGTGAAGGTAGCCGAATGAAAACGTGAAAAGCAATATCCAGAAACTGAGAATAGCAGCTTTCCTTTTATCCCGCATCAATAAGTAACAACCAAGGAAAAACAAGAGTGATGTTAGAAGTGCTATAATCAAATTGAATGTTACAAAAGCCGACGGGAAAAAACTAAAAAAAGCATTGTAGCCGTGCAGAATAAATACAACAGGCAGTAATACCAGAAAGTATGATTTTTGTTCCAATAGTGATTTCAGCTTTTCCTTCATGCGCTAAGATGAACGGCGTTATCTTTTTTGATAAACAAACATTGTTCTTTCAGAACCGGGGATACCTGTTTTTTGCTTCAGTATAAATAATTTTTCAAATGCTGCCTTAAAATTATCTTCTGTGTAGTCTTCAAAAATATCCTTCCTCCATTGCAACATGCCCGCTACTTTCGGATCTGTTTTCGGTACAAACTCAATGATGAGATCTTTGCAAATTTCAGCGAAGAAGGATGCAAGTTGTTCAAACGAAATATTTTTTGCAATAGCCAGGTGATGGATCAATGCCAGCGCCATACAAAGATCGAATGATTTGCGTTGAAAGAAAGCAGCACGCTCGGTATTCATCCAGCCCATACCGGGACTTGGATAGGTAAGATCAAGCACAAGCGGTAAAATATGCTGTTGTCTTTCTTTTTTCAATCGGCGGTACAGTATATCAATACAGGAGCTGTCAAAATCAGTAGCAACTACCATTGCTTCTTTTTTGCAGAGCAATGAAAATTCGCCCTCATTTGCACCAAGATCAATCACCGTTGTATAATTCAGACTTTCCAATACGGCGGAAACAATTTCTTTTTTTTCATTTAGGTATTTATCGCTTAAAATTGTTTCGTCATAATAGTTATTCCATGTAGTTGTAGTGGCCGGTAGTGTTATATCGTTGATACAATCTTCAAGATTTTGAAGAATTTGTTCAATGTTTTTCTTAGAGATTTTTTTAGTTGATCCGTTTGCTTTCTCGGTTGGTTTGCCGGCCATACGTGCATGCAGATGAACATGCAGATAAATAGACGGCTTCAACTTTGTTTTAAACGGAAGTAATTGCGATGTGAGGCTGGCAGGAACACCATCGGGGTAACTCAACATCAGCTTGTGAACTTCAAAACCTGTGTATTGTGCCAGCAGTAATGGATTTAAAAAACATTCACAAAACTGACGATACGCAACCCATGCCTCATCTTGTTCATATCGCTCAAACGAAAGTGTATCGATCAGCTTTGCTTTGCCATCAACAAACTGAATATTGGAGGGAGCTGCATCTTTCAAGATCATTCCTCTTTGAAATGCTGTTTTGCAAATAGCAAGAGTAGTCAATGCTGCATCTTTCAACTGGCTGAAACTCCATTCCCATGCATACGACAGCAGCGGAATATGTTCTGGCACAAGTGTTAGGTACCAGTCTGCACGACCTGTATGATTTTCCTGTAACGCAGTGTAGGGTAGTAGTAATTTTTTCTTAAGTAACTCATCCGATAAACCAGACGATTGTAGTAACTCATAATGTGGTTGATACAGCGCTGAAACAAATCTGTACACAGTTCCCTCTGTTTCATAAATAAAGCCAGAGGGGTCACGAAACGATGCGGGGTGATGATTAATCAGTTGGCTCATTTTTTTCTTCTTCTGTTTCAGGTTTGGGTTTGCTGAAAAAACTTTTGATCCAGTTCCATCCGGTTTTGAAATAGAAGATAACACCAAGTACCGCAGCAATAATTACCTGAATGAGGTAACTGCCACTGCCGGGGTCAAGGTATAAGAATTGCATCATAAATAACGCAGATTGGTTTTCGGAGTCAGCGCCAGCAATGTTTCATACATCAGGTGAATCGTGTTTTCAATATCGCTTTTGTGAAGCATTTCAACTGTGGTGTGCATATACCGCAATGGTATGCTGATAAGCACCGACGGACATCCATCATTTGCATAAGCAAATGAATCGGTATCGGTACCTGTACTCCGGCTCAGCGAACGCCATTGTACCGGAATCTTTTTCTTCTCAGCAACATCGGTAACAAAGTCGAGTAATTTATTATGTACAGCCGGTGCGGTTGCAAGCGATGGGCCTTTGCCGCAACTGATATCACCTTCTACAATTTTACTGATCATAGGTGTAGTGGTATCATGCGTAACATCCGTAACAATGGCAATATCCGGTTTAATACGACGGGCGATCATTTCAGCTCCACGCAAACCAATTTCTTCCTGCACGGCATTTACTATGTATAAACCGTAAGGAAGTGTTTTTTTATTTTCTTTCAGCAAACGTGCTACTTCCGCAATCATAAAACCACCAATCCGGTTATCAAAGGCACGGGCAATGTAATAGTCATGTGCCAGTTCATCAAAACCTTCTTCATATGTTACCACGCAACCCACTTTAATTCCCAACTCCTCAACTTCTTTTTTTGTACGGGCACCGCAATCGAGCCAAAGATTGTCAACACGTGGTTGTGGTTCTTTGGCATCAGGGTTACCAAGACGTGTATGAATTGCAGGCCATCCAAACACAGCTTTTACAATTCCTTTTTTCCCGTGGATCAATACACGTTTGGCAGGAGCGATCTGGTGATCCACGCCGCCATTTCGTTTCAGATAAATCAATCCTTCCGGGGTAATATAATTTACAAACCAACTGATCTCATCGGCATGAGCTTCAATCACTACTTTGAATGTATGTTGAGGGTTTATTACGCCTACAGCTGAACCATACGGATCAGTAAAATGAGTGTCAATGTATGGCTTCAGGTATTCGAGCCAAACTTTTTGTCCGCTGGTTTCAAAACCAACCGGCGAATGTGTATTATGATAATTCTTTAAAAAGTCAAGTGAAGCGTTGGTGAGAATCGATTTCTTCTTTGCTGATTTCGTTGCTTTTGCCATCGTATGAGCGGTTTCAGCAAATGTACGGGTTCGGTTGTTTTAAACAGCCTGACGGCATTACTTTTTGCCGACCTATTAGCTGGTTCATCGCTGTAATAGAAATAAACTGAGGAGCGATGAGAGGATGAGCAATCCATCAACCCAGCCAAGATAGAAATAATCGCTGTTTTGTCTTTTTGAAATACGTAACAGATAAATGGCGGCAATGCCGGGGATCAACTGCAGCAAATGCAGATACGTTTCAAAACGTATAGTTAAGAATACAACCGAGCATGAATACAATACAACATTTATAATAAAGAAAAGTTGAAACTGTTGTTCATTCATAATGTTTGCCGGTGTGTGTACGCCCATTTCAAAATCTCTGAGCCGGTCACGATAATCAAAAATCATGGTGGCAATTGCTACCAGCAAAAGCCGGCTGATAAAAAGAAACACTTCGTTGAGATTGGGCTCCACTTCAAAAAACGCAAGTGGCAAAACAACGGTGGCATAAGCCCACACAAAACCAATAAAATAGCTTTTGATGAAGGTGAGGAACGATGGTAGTTTGATGGGCTTTCGAAGTAATAACGGTGCCGTGTAGGCTGCATTGAAAACGATGGCAAGTACGATATGTGTATTGATGCTTCTGATCGTCCACCAGAACCACAACGTAGCAAGCAGCGAGAGAATATTCAAAACAAGGGTGAAGCGTTTTGTTTCATTGAACCATTGCAGTTGTTCAGATGCATTGCTTTTAGCAGCAGCAAAGCTGAAATGGGCATTGTAGCTGAATAATGTTGCAAAGAAAACGAAGGCGATCAGTGTTAACGGATATGCAAAGATTGAATAGAATAGTTTTGTTTGTATGCAGAGTGCAGCAGCACAAAGTGCAATAATTATATGATGAAACAGTACAAAACGTAAAAACTTTCGCATCAGCGCCCTTGCATACATTTACTAAAAAGGCAAAAGTATAGCTTCGGTTCGTAATGTGTCGCTTGTATTACCAGCTTTATCAGTGATGGAGAAATTGAAGTAAGAAGTATCCGGATCAGTACACTGATTTGTAATGATGGCGTAGCCGGGTAACGAAATATTTGCAAATTTTACCCTTAGCAAAACTTTTTGATTTGCGCTGCCCGGGTAGTCAGGCACTGGGTAAATAAGGCCAGTAATTGTGCTGCTGGTTGAGCAGGTAGGGTTTTGTCCTGCATACACTTTGTCAATATGAATTTCACCTTGCACATCACCTTCGGCATCAGTTACTTCAAGTTCAAATTCCAGAATGGCACCGGTCGTTCCGCCGGCACTTTGCACATTCGCTGTTTTGATGTCTTTTAGTTTGATTTGAGGCTTAGTCGTAAAGTTATCTTTCTGACAAGCCGTAAAGAGCGCAGCGAATAAAAAAAGATATAATAGTTTTGCTTTCATGCGAGAAAATTCTGTTTCAAATTTAAGCATTAATAATCCACTAAAAAATTGATTCCATCGTTTGTTAACAATCTTTTGGAGGTAAAGCCGGGTTCTTTCAGGGAAACGGCTGCCGAAGTCTTTCGTTTTCAGTACGAAACCAACGACGTGTACCGTCGTTTTTGTAATGCACTACCTAATAACGCAAATAGCGTACCTGATTATACCGGTATCCCTTTTTTACCCATTGGTTTTTTTAAGACAATGCAATTGATGAGTACCGTATTTGAGCCGGAGGCTGTTTTTGAAAGCAGCGGCACCACACAAACGATACAAAGCAGGCATTACATTAAAAGTATTGCCTTATACGAGCAGGCTTTTTTTCGTGGATTTGAATTGCAATATGGAAATCCGGAACAATTCTGCATATTGGGATTATTGCCTTCTTATCTCGAACGGAGTCATTCGTCGCTTGTTTATATGGTAAAACGTTTGATGGATAAAAGTGCACATCCGGCCAATGGGTTTTATTTACATGAATTTGAAACCTTAGCGAATACATTAAAAAAACTCGAAGCAAAACAGCAACCAACTTTATTATTTGGTGTTACGTTTGCATTGCTGGATTTTGCAGAGCAATTTCAATTTCCTCTTGACAGTACGCATATTTTAGAAACCGGTGGTATGAAGGGACGAAGAGAAGAATTAACACGTGAAGAAGTTCATTTGCAATTGAAAAAAAGTTTTGGTCTGTCATCGATTCATTCAGAGTATGGAATGACGGAATTGTTGAGCCAGGCCTATTCAACAGGTGATGGAATTTTTCGTTGTCCACCGTGGATGAAAGTATTGGTGCGTGATGAAGACGATCCGCTGCACATCAGTACAAAAGGGAAAGGAGCAGTTAATATCATTGATCTTGCCAATGTTTATTCCTGCTGCTTTATTGCTACGGATGATGTGGGCGAAGTATTTGAAGATGGAAGTTTTCGTATTATTGGTCGTATGGACAACAGCGATATCAGAGGGTGCAGTTTGCTGTCACTCTAGGGAAACTGAAAGTAGGAAGTACGAAATCGAAAATGGAAAACCGAAAAAAATGAAGTAGAATTCAAAACACAGGGACTATTACTGATCACTCATTACTCATCATTCATCACTCATCATCATGCTTTCAGATAAATTACAAATGTTTCAAAACCGCTTAACGAAAGTGTATAAGCACCGGAGTAAACAGGCGAAACGAATGGGCATCAGTTGTTACAGGTTGTACGATAAAGATCTTCCGGAATTTCCGGTTAGCATTGATCTATATGATAGCAGGGTTTGTGTGAGCGAATACAAAGCAAAGCATAACTTGACCGAAGAAGAACATCTGGATTGGCTGGAGGGAACGGTGCAGGTTATTGCAGAAGTATTACAGATCAGCGATGAGCAGATCTATACAAAAGAACGGAGAAGAAAAAGCGATCGTCATGCACAATATCAAAAAACAGCTGAAGAGAAAGAGTTTTTTGAAGTACAGGAAAATGGATTGAAGTTTCTGGTGAACCTTTCAGATTATCTCGATACAGGATTATTTCTCGATCATCGCACTACACGCAAGATGGTGATGGAAGAAGTAAACGGTAAAAAGGTATTGAACCTGTTTGCTTACACCGGCTCGTTCAGTGTGTATGCTGCTGCTGGAGGTGCAGAAGAAGTTATAACCGTTGATCTTTCGAATACGTATATTGAATGGGCGAAGAAAAATTTTGAAACGAATTTTCTCATCGATCAAAAGAAATACAAGTTTGAGGTAGCCGATGTAAAGCAATACTTACAAACACTTACACCGAACACATTCGACCTGGTGATAATGGATCCGCCTACGTTCAGCAACAGTAAAAAGATGAAAGATTTTCTGGATATCCAGCAGGATCATGTTGAGTTGTTGAATCAAACATTGAAAGCAATGAAGCCAGGTGCTGTTTTATATTTCAGCAATAATGCCCGGAAGTTTGAGTTGTATGAAGCAGAAATTCAGGCAGCTGTAATTAAAGATATTACAAAAGCCACCACAGCTTTCGACTTTGAAGGAAAACTGCAACGCTGGTGCTGGCGAATGATTAAGTAATACAAAAACGTATTTTTTCTTTGTAGTTTTACGTAGTTTCCCTAGAGTATAAAAACATAGCGGTGAAATTGGAATTTACAGGCAATAAGAGTACTTTTCCAATCTCTAAGGTCCTCAATATCCAGAACTATGAAACCAGTACTTCCTTCATTAAAGGGCAATCCCCGTTTTAAGCAGGTTTTTGTATTTGCCGCAGTAGGGTTAATTCTATTTGCCGGTATTGGTATGAATTTTATGATCGAATCAAAAGTGCTGCATTTGGTAGAAGAACATACTGCACAAAACGATTCAGTTATCAAGCATCAGCAATATCAGCAGGTTGTTGAAAAAACAATGTTCCTCATTACACAAAGTGATCATAATCTGGAAGACTACCTGCAAACCCGGGAGCTTTCGAAAAAGGAAGGCTTCATAAAAAACTGTGCAGCTATTGAAGAAAATCTGCGATTAGTAAAAAGTACGTTTGCCGGTTATGTGCCCAAATATCTGGTAAACATCTTTGTACACAAAGCTGCTAACCGAATTGACATAAACAGAAATGTTCTTAACGTTTTTGATACCGAGGGTGCTGACAAAGCACTTGCTATGATTCAAGGGGATGAGTACAAGGCATCATTGAAACAGATCGCTGTTGGCTCACAGGAATTGATTAGTGCACTTGGTGTTGAAATTGCGCAATTAAATAAAGCATTAACGTCGGAAACATCAAAAATGCTGAGCCTCGATAAAAAGTGGAATATTGTTTCATTGATGTTTATGTCAGTCATTGCTTTATTGGTTTTGTATAAAATGATTGAGACAAACAGGCTCAACGAAAACCTTTCAGTAGCCATTCAAAAAGAGCAGCAGGCGCAATTGGTGAAAGATCAGTTTATCTCCAACGTTACACATGAGTTACGGACGCCACTCAATTCCATTATCGGTTATACAAACCTGCTGTTGAAAAAGGAACACATACCCGAGAACAGGCAGTGGATTCACTCAATGAAAATATCCGGTAATTTGTTAATGGAAGTAATTAATGATGTATTGGATTATTCCAAACTGGAATCAGGTCACTTACAGTTTGCAAAAGAGCCTTTGAACCTGAAAACTGTAATGGATAATTTATACAATGTTTTATTGAACAGGGCAGAAAGTAAGAATCTTTCACTGGTCATAGATATACATAACGATGTGCCCATGCATTTGTTGGGTGATGAAAAAAAACTCATGCAGATATTGGTAAACCTTACGGGTAATTCTATCAAGTTTACGGAGAGAGGAATGGTAAAGGTGCAGGCATCGATAGTTAAAAGTGCGAACGGGAAATCATGGATCAGTTTTGTGGTGGAGGATACGGGTATTGGAATTGAGCAAGAAAAGCTCCCGCATATTTTCGAACGCTTCTACCAGGTTGAGTCAGGCACTTCAAAAAAATATTTTGGTACCGGATTAGGACTGCCAATAGTGAAGCAGTTGGTAGAAATGCAGGGCGGGGAAATCTCAGCAACTTCATTTCCGGGTAACGGAACAAAATTTGAAGTATTGTTACCATTTACGATCAATCAAAAACCATTACTTGAACCACAAGTAACTCCAGCGATAAAAAATCTCAAACAATTAGAAGCAAAACGTATTTTGATAGTGGATGATAATGAAATGAATCTCGACTTGATGGGCTATTTGCTTAAGGAGCATCAGTTTCAATATGAAAAAGCTGAGAATGGAATGATTGCATTGAAAATATTACAGCAACAAAGGTTTGATTTTATTTTGATGGATATTCAGATGCCCGGCATTAGCGGTATTGAAACAACTAAGAAGATCAGGGCTGAATTGAAATTGCAAACACCCATCATTGGTCTCAGTGCGTTTTGCCAGGCCGAAGAACAACAGGCAGCAATTAATGCTGGGATGAATGCCTACCTCACCAAGCCTGTGGATGAAGTAAAATTATTTGAATTGCTGAATCACTATAACGATTGGAATACCCAACCGGTGCAAAAAAATAGCACACAATTGAAGCTGGTAAACATTGAATACCTGCAACGGCTCACTGGTGGGAAAAAAGAAAATATTGAAGACCTCCTGGCAAAAGCCTTTGATTTTTTACCGGGAGAAATTAAAAAGTTGCAGGAATCATTCGCTTCAGAAAATCCGGTATTGCTGAAAGAAGTGGCACATAATATGAAATCCACTTTGCGCATTCTGGGCGTGGCTGAGGATATATCGGGTAAAGTGATTCTAATTGAAAAAGGTGATATTTCGATTGCTGCTGAAAAAGAGAAAATGAAACACCTGATCGATGAAATTGACAATTCTGTACAGGTAGTGCTGCAGGAACTCCGGGAGTATCTTGCAGCTGCATGATCCGACTTGCGCAACTCGCTTTTAAGAGTGGCTCACACTGGTAGTATTAACCGCATAATTTCTATTCTTCACTTATCTTGCAATTAAATACGATTGCAATGAAAAAAGTTGTTTCCAATGCTGATGAAGCAATAAGCGATATTTCCGATGGAGCAATCCTCATGCTCGGTGGGTTTGGTTTGTGTGGCATCCCTGAAAACTGTATTTCCGCATTAGTAAAAAAAGGAACAAAGTATCTCACCTGTATTTCAAACAATGCAGGTGTAGATGATTTTGGAATTGGGTTAATGCTCAAACAAAAGCAGGTGAAGAAAATGATCTCCTCATATGTAGGGGAGAATGCAGAATTCGAACGCCAGTTGTTGAGTGGGGAATTGGAAGTGGAACTGATTCCGCAGGGAACATTGGCTACACGTTGCATGGCTGCCGGTTATGGTATGCCGGCCATTTATACACCGGCAGGTGTTGGTACAGAAGTAGCTGAAGGAAAAGAAGTCCGCAATTTTAACGGCAAAGATTATTTACTTGAATATGCGTTTGATGCAGACTATGCCATTGTAAAAGCGTGGAAAGGAGATACAATGGGCAATTTAGTTTTCAAAGACACTGCAAGAAATTTTAATCCACTGATGGCAATGGCAGGGAAGATCACAATTGCGGAAGTGGAGGAATTAGTTGAACCGGGAGTGTTACGTGCAAACGAAATTCATACACCGGGCATTTATGTGCATCGTATTTTCAAAGGAACGAATTATGAAAAGCGGATTGAACAACGAACAGTTAGGAAGCGAATTTGAGAATGTGGCAATTTGAAAATTTGAAAATGATGTTTCGGTTTTCAGGTTGCATAAATAGCCGTTGTATTTCATTTTCAAATTTTTAAATCAACTAATTTTCAAATTGCAGTTATGGCCTTAACAAAAGAACAAATCGCACAACGCATCGCCAAAGAATTAAAAGATGGATTCTATGTTAACCTCGGTATTGGAATTCCAACCTTGGTAGCGAATTATATTCCTGCAGGCATTCATGTAGAATTGCAAAGTGAAAATGGATTACTCGGTATGGGACCCTTCCCATTTGAAGGTGATGAAGATCCTGATCTGATCAACGCAGGTAAGCAAACCATTACCACGTTACCAGGCTCAGCTTTTTTTGATAGTGCCATGAGTTTTGGAATGATCCGTGCAGGCAAGGTTGATCTTACTGTACTTGGTGCAATGGAAGTAAGTGAGCAGGGTGATATTGCCAATTGGAAAATTCCCGGTAAGATGGTGAAAGGAATGGGTGGCGCTATGGATCTTGTTGCCAGCGCAAAAAATATTATTGTCGCCATGATGCATACCAACCCAAAAGGTGAAAGCAAATTGTTACCTCAGTGTGCATTGCCGTTAACAGGAATA
>CAWHOR010000069.1:0-7042 GCA_963830845.1 uncultured Bacteroidota bacterium | reverse complement strand
CTTCGCTGATCACCCGGCTGGATACCTCGGTTACAGCCCTGCTGGTAATCTCAATCGCACCAGCCTGAGCATCAATTCGCTGCTCGATGAAGACAACCGCAAGGCGATCAAAAACACCCTTAAAGACATCGAAATCCTGTCACATACGCTCGCATCACGACAAACCGAGATTGATGCCAGCCTGAAAAACATGGCGCAATTCACCCATGAGCTACCCCAGCTGGCGCAACGCATCCAGCACAGCACAGAGCGACTCCAGTTCTTCAATCGTTTCTTCCAGCAAAATAGCAGTGGTACGTTTTACTTTTTCGGTACGGTCCAGTTTGAACGCAGTTATCTCTAATTCTTTATCTGCATCTTTCAATGATTTTGTAATAGCGGCCTTTTGTTCTGCCGTTATACTTTCATCCTGCTGAATTAAATTCAATATGTTTTGTAAATGCTGATTCATTTATTTTTCTTTTAATGCTATACAACAGGTGGTGAGGTTGTGCATCTCCAAATTTCCACCGGTTGCCCGTCCTAATTCTGCATTGCTGAACATACCTGCCATAGGAACATTCCACACATTTTTTACTCCTTCCAGTTCTTTACTCATTAATGGTCCGAGCGAAAGTATTCTTCCGGCACAACTGAAAACAACTAATGCATCTGCTTCCGGCATTTCTGTAGCTTTTAGCTGTTCAACTCCCTTTACTACTTTTTCCATCACATCAAAATCGGGTGGTAATGAAAACCGCACTTTTGATCCCTGTGGTACTGAACCGCTGGTGATAAAATGAACGGTCATTCCAATCAACTACAAGGCCAGGCCGCATAACAGGGTCTCCTTTTTCCCGTTGCAACTGCAATGGGAAATTGGCAGCTATTTCTATCAATAGGTTTATGTTTTCCGGCGTTACATTTTCAAGTCCCCCGTATTTCGATGTAATATCCAAAACGGGAATATCATCAACCGTATAAACATGGTTGCCTTCACTTTTAGTTACCAGTTTTTCTGTGCCTACTGCTTTCCATCCACAGGTAGCAATACCTTTTATCTTCCACGTTTGATTCATCCAATGCAATACAAACCATTGCATTGTTACTGTCTTTTCCATTGGTAAAAACATTGGTTTCGGTAAACGAATAATCATCTCCAGCTCCTCCACCATAAGCATTTACTTCCATACCAATCACATCTTCCAATCCATGCAATATTTCCTCTCCATCCACTGCAGGATGGCTAAGACCAATTATAAAAGCAGGAGCTGAATATTTTATTTTCGCTTTTTGAGCAATTCCTTTTGCTATTTCCCGATAATTCTTTTCAGGATACTCTTCAAAAAAAAGCTTGAAATGTTCTTGTTTGATATCGAGCAACAGAATAGCTGCCGAACCTTTCTCTGTTTCTTCATCAATAAATTCACCATTGGTGGTACAGCCAAAAACAGAAATGTTTTTTTCATCCAGTAAATTGCTGATGGCTGTTCTGTCCTGGCTTTTTGAAATAAAACAAATGGCCAGTGTTGGTTTGAAACCGTCAGCCATAGATTCATCCAATGTTATTTTGATTTCTTCTGTTGACTTTCCTTTAATTGATTTTGCCCGCATGATAGAAATTGATTTTTAAAAAACCGTTGATCGTATTATTTCATTGCATCTGTAACCTGTTTCGTATCGGTATATTGTTGAAAGCCTGTTGCTTTACCATTGTTTAGCGTCCAGATATGTGTAAACTGTGCTTTGATAATTTTTCCTGTAATCTTATGTTTCGCATTATATCTGCCGGTTACAATAATTTTGTCGCCGGTTGTTTCATGATACGCATGATCCGACAAGGTCCAGTATTCCCAATCGGCAGCAATACGACCAAACACACCCGCAGCAACAGCACCTGGTCCGATATAAGGATTGTTGTCTGCATAAGGAAAGTTCTCTGCTTCGTTCCATTCAATAGCTGCGTCCATGCCGTTTAAAAAACCCGGGAAGTTGCCGGTTGCCACTGCCTGATACATGTCTTGAATAATGTTTACGTTTTGCATGATTGTAAATTTTGGGTTTTGATGTATGGAAAAAAAGGTATACTATTTTTCTTTCAGTACCACCAAACAGCATGTGTTATTATGATAGTCATATCTGCCGGTTTTGGATTTTCCATATTCGCCATAGGAAAAAAAGCCTGCCATGGGTGCATCCCAGATATTTTGAACCTGTTCCAGCTCCTCTTTCATTACAGCTCCAAACGATAAATGTCTGCTCACACAGGAGAACATGACCAAGGCATCGGCTTGCTGTTGTCCATTGTCCTTAATGCCTTTACATTCTGCAACAACAGTATCAATAGAATCAAAATCGGGAGGAAGCGAAAACCTGATCTTTGACCCTTGCGGTACTTTTCCTGAACAAATCAATGAACGTTCTTCACGGTTTGCAAACATGGCTGTACGTATTACAGGATCTACATTCTCCCGTTCTACTTGTAATGGATAATACCAGGAGCTTAGAAATGTTACAATGTCTTTATTGCCTTCCTGCTTTATTTCAACACCGAGGTAATTCATCAACGTATCTAATGCCGGTTTATCGTCGATGGTATATACAGTGTTGCCTTCGCTTTTCGTAACAGTTTTTGTAGTGCCAATGGCTTTCCAGCCACAAGTAGCGATTCCTTTCACATCTATTTTATCTTCATCAATAATGAGCGCTACCAATGCACAGGCATTACTTTTTCCGTTGGTAAAAACAAAGGTTGATTCAAGTGCCAGATCATCTGCTGCCTTCCCTCCGAATATGGTTACTTCTTTTCTAAAAGTTTGTATAATGCCTTCAACAAATGGTTCCCCATCCAAGGCCACACCACTGTTTGCGATAATAAATGCAGGATTGGTAAAGGTTTGTTTTCCGGTGTTGCCAAGTTTGATTGCATCCTCGAATGCAGTCTCCTGGCTTGTTTCCAAAAATTCTATTTTAAAATAAGCGAGGTTCATATCGAGCAATAGCATAACGATGCTGCCCGCTTCCATTTCGCCGTCAATAAATTCGCCGGCTGTAGTAGCGCCAAATAGCTGAATATTTTTTTCGTCAAGTAATTTAGAGATAGCTTCCCTGTCCTGCTTAACAGATAAAAATACAATGGCCAATGTTGGTTGAAAATCATCGACCATACTTTGCTGCAACGCACTCTTTATTTCTTCCGTTGAATTTCCTTTGATTGATTTTGCTTTCATGGTTTTTCTTTTAATGTTACCCAGCAACACATACCGGAATGAAAATGTTGCATACCTCCTTTAGTTCTTCCAAACTCTCCATACGTATAAAAACCAGCCATTGGCACCTGCCAAACCTCTGCCAGGCCTTCATTTTCCACAGTGGTTAAAGGACCCAAAACCGGCGGTCTTCCGGCACAGGAAAAAATAAGCAATGCATCAGGCTGGCCTTCCATTGTATTCTTAAGTGCGGCAGCCTCTGAAATAATTTCTTCGGAAATCTCAAAATCAGGCGGGGTTGTAAAGTGAAACTCAGATCCCTCTTCCATTTCTATATCCATAATCAAAGCATTTGATTCTTTATCAATGGATCTGGGTGATTTAACAATGGTTTCACCATCTTTTCTTTTTGCAATGAATGGGAAATGGACGGACAGGTCTTTAAAAATATCAAAGCTTTCATCGCCGGTTTTTTCGGTCATACCCAGATATTTTAAATACATTTCCGCTGCTGGTTTACCATCAATGCTGTACACTTTATTGCCTGAGCTTTTGGTTACCTTCCTCGTAATTCCTAATGGTTTCCAACCGTGGGTAGCAATGCCTTGTAATGAAATTTTATCGCCATCAAAAACCAATGTGGCTATTCCATTACCAGATTCTTTTTCATGCGTAAATACGTAGCTGTTTTTTATACTCCAGTCATCGCCGGCCATACCGCCAAAAAACACACTGTCTTCGCCTAGTTCCTTAACCAATACTTTTACTAATGTGTCACCATCAAAGTATTGGCCATTGTCATAGACACCGCAACTGGTTAATAACAAAGCAGGGGTTTTAAAATACTGCAAGGCACTTTTTGCAATAAGTGAAGCAGCCTTATCTACCTGGCCATTTTCCACATTTTCAATACTGATTTTAAAATATTCTCTCTTAACATCCATCAAGAGCAAAACATTTTCTCCTTCACTTTGATGACCATTGATAAACTCACCGCAGGAAGTTGCACCAAAAATGTCTATTTCATGTTGCAGCAATAGTTTAACTATTGCTTTTCTATCTTGCTTTATCGAAATAAATGCGACAGCTAGGGTTGGTTTAAAACCATCCGCCATACTTTGCTGCAAAGCATTCTTAATTTCTTCAGTTGATTTTCCTTTAATCGATTTTGCTTTCATAATGAATTAATTCAGCCTTTATACTTCAAAGAGCAACGCCTGCTGTACAACAGGTTGCTCTTTCATGTTGACAGTAAAAAAGTATTGAGATGGATTTAGAATATAAAGGGAGCAGCATAATTGCAGCAATTAACGAATTGCCTGCGGTTGATTTTGGGCGCATGTATTTTGGTTTATGAATTACAATGGGTGCGCTTTCACGATTACACAACAATCTGAACAATTACCTGAAGCAACATTGCAGTGTTAAAGGTTGGGATTAATGGGTTGATAAGGTTTCGGTAGGTTCGCCGGCGGGTACAGTATTACATGCAGGAAGATAACCAAACTTATTCGGTTTTCAATTGAATACGGCATTTAACCGCAAACGAAATTCACCCGCAAAAAACCCGACAGATGTGCAGGCGCTATTTATTTTTTGCTTTGAAGTAGAAGTAAAAAAACACGCCACTCAATACCAGCGCTGCGCCAATCATGGATTGTTTCGGCTCAGTAACTACAGTGTTAATGAGCAATGCAATCGAAAAGAGCATGATGATAGCCGGGATTACCGGATAGCCGATCACTTTTGCTTTGATGCGTCCGTTTCGTTTCATTTTAAACAGAGCAAGCGCCAACAATCCATAAAAAAGGAAGCCGGCAAAGATCACCATGTTCGTAAGCATATCGAAGGTGCCCGACACAACCAATATGCAACTCCAGACCATTGTGTAAATTAATGCAACGGATGGTGTACGGTAAACAGGATGAACCGTGGCAGCTTTTTTAAAAAAGAATTTCTCCTGCGCCATGCGATAGTAAATACGTGCATGTGCAAGAATAATTCCGTTGAGTGATCCAAATACTGAGATCATGATCAGCACAACGATCAATGATTGCCCCACTTTGCCCAACAATGTTTCAGCAACCACAGCCGCACCAATACGACTTTCATCAACGGCTTTCAATGCTTCTAACGAAAGCACATTCATATAAGCGATGTTCACCAATACATACAACAGCATGGCAATGGCAACGCCACTCATGATGGCAATGGGAATATTGCGTTTGGGGTTTTTGATTTCGCCGGTGATGAATGAAATATTACTCCAACCATCGTATGCCCAAAATGCACTGAGCATGGCAGCTAATACAGCACTAACTAATGAAGCACCGTGCAGACTTGTATCGGGATTTGTTGCAACAACATCCGGTTCATTTACCGGAGCATACGATAATCCAAGAACAATGAGAAAAAGAATACCAATAATTTTTGCTGATGTAACAATGTTGTTCACCAGTCCTCCATTTTGCACACCACGATAGTTGACCCATGTTAAAAGTACAATAGCAGCAATGGCGAATAATTTTATACCTCCATCTGCAAACGGAAAAATAAAACCGGCAATGGAAAGATGTGCTAATGATTCAAATGGATTCCCCAGGGGAATAAACACATTCACCGTTTGTGCAAAAATGAAACCGAGTGCTGCAACGGAAGCACAACCCATGATTGTAAAATCGGTCCAGCCAAATAAGAAGGAAAAGAAATTGCCAAATGAAAGTCGCAGGTATTCATACACACCACCCGATTCTTCAGTCAACGACGAAAGCCCCGCTAATGTAAATGCACCAAACATGGTAATAAGTCCGGCGCCAACCCATGCAGCAATGATCCATCCTTCACTCAATCCCGTTTGCGCCATAGGAACGATCTTCTTAAACACACCTGAACCGATCATCATACCGGCAACTAATAAAATGCCCGTGCTTAAACCCAATACACGTTTGAGTGTTGGTTGCTGATTGGTGGATGAAGGAGTTGTTTCGCTACTCATGAAAAGTTGTATGTGGTGTTACTAAAGTAACAGGATTATCTATAAAACAATTATTGTTCTTTTTCAAAGGTTGTAGCGTTGTTCTCCATTCATTCAAGATGATATTCTTTTTGTAAAAATGCAATAATACCTGCCGCCTTTTCACGCAATTGTGTGAGCCTTGTATCAAGAATCCTGTTACTTCCTTTTAATTGATGGATACGATAAGCTAAATCCTGGTGCAACGAGGCATCATACGAACGCAGCGGCGGGTTTCCGTCAGGTTTATGGATGATATTGTTATCGTCGAGCATTTTATCAAAAACATAAGGATCAAATATGAGTGACATCAACGGATCAACATCTCTTCGCTCATCCCGTTCATCTGTTATATTGCCAAGAATTGTTTCAACCAGTTTCTGATAACTGATGATGCTGTCTGCTGCCTGTTCATTCCGGATAAGCCGTAATGCTCCTGAATTTTTTAACTGGGCAATGGTTCTGTCACTTGGTTGAAAACGTCTGGTTCGAATAAGAACTCTTCCCAAATAATAAAATTCACCCTCATTGCCTTTGATCGTTTGTGTTTCTAAAAACTTCATCATGGAATCCAACTGTTCTTTTCTTGAGAGTTGGTACGCAAGATTTCGGTTGATGGAAGCCGTATCTGTTTTCAGATCTTCTATATACGATTTAATGAATTGTTTTTCCCTGCTGTTTTCGATTACATGCTCCAGCTGATACTCTGCTAAAAACCCACAGAACACAGCGAGGAATAACATTAAAAACTCCCAGAAATAACTTTTCCAGTTTTTCTTATGGTGCGGTGCAGCAGGGTCGTGGGCATGATGATGTACTTCCATATCTTTTATGTCTGATG
>CAWHOR010000068.1:0-11395 GCA_963830845.1 uncultured Bacteroidota bacterium | reverse complement strand
GTTTGGCGTACGGGTGCAAACGAAGCCACTGTATTTGAAACCGACAAGGATATTAAAGTAGAAGGCAAAACACTTGCTGCCGGTAAATATTCATTGTTTACGATTCCCGGCGAAAAGGAGTGGGTGATCATCTTTAATAAAAACCCGAAGCAATGGGGCGCTTACAGTTACAAAGCAGCCGATGATGTGTTGCGTGTAACCGTAAAACCTGCTGCCGCAGAAATGACTGAAACATTAAAAATTGACGGTGCCAACGGCAAAGTGACCATCAATTGGGAAAAACTTGCTGTTGCGTTTAATGTAGCCCAATAGTTGTTGAATCATCAATGTATATCCTGTCCCCCGATGCTTCGGGGGACTTTTCATTTCACAGCTTTTCCACAAACAGCGTTTGGGTAGTTCAACTGGCATTATTATAAGTAGTTTGCAAGCGAAATGAAGGATATCAGAAATATTTTATTACTTATTGTTTCGGTTTGCCTTGTAGGTACATGGGTGTATCATCTTTACGACAAAAGTAAATACAGCGAACAACCTCTTCCTGCGCAGCTTCAAACTACAGCAGCTGAAGCTTCCAGGAAAAATGATTCATTACGGGCGGCTTATAATCTGCTGTTAACTGAATTGGACTCATCCCGAAACCGAGTAGGAGACACAACGGTTATAACTACGGGCATGCTCACAGAAAACGAACAGCTCGATAGCTTGCGGAATGAGATTTCGTACATACTTGCCATCAACGATATTACAAAGGAAGATCTGCGCAGGGCAGAGGCAAAAATCAAGGATCTGCAAAAGCGCATTGAATCTTCAACTGCTGTAAAAACAAGTGCGGTAAAAGACATCCCGACATCTTCGGGTTTGCAAGCTGTAGTTACAGCTCCTGCTGTTTCAACGAAAAAAGCTCCCGAAACTATCCCTGCATTGATTGCAACCGGTGTCAGTTTTCGTGCACTTGAAGGCAATGGTTTGGCCAATACACAGGCAGGTGTGGTAAATCAGTTTGCCATAACATGCAGTTTGCAAAGCAATACAGCATCCTTTGCTGAAACAGATATATTTGTAGTAGTGGCCGATCCTTCCGGCAATGTAATACAAGATGATCCATGGCAATCAGGAATGTTCCTGACTGATTCAGGCGTACGAATTCCCTACACCCGTAAATCAACACTTTCGCACAACAAAGGCGAAACAAACAGGCTTGCCGTTAATCTGAAATTGCCTGTGTATGAAAAGGGCACCTACGGCTTACAATTATATCACAACGGTGTGCGAATCGGGAGGGCTAATCTCCGCCTGAATTAAAAGACCGTTCTTACTTAATCACATTTTTCTCACAGTTTCAATCCAACAGGATGATAAAAGATGTTGAGGCAGTTGATTGTGTTACTTTTACCCAAAGCATATTTATGATGACAATGAAGCGCAGGATTTCAATGATCTGGTTGATCTGTTTTACAGTAACCGGGCTACAACTTTTTGCACAAACAAGTAAGAAGAGTGAGTATAACAACAGCACATTAAATCTGTACGCAGGTATTGAGGTGGGTTCAAAAGGTGTGAAGCTGAGTGTGATCGAGTTGAAAAAGAATGCGCAGTTGGGGAATAGCTTCGTTACAATTAAAGACAGCTCTGTTAACACCGATTTTATTTCGTTCAATCAATCAACGTTTGATGCAACAGCAAACGGTCTTACAGGGTTGTTTCAAACCGCACTAACCCGTTTTAATATTCCTTCTAACCGAATTTTCACAGTAATCAGCAGTGGTGTAAAAATCTTAGCAGAAAAAGAAAATCAGCAGGCATGGGTAGAAAAACTGATTACCAAATTCCGGTCGAACGTTAACGAACCGCAACGAAAAGTAGAAGTTGTGGACGTAATGCAGGAAGCAAAACTGTCGCATTTAGGGATTGTTCCTCAAAGCCGCCGCTATAGTACTTTTCTTATTGATATCGGCAGTGGTAACTCAAAGGGTGGTTTTTTCCCGTATGGCAACGACAGCTATTTTTATCTGTTTCAATTGTCATGGGGTACAAAAAGTACTGCCAACGCTGCTGAAAAAATGTTGGGTGATGATAAGTCTCACGATAATTATACGAAACAATTGTTGCGTGTAGCGGCCAGTGCAGAAAGTTCTGAGATCACGTATGCGGTGAATACAAGTGGCAGTTATCCGGTAAGCGATCATATTGCTTTCAGTGGTGGAATTTCATGGGCCACTGCTACATTATTATATCCTGAGTTGATGAACAATCCCGTTGTTCCTGTTACGTATGATGATGTGGAACGTTTTGCGAAACGGGTTGCTGAAAATTATTCTTCGTTATCGGAAGCCTATCTGCTAACAAAGATGGGCAATGGCAAATGGGATAAAAACGCCATTACTGCCGAGATCAAACGGGTGCATTCTGTATTTGATCAACGTTCGCTGATGGCTGGCACAGCATTGTTGTTGCGTATCATGCGTCAGTTTAAATCGGTGAATGAAACCAAGCAGTTTTATCTGATCAAAAACGGGAATGTAGGATGGGTGTCGGCCTACGTTGATGAGGCCGTTGATTAAATTTAGTACTGATCCATTTTTATATACAAACTCTGGCAACTGCCGGAGTTTTTTTATGGGATAGTAAACCACTCTTTTATTTAAAGGGCTATGCACCGCCTTTCGTATTTTTTCATTCGTACCGGAACATATTTGATCGTTGATATATCAACCCAAAAAATAGTTTGGCATACTATTTGGTAACCCTAAACAAAATTACGTTTATGAAAATCAAAATTCTTTGTCTTGCTATTTTTGCAGCAACCATCAGCAGCGTATCAGCGCAGAACTCTTCTGTATTTATTAAAGCCGGTTATAACATGGCGAATATTTCAATCAGCGATGATGGTGCGGTTGATGAAAACCGGATGCTGTCAAGTTTTCAGGTTGGATTGCAGGGCGATATCGCCATTATTAAAAATGTACTTTCCATTCAACCGGGATTATTATTTACAGGGAAAGGCTCAAAATTTCAAACCGGACAACCAGGCCAAAATGGTTATTTCCGTTCAGTAGTCAATCCTTACTATATTGAAGTTCCTGTAAATCTTGTGGTGAAAGCCCCTGTAGGTGGTGGCGCTAAATTCTTTGCAGGTGCTGGCCCCTATGTAGCAATGGGTGTTGGCGGCAAACGTAAACTTGATTACCAGGTATTAGGAATTGCTACAAGCAGAACCGATAAAATTGATTTTTCAGATGATGATCCTACAACACAAGGTGAAGAAGGAGCAGGATATGGCATTCTCCGTCGTTTCGATTATGGTTTAAACGGTACTGTAGGTTTTGAAGGTGAGAAAGCAATGTTTTCTGTGAATTATGGTTTGGGTTTAGCAAAACTCCAATCGGGTGCTGATAATAATATTGATGAAAAAAACAAACATAGAGTCCTGAGTTTTACAGTCGGTTTCCGTTTGTAACAACCTGCCGAACTGAAAGAGGCGCACTGCTTAGCGGTGCGCCTCTTTGTATTTTATTGGTCAATGATAAACACAAATGACAACAGATGAAAATGATTGCTCTTGGATTTGCTCGCAGCCCATAGCTAAAAGGTCACAGCTTACTTACTTCCCAAACTTCTTCTTCAGAGCCGCCAACGCATCATTCACTGTTAAGTTGCTTAAGTCTCCTTCTTTCTTGAACCTTGTTGCTTGACCTTGTACCTTGGGCCTTGCATTTCGTGCAGGTGCTTCCTGTGTTTGTTTGATCGATAATGCAATTCGTTTGCGTTGCACATCTACTTCCACCACTTTCACCATTACTTTATCGTTCAACTTTAATTTTTCAGCGGGGTCTGTAATATACTCGTGTGATATTTCTGACACATGCACCAGGCCATCCTGTTTTACACCAATGTCAACAAATGCACCAAAGCGGGTTAGGTTGGTTACCACACCGGGAATCACCATGCCTGCTGTTACTTCATCAATACTGAAGATGTTGGCATATTCAAATACCTGTGCTTCACTGCGTGGATCAAGACCGGGCTTCACCAGTTCTTTCAAAATATCATTGATGGTTAATTCACCAATGGTTTCGGTTACATATTTTTTGGCAGGGATCTGTTTGATCGTTGTTTCATTACCCACCAACTCTTCCAGTTTTAATTGCAGATCGGCTGCCATTTTTTCAACCACTGCATACGCTTCGGGATGTACGGCACTTTTGTCCAATGCATTTTCACCATCAGGTATACGTAAGAAACCGGCACATTGCTCAAATGCTTTATCGCCGAGGCGTGGCACTTTCAATAATTGTTTGCGACTTGTAAAACGACCGATCTCGTTTCTGTACTTCACAATATTTTCTGCAATGCTGCTGTTGATGCCGCTTACATAGCTCAGCAAATTTTTACTGGCAGTATTTAAATTCACACCTACCTGGTTCACACAACTCACAACAGTTTGATCAAGACGCTCTTTCAACCGCATTTGATTTACATCGTGCTGGTATTGCCCGACGCCAATACTTTTTGGATCGATCTTTACCAATTCAGCCAATGGGTCCATTAAACGCCGGCCAATACTTACTGCACCACGTACTGTAATGTCTTTATCCGGAAATTCTTCTCTGGCCACTTCACTTGCACTGTAAATCGATGCACCATCTTCATTCACCAGGAAAACAGGTAAGCCAAGATTTAATTTTTTAATGAACTGTTCTGTTTCTCTTCCTGCTGTACCATCTCCAATAGCAAATACTTGTGTCTGAAATGCATTCACTAAATGACGGATGGTTTGCTCAGCCGTATACAATTTGCCCGGCTCATGAATATAGATTAGATCGGTTGTTTGCAGGTCGCCTTTTTCATCCAGACAAACAATTTTGCAACCGGTTCTGTAACCGGGATCAATTGCAAGAATACGTTTGCTGCCCAACGGACTGCTCAATAACAACTGACGAAGATTTTCTGCAAACACGGTAATGGCTTCTTCATCGCCCTTTTGTTTTAACTGCGAACGAAATTCGGTTTCAAGACTTGGTTGCAGCAATCGCTTGTAAGCATCTTTGATCGCTTTCTTTACCTGTGCAGTTGATTCGTTCCTTCCTTTTATATACAATGAATCGATCAACTCGATCGCAAGTTCTTCCTCCGGCTCAATGCTCATCTTTAAAAAGCCTTCAGTAAATCCACGAAGGATCGCAAGGATACGGTGTGATGGAATTTTATGTACCGGCTCATTGAAGTCAAAATAATCTTTAAACTTGATGCCTTCGGTTTCTTTGTCTTTCATCACGGTGCTTTTTACCAATGCCTGATCTTCGAAATATTTTCGCAGTTTCGCCCGTACTTCAGCATTTTCATTCACCTGTTCCGAAATAATATCCCGTGCGCCTTGTAATGCATCTTCTGCTGTTGCAACTTTCTCGTTGATAAACGTTGCCGCATGTTCGTTTACAACAATATCTTTTTGTTCGAGTAGAAGGAGTGCCAACGGCTCTAGTCCGTTCTCTCTTGCTGTTTGTGCTTTCGTTTTTCGTTTTGGTTTATAAGGGAGATAAATATCTTCCAGTTCATTGATGGTTGCTGCTTTATCTAATCTGGCCTGCAACGCATCCGTCATCTTACCCTGTTCGGTAATTGTTTTTTCAATAAACGTTTTTCGTTCTGTAAACTCTTTTAGGAATTTTGCCTGATCCTGTATTTGCTGGATCACCACTTCATCCAGGTTGTCGGTCTTATCTTTTCGGTAACGGGCAATAAATGGAATGGTGGAACCTTCTTCCAGTAAATCAATTACGGTCTCTACCTGCTGCACTCGCAGGCGAAGGGCGCCTGCGATCATTGATGAAAATTCTCTCATGTATATTTATTCTTGTTATGTAAAAAACGGGCTGCAATATAGGCTGGCTGAGGTAGAAAAAAAAGTTGGAGATATGAAAGGTTTCCTTTGCCTTTTTTGAATGAATCGTTCCAATTATTTAGAATAACGGCAGTTTTTTTTCATCATACTCAATAAGACAAAGACAGTCGGATGCATGCGTCAGATTATGCCTGACCTGATGAAAAATCAGGTTACGTCCAGATTGTTCATCAGGGAAACAGTTTCTCAATGAAATAAAAGTGAATGCAAACCTTGTACAAAACCAGGGTTATTAAATTGCAGGTGATGACAGAAAAAGCTGTTCTGTGTACACCGAACAGCTTTTTTGTTTATTGCGGATGTTGTTCTTCCTGTTCGGGCATATTGGCCGTCATTACTTCTTCAATTTTATCATGTAAAATGCCAGTTGAACTGATCACCCAGGAAGGGAGATCGTTGCTGTCAATGATCTTCCATAATTGATCTTCTTTGATCATTTTGAAGAGAAGACGGTTGCCACGTTCATCGGCTACATCAATACTGAACTGACCTTCCTGTAAGCCACCGAGTTTGCGAAAGTTGAATTCACGTAAGCGTCCGTCTGCCTTGATTAAACGGGTAAACTGAATGTTTTTAACGAATATTAGTTTCATCTATTCAAATTTATTTTGTGTGCCTGATGTTGTTTGCTGAAGTTGAACAGCAGGGTATAGCGATGCCCTGTTATTTTCAGCCAATTTCATCGTAAGCTTTAAAAAAGTGTTGTTTGGTTGTACTGAAAAGGAAAGAGGGTAAAAACAAGCAACAAATCCCGTGCTTATTTTGGTATTTGTGGAAAAGAATTACTTATTCGTCTTTCGTCAGCAATGCAAAGGTAGGTGAGTAGAGGCGATTAGTCGGGGCTTTTAACAATCCGTACTTCTTTGATCAAATCGAGGCCTGGAAAACGTTTCAGAAGGTATGCATTCCCTTTAAAGTAGACCGAGTCGGCAGCACGCATGGTATCGTTTCCATACTCAGAAAAAAATTGCCGCACTACATCCATTCCGTTGATCACTTTTGCAAAAGGGACAAATCCTTTTACCCCAGCCGACTGCAGGGTGTCATAGGTAAGGTTATTGCGGAGATTGATGAATACGGATGTTTTGCGGGTGTTGGGTGCGCCTCGTGAAAAACAAAGTGTACTGTCGGTGTTGGAGCCAACTACCGGCTCATCTTTTAAGTTTTTGCCTTGCCAAAAAATATTTTTCTCTTTGTTTTCGCTTACACCAAACTGCACGAGATAATCCTTTACCACACGGAACACAACGGTGTTATTGTAATAACCACTGCGGATGAGTTGATAAAAACGATCGGCACCCAACGGCGACCAGTTGCGGTACACTTCAACGGTGAAATTTCCTTTGCTGCTGATGAATTCTGCTTTGAAAGTTTCCGGTGCTTTTAGCTTTAATAGATTGGCATCGGTTTTCAATAGCTGTGCATGGGCTTGCGCAAACAGGACAGATGTGAATAGAACAAGCAGAAAAGATTTCATGCTGAAAATTACAAAGCTTTCAGTAAACAGACTGTAACAAAAAATCCTCACAACTAAGTTGTGAGGATTTTCTTTGTGTTCTCCGTGAAAGACTTTGTGCCCTCTGTGCTACTGAATTTTGTTTCACGAAGCACACAAAGAATACACAAAGGAAACGGAAAGTGTCGTAGTTCTTACTTCATACCTCGTACTTCACTCATTACTTCTTCGCCACCCCGCCTTTCTTGCTATCAACGCTGATCGTATATTTTCCGCCACCTTGCACTACCCAGCGAACAGTAACAGTAGATAAGCCGGGTATATTGGCTACTTCAATTTTTTCAGGATTGTTTGTTTGTTCTGTTGTGATGTTGAGGTCTGCATTTTCAACGATCATTCCTGCAATTGTTTTTACACCGCTGATCGAAATATAATCAGGGCGTTCAATTTTGTATTTCAGATCATGACTGCTATGTGTTGGCATAATACGACTGTTTGAAATAATAGCTGTTACCTCTTTCAACCCATTGCCAAGATCTTTCTCTGTAACAGTATCTACTTTCAACAAAGGAGTATGATAAGCATGATAGATGGTGAATGCCATGTTGCGATGTGCATCACTCTCCAATAAAAAGCCGGGATGAGCACGACCGAAATTTTTCTTGAAACCACCAATTTCAATTTTACCATATTGGGGATGGTCGTACTCATGCCAATCAACAAACGCATCTTTAAACAAGAGATAAGTATCAAAATTGAAATTGGAATTATCCTGTGGATTACGTGTTGCTTCTTTGTTGAACATTAAGTACGGCGTCCATAATTCATTTGAATAGGTGTAGATACCACGACCACCATAAAACCAATCGAGTTCACCGCCATAAGCAGGGTAGAGATCTTTATGAACAACCAAATAACGGTAACCGGGAATCAACTCTTCTCCTTTACGAGCAATAATATCATACACCTGTATGTCTTGTGGATTGTACGTTACCTGATCTGTTGGATCACCGGGGCCACGTAAGATCATTCCACCTGCATTATGATACGATTGTGCACCCGCAATATTCGGATGCTTCATTACAAAGTCCATCACGGCTCTTGTTTCAGGTAGAGAGAAGGGATATTTATACGCACCATTCTGAATATAGTTTGGTTGCCATCCCCAGCCCCAGTCACGGTTTGGGTCGTATTGAAAGGTGTAACCATCTTCATTTACTACGCCATCCCCATCATTATCTTTTCCTTCCAGTCCTAACATTTCATATTCGCCTTTTTCATCAGGGCCAACCTGTATCATACGGCGTGGATCTGAAGGATCAACACGCAAACGTCCATTCGGATTTTTGCGACGCATGATCAATATTTCATTGTCGCCATCCAGATCATCATATCCATCTTCATCAACCAAACCATCACGATCATTGTCAACTGGTATTACACCAGAACGTGGTGAGCTGCCTGTGTTGGGTTCGTGAAAATAACTGTCACGTCCATCAGGGTTGATGGTTGGAACGATATAAAAAACTTTATCGGCCAACAACTCTTTGATGAAGCGGGTGTCTTTAAACGATTCAGTTAGGTACCATGCAGTGTACATCGAAAACTCAGCGCCCTGCACTTCGTTAGAGTGAATGTTGCCATCGATATACATGCCTGGTTTTTGATCTGCATTACCTGTTTTGAAATCAGTAATGGTAAGACACCAGATATCTCTGCCTTTAAATGATTTGCCGATTGATTGAAGTTTTGCTAAATCCGGGTGTGCTGCTGCAATCTTTTTTAAGATATCTGTTATGCCTGCATGGTCGTAGTAACGGTTCCAGCTAACCGCAACTTTAGGGTTGGCGGGAGAGCCGGCTGCTTTAAATATCTGATCAGCAGTTTGTGCTGTTGCAAACAGTGCGGTAACGCTGAGTGCAGTTGCTGCGATGAATTGTTTTATCGTAAGTTTCATACTTGAAAATTTTGGAGTGAACATTAAAGTGTAACCTCAATTGTTTTTGTTCCTGTAGTTGGACTTCCGGCTTCAATGCTGATCTTGCCGCTTCCTTTGATCAGCCAACTTAATTGTTTGGAACTGTAACCTTCCAGTGCATTCAGCAGTTGTATTTTCTTACCACTGATGATCGATTGGCTGCTGCTGTTGTTCACTTTTACATTAATGCGTTTTACCCAGTAACTGCGTTCGCCCAATTTTGAATGGGAGGGCAACGCTGCTTTATTGATTACATCAAGTGTAACTCTTGTTAATCCATTCGCTAGTTTTTCTGTTTGCACATTAATGAGATCCAGCTCCGGTTGTGACGCAGCGAGTTTTAGTAGAAAGCTGCTGTGCTTTTTCACCAAATCAGGAACAAGAGAGTAGGGAGGCGTATGTAATGCAAACGGATCAACACCACCCACTTCTACTTTTTGATTCGGGAAATCAGGATGCTGAATTGTTTTCCATTCGGTAAACACGTTGCTGATATTTTGTTGTGATGCCCAACGCAGGTAATTCGCTGAAGGATCTTCAACAGTAAATGCTTTTTCATTCTTTGCTGTATCAGGTTTTGTTTTTGGCACCCACCAGCCCGGTGTGCTGAAACTAAAGCGGCCATAGTGATAATAGCCCCATGATAACAGATCTCCACCGCTTACTGATGATGCAGGTGCATCTTTTAAACCAACAGTTTTATTATACAGATCGCTCACCATGCTGTTCACTTTTGTATCGGGCATTAACCAACCTGCGAGAATAGGAGCAGTTGCGGATGCAGCATTAAAAGAATAAGGCGTAGTTAAATTATTGTTGCTGCTGAAACTGATGACTGCATATACATTAAAGCGATCAAACAATTCATCAAGCAATGCTCTTGTTTCTTTTTCGCTTGCAGGAAATTCACCCGAGCCCTGTGAAAACGAAGGATGTTTGAAAGTTAAATTCTTATTGAACCAAACACCACCTTCGCCATCTTCATTAAAGCTGCCGTCTTTGTCGTTGTCTTTGCCTTCGGTAAACACAAGATAGTTTCCTTTTTCACCTTTGCTTACATCGGCTTTGATCAATACTCTTGGATCATTTGGATGCAATCGATGTGTTCCAACCGGTGATTCAACACGCATCCATGTGATCTTTCCATTGCCATCAAGATCATCATATCCATCTTCATTGCTGTTGCCGTCACGATCGTCATCCGTTGCAGTAGCATTGCCCTGGCGTTCGTAACGAAGCGATGCAAAGTATTGTTCCATTGCATCAGGACTCATATTCGGGAAAATGTAGAAGGTTGTTTTGTTGAGCAGATTTTTGATGCTGTCGGTTGCAATACCCTGCATTAAACTTTCTGCAAAGCCAATAGCAAGTTCGGTGCTCAGTGGCAGGTTGCCTTCTACACCACCCACAACAGCAATGGCCGGTTTGGTTTCGGTATTGCCTGAGCCGATGGTGATTTGCCAAATGTCTTTACCGCCATTTGTTTTTGTAAGCGATTTCACTTTCACCCATTGGGGATTTGCTTTTGCCAACGCATTGATGCGGTTGGTTTGCTGGGCAAAATTGCTGTAGCCGGTTTGTGCAGTTATGCTGTTATAACATAACAGGCACAAAAGATAAATACCTATTCTTTTCATCATAACGAAATTGTTTTGGAAGCCGAATATACTGAAAACATAACCCCTCCTCACTGCTTTTGATGAGTGGCGGAATTGGGGGATAAATTTATAATACCTGCTCTTTTGTAACCCGGAGCAGGTATAACCTGCAAGCTTTAGTATAGCTGTTGTAAACGAATTGATGGAAAGCAAAAAACCCGTTTCAAGTGAAACGGGTTTTGATTGCAGCTTTTAACTGTATTAATAACGGTATAATTCAGATTTGAATGGACCATTCTGTGGAATGCCGAGGTATTCAGCTTGTGCATTTGTTAATTCATCTAAAGTAGCACCAACTTTCGCAAGGTGTAACCGTGCAACTTTCTCATCCAAATGTTTTGGAAGAACGTACACTTTATTTTCATACTTGCTGTGGTTCTGCCACAATTCAATTTGAG
>CAWHOR010000067.1:0-89387 GCA_963830845.1 uncultured Bacteroidota bacterium | reverse complement strand
TTTGAAGAATTGCTTCCGTTTCTGCACAGGCAATACAACATTGTTCAGTTCAAAGAAAAAGCATTTGCCGGATTTTCACTGGGCGGGCGGTGGCACTCGATTTGGTATGGAACAATCCAGAAGCGTTCAGTAAGGTTGGAGTTTTCTCAGGTTCATTATGGTGGCGGCAAAAGGCTTACGATGATGGGTATACAGATGAACAATCGTATTATGCACAACCAGGTAAGAGATGGTGTTGCCGCACCCGGTTTACAGTTCTATTTTCAAACAGGATTATTGGACGAAAAACTTGATCGTAATAACAATGGTGTCATCGATTCGATTATGATGCATTGGACCTTATTCGTGAGTTGAAGAAGAAAGGATATGCTGACAGTGCTATCCGTTACGTTGAGCTTGCCGATGGCGGACACGATGTACCAACCTGGGCCAAAGCATTCCCCGATTTTTTGAAATGGGGATGGGGAAGAGTTGATTTGTTTTAAAAAAATATTCATTTGTAAATCGGCAGTTATCGTACATTAAAAAAAACCCGCTCAATGAGCGGGTTTTTTTATATGAGGTTGTGCGCTCTTAGAAGAAGTAGCGTAAGCCAACCTGCATGCCCCAGGTACTTGATACCGTTGGGCTTGTTTCAAATGTTTTGATTGGTTTTGTAGCTGGATTGCCAACTGTATTCACAGCAAACTGTGGTATACCTGCCGCGGGGGTCTATTGGAAACCCAACGTAAAACACGTCAGTTACCATATACAAGACGGTTTCTGTTACCCCAATTTATCTTCAACATATTTTGTAAAGTTCAACACGTCAACACTCAATTGCAATGTATGTTTTGTGTTATTTGTATTACAGAGAAATCCTGTAAAAAGCGCATATCAATGTTATGCACCCAAGGGAACAAGCCACCATATTGCTCAGCATATCCACCTTTTCGTTTTTTCAGATATGAATCCTGTTCAACATATGACCAAAAGATATCTGCATCAGCAATACCTGCCGCTGTGTTCGGGAAGAAAATACCAGCTTCCTGTCTTGTAGCAGGGACGTATAACAGGTCGTTGGTTACACCATCATTGTTCATGTCGTTGCTGTAGGTATGCGAGTAGCGACCAGTAGCAGAGCCTTCATAGAACAATGAAATTGTAGTTGCCATTGATTTATTCAAATATTCAAAACGCTTCGATACAACAGCAGTAATTCTGTGAGGAATTGAGTACTGTGAAACGGATGGGTCAAGTAAGTTGTTATTACCTCTGTAACTCGCAAGGTTGCTCCATGCAGAAGCGGCTTGTGAACCTGGGTTACCTGATACATCTAATGCGTAGTTAAAGCTGTAAGAAAGCTGTCCGTAGAATCCTTTTGTAAATCCTTTGGTCAGGGATTGGCGCCTGTAACTAAAGCTTCCGCCTTTTTTTGTGTTTGATAACACCATTGCTTCATTAACGGAACCATCAACTTTTCTTGCTGCAGTTGTAGTATAACGAGGGCGTGAATCCGAACCTGTAAAATTGCCATTAGGTGTTCCTACGTTTGCATTGTATTGCAGAACAGCATTAAGATCTTTCAATGAATAGCTTCCATTGTCAATGTCATGTTCCAAGGCAATTTTTTATCAAATGCAAGGGATGTTCTCCAGATTTGAGGAAATACAAAGTCTTTATCAACAATTGCCAATGAAGCACCTGAAGGTAATGTGGCAGTTGATTGTGGGAATGTATTTCTGTATGCATTTGGATCAGGATTAAACGGATAAGGAACTCCGTTTGTATGATCAACTCTTTCAACAGTAGCTTGTAAAGCGTAACTGTTTGTAGGCTGATTAGTGTACCAAACAAATGGTAAACGGCCAGTGAATACACCTGAACCACCACGGATTACAAGATCACGTGTTCCTAAGATATCCCAGTTAAAGCCAACCGTAGCAGTTAGTCGTTTGCTCTTCGGCCAGCTACCTACATCAAACGTAATTGGGTTGCCTGCTAAATCTCTGAAAGTTTTTTGAGCAATGGTTGGGTTTGCAATCAGATCTTCTAAGTAAATAGCCTGATCGAATCGAATACCAGCTGTTAATTTGAAACGATCGGTAAGTTTAATTTCATCTTGTACATAAGCTGCAATTTGACCAAAGGTCAAATCAGCAATGGGGTCTGTGCCATTGTAACCGTAGGTTAATGCATATGCAATTGGATTTGCACCACTTGTGAAATCACTTACAGAACGGAAACGGTAGTAGCTTGTACCGTAACGGAGGAAGCTGTTACCGAAATACATATATTCAAATGAAGTACCTGCAGTTAATGCATGCTTGCCAATGCTGTAGTTGAAATTGTCAGTAACTGTGATTACTTTATTTTTTACAGCGTTTTTGTAACTGAACAACTCAGTACCGAAACTGATGTATTGATCCGTACCAGAAGCCACATCACCATCCCAAATATCAACAAATGGGAAAGTAGATGAACCTGTTACACGGTTTGTTTCAATGTTGGTATAAGTTGCTAAAAACTGATTGTTTGCATTTTTTCCAATTTTGCTTTTGAAGTCTAATGTCCATGAAGACACAACATCTTCAAAACCATAATTCGCATTTTCATACGCCATTGCATTTCTGCTCCAGCGGTTTGAACCGGCTCTTGGATTTGGTGCTGATGTACCGTTTGTTTCGTTGTCATTTACGCTCTTAACCAAATTGTAACGTAAAGAAAGACGGTTGTTATTGTTCACGTTCCAATCAATACGTCCGAGAACTTTGTAGTTTCTTGAAGAGAATTCTCCCAGATTTTCGTAAGGACCAGTTTCATAATCGTAAGTAGATTTCAGGAAGTTTCTTACAGCGTCAAGATCGGTAGCTGTAACTCGTGATACGTTTGCACCACTAACACCTGAGCGGGTTGCCAACCAGTTCAAACCCGGGTAAGTTCTTACTTCTCTTTCTCCATTAACGAAGAAGAATAATTTGTTTTTGATGATTGGACCACCAAGACGCATACCGTACGATTTTGTTTCGCTTTGAGTAGCTTCCGGAAGTTTTGCTGAAGCAGCATACTTACCATTAAAATCCTGATTACGGTAAAAGCCATAAACAGAACCGGTAAATGTGTTTGTACCACCACGTGTAACAGCATTTACACCAGCGCCTGTAAAGTTTCCTTGTTTCACATCAAACGGAGAGATGTTTACAGAAATTTCTTCGATGGCGTCAAGTGAAATAGGTTGAGCATCACCACCCGGAAGGTTGCTGCTGCTCAAACCGAAGTTGTTGTTGAAGTTGGCACCATCGATCTGAATATTATTGAAACGTCCATCACGACCATTAAAGGTGTTACCCGGACCGGCCTGTGGTGTTAAACGAGTAAAATCATTAATACTACGACTGATTGTAGGCAAGGTGTTAATCTGGCGGTTATTAATACTTGTACTTGCACCACTCTTCAACGTGCGGTTGCCTCTTTGTCCAGAGATCACTACTTCACTGATTTCTGTTGCAACATTCGACAAATTGAATTCGAGTTTGTACTCATCGCCCAAGGCAACAAATACATCGTTACGAACACCGTTCTGATAACCAACAAATGAAACCGTAATCGTGTAAGGACCACCCGGATTCATATAAAGAATGTCAAAACGTCCACCCGCTCTTGTTACAGATGTGTACTTTGTACCAGTGGGTTGATGAGTGGCCATGATCGTGGCACCGGAAAGACCTTCTCCGGCATCATTTTTCACCACACCGCTCATACTACTTGTAGTTACCTGCGAATACGATACGACCGATACAAACAGTGTCATCGTGATAAGCAGCAGTTTTTTGATTTTTAGCATACTTTTTAGTTTTACGAGTGCAAATAAACGATAAACTTACCTTCAAATGTCAAAGAAATATTAACATTTCGTAAAGAAGACAGGACTGTTCATCAACTTGCTGCAATTTCAACTTTTTCATTTCAACAGATGTGAATCAATTGTGGATAGACTTAGGTTTTCAGCTAACTTTGCGGCCTAAAACAGAGAGATGCTTCATTCTATCGAAAGTGCTATTGAGGATATTCGTTCGGGAAAAATGGTGATTGTGGTAGATGATGAGGACCGTGAAAATGAAGGAGACTTTATTATTGCCGCCCGTCACGCAACCCCTGAAGTGATCAATTTTATGAGTAAGAATGGAAGAGGGTTGATTTGCGCCGCCCTTACCGATGAACGTTGCCGTGAGCTGCAATTAGAGGCAATGGTTTCCTCCAATACTTCATTGCACGAAACTGCATTTACCATTTCGGTTGATCTGATCGGGCAAGGAACCAGTACCGGTATTTCGGCACAGGACCGGTCAAAAACAATTCTGGCTCTGATCAATAAAGATACCAAGCCCGAAGACCTGGCCCGTCCGGGACATATTTTTCCGCTCCGTGCAAAACCGGGTGGCGTATTACGACGTACCGGACATACAGAAGCAACTATTGATCTGGCCCGACTTGCCGGGTTGGAACCGGCAGGTGTATTGGTAGAAATTATGAATGAAGATGGGAGTATGGCCCGTTTGCCTCAACTGGAATTGATCGCTGAAAAATTTGATGTGAAGATCATTTCCATTAAGGATCTGATCGAATACCGTTTAAAAACAGATTCCTTAATTGAAGAGGTTGTTCGGGTAGAAATGCCTACAGCGTTTGGACATTTTCAATTAATTGCTTTTCGTGAAAAAGAAACTGCTCAGGAACATTTGGCATTGATCAAAGGAGAATGGGAAGAAGGTGAACCCGTTTTGGTGCGTGTGCATTCCTCTTGTTTTACAGGCGATATTCTTGGATCGCTGCGTTGCGATTGTGGCGATCAGTTACATGCTGCTATGCAAATGGTAGAAAAAGAGGGGCGAGGTGTTGTGTTGTATATGAATCAGGAAGGTCGTGGTATCGGCTTGCTGAATAAACTGAAAGCCTATAAACTGCAGGAGCAGGGAATGGATACGGTGGAAGCAAATCTGCATCTTGGTTTACCGATGGATGCAAGAGATTACGGAGTTGGTGCACAGATATTACGTACGCTCAATGTAACCAAGTTGAAACTCATCAGCAACAATCCCAAGAAAACGAGCAGGCTTACTGGGTTACGGACTTGAAATTGTTGATACAGTTCCCATCAGCATTGCGCCCAATGAATTCAATCAAAAATATCTGGAAACAAAACGGGATAAGATGGGACATAACATCCTGAAGTAATCGATCTATCGTTCAAAGTCTTTTACATACGAGAAACTGATACCAGCACGGTTACCACTTCTCCATTGTACATCATATACACTACGGTAGAAGCCGATCAAACGGAGTTTACCATCAGGTGTAATTAACCACTCCAATGTAAAATCGGGTGTAAGCTGGTTGTTATTTTGAACCTGTGTGTTTTGCCCGGTGTTGACCAATACTGAGCCACCTGCTTTCAATAATAATTTTCCATTTAATAAACGACGGGTAATGCCAAATCTGCCTGTTCCCTGAAAGCCTTGTATTTGGGCTTGGGACCCGGAGATAAGGCTCGGGCTAAAGGTAACATACGGATCAAGATTTAATTTATTAATACCGGGGATATTGCGCAAAGCAACACCTAAACCCGCCTGTACTTGCTGTGCAATAAACTCCGAAAAAGTTCCGGCTGCAGAGGTTATTACACCGGCACCTATATTGGCAGCAGCGCTGGATGAATTTGCACCACCCGACAAAAACTGATTAAAAACTAACAGCGAAAATACCTGATTGTTCAATTCATTGGGATTGGAGCGCATCCGTTGCAACCCATTTATAGTAATGGGGTTGTTTAAGCATGGATGATCCGGTGGTAACTCAAATCGGAATGAAATAACAGGGCTGCTTAATATACCCGATAAATTACTCACAACACTAATTGTACTGCGTTCGTTGCTACTACAACCACTTGCAAGGTCTTGGGGTAATGCAATATTTTTAACGATATATTTTGCATCAATATTAATCCGTGCATCATAAGGATCGCCATTCCATTCTACATAACCATTATCGATAATAAAATCTTTTTTAATCAGTTTCTCCCAACTAAAAGTATACGATCCCTTGGTAATATTAAAACGCCCGTTCATGCTGGTGCCTGTTCTCGTGTTTACGATTATATTCAATGCACCTGATCCCTGTCCGTGAATTACATCATTGGTTACATCATCCAGTATCAAATCGATTTTTGCAAGCGGGTTGGCAATTATATCCAGATCAACCAACATGTGTGATGTTTCTTTTACATTCGATTCTACTTTCATTTCCTTACCATACTTGCGGAATACAATAAAGTCGGCCGTACCGGTTACTCTTGTGTCAGAAGTAGGAAGATAGATATGCGAACTGTCGGTGGGCTCTGCACGTAGTTTCAATACCATATCAGTTACCGGTCCACGAATTGATCCGCTTGCATCGGCCACTACATTTCCGTAAAACAGATCGTTGTCTTTTTTGGTGGTATTCAATACCTGGAAACCTCGGGCTGCATTATTTGCACTGAACTGCATTGCAAACCCCATTTCCTTGAAAAACTGGTGATACAAGTTTTCCTGAAAAAGTTGCCGTGCGTTTAGCCGTATCCGTAAGTATGATCTTCCCAAAATCGATCTCACCTTTTTTAAATGCAATTTCAGTTCCTTCGTTCATCGCATAGCGGCACTTGGTATAGTCGAGTACAAAAGAAGTGTTGCTGAGTTTTACATTGCCTATCAAATCCGGTTGAGTTGCATCACCGGTTATTTGAATAAGGCCCGATACTTCACCTTTCATATCCGTCATAATGATCGACAGATATTGTTGAAGAATGCTGAGCTTTAAATATTTTGCATCAACAAGTTGGTCAATTACCGGGTTATTTGGATCCTTCAGATTGATCTTGCCTTTGCTGGAGAATTCATAGGAAGGATTGTCGGAAATGATCTCTGTATTGATATCACCTGTTTCAGTACTGTAATTCCCTTTGATACTTACAAGTCCGATGGAATCATTATTAAAACGGAAACGTTCCGCTTTCAAATCAGCTTCAGCCTGCATTTTACCAAACGGATTCATAATGTCTACCCGGCCCGTAACCTGTCCTTCCAGTCGGGGGTCTTTCAGGAAATAGGGTACGATGTCTCCCATTTGCACATTACTCAATTCCACCACAAAGTTTTCGTAGTTGCCAATGCCCGAGGGTTCTGTATAAGCAATGATGCTTTCGTTGCCGGAAATTAATTTGATGCTTTCGGAATGCATCATTTTTTTACCAATGAACAGATCACTTTTGTCTTCGATCGTCCACACTTTTTCATTAATCACCACAGTAGATGGCTGGAAAACAATTCCGACTCCTTCTTTTTTTGTACTGATCCTTGCGTTCAGGTTTGCATCTTTCAGTGTTTGCGATGCTCTTGTTCGAATGCTGACAGATCCTGTATCGTTTGCGGCAATAATTTTAAATGTTGTTTGCGGTAAGCTGATGCTGTCGTTCAATTTCACTTCCAGCATAGTGCCATCTACATTCAGTTTATTGTAATCGCCGGTTGCCACAATATTTGCGTCGTTAAATCCAATTTTATTGTATTGAAAAAACGGAACATTTGTTTTGAGGTTAAAGCTGCTTTCATTGGTATTGATACTGCCATTGATCGTACTGTTATCAAATCCTTTAACAGGGATTTCGAGGATGTCGATAAATTCTGCAATATTTCTGGTTACAACATCAAACGTAAAATTCTGATTTTTTACAGTTTTGGAAGGTTTCTGGATGTAAGAAGGAAAATAATTATGCAGGAAAGAGAGAGTGGTGTTTGGTAAATCAAGAATATTAAAATCTCCACGAAGAGCAATCTCTGCTTCATTACTGCTTACAGTTAATAGTTTTTTTCCTTCTGCATAAGCAGAAGAAAGCGTGAGATAGTCGAATGATAATGTGTCGCCATCCTTTGTTAAAACTGCATTTTGTAAATTAGCCGTTCCCAAAAAGTCATCAATTGTTTTGCCTTTAAAATCAAGAATGGCAAATGTTTTCAAACTGATATTTTTATTTAACAGCCCAAGTTCTTTAAAATTAAGTTTGTAGATATCACCCGATAATTTGTACACAGGGGTATCAGAATTAAGATTCACAAGCCCGGTAAGATTTACAATGAGGTTACTGTCGTTTGCAACAAACGATCCGTCAAACTTTTGCTTTTCGTAAATGCCTTTCGCTGTTAAATTCCTGTATGTATATCCATTTAAATAGATGGCCTTTATATTCCCATCTACTTCAGCAAACAATGTTTTAGGATTAAAGCCGCGGCCTTTGAGTGAACCATCCATTACAATGGTGCCTAACAAAGGATCTTTCAAAAATGTACCTAATGCAAAACCACTTGTTTTAATCTTTCCTGAATAGATAGGAGCGCTGCCATCAGGAAGTTTCAGGTTAATGTCGGTAACTACTGTTCCTAAATTTGTTTCAAGTGTTCCATAGGTTACAAAATCTTTGAAGAAGCCGGTATAACTTCCTTTGAAATTAAAGTAGCTGATTTGTGAAATGGCGGGTGTAGTGATCTTTCGCAGATCCGGATAAAGTGCAACAGCATCTGCATACGATGTTTGCAGGCGGTTTGCTTTCAGATCAAGAAAAGTGCTGTTGATATCAGGTAAGCCGTCGATGGTGAAATTTCCATCGAGTACAGTTTGTTTGAGTGTTTTAATCACAATGTCGGTTCCTTTCAAATGATCAACAGTACCTCTTATTTTTCCGTTGATCGACATCCGGTCGTTCCAGTCTTTTACTGCCGGTGCAAAAAAAGCAATATCGTCGCTATGCAGCTCGCTGTCTTCAAATATTCCATCCATCCGCACATGGGTAATAAATTCACTCATATCGTGACCAAACTGCTCAAACCGGAATGCAAAATAATTTTTCAGTATACTTTTATTGGTACGAACAAGCAGGTCGCTGAATTCCATTGTACTGGAATGAAATGTAAAATCTGCATTCAGCTCCTTCACTTCAAAACCACTTCTTTCTTTTGCTTTGAGTTGTAGTTTGGCGGTAAGTGTATCGCCGATATAGGTAAGGTTGGTAAATGTGCCTGCTATGTTTTTAAAGTTTACATGTGCTCCATCAAAGTAGGGAAGAGGTTCCCGTTGCGTATAACTATCGCTTCTGAATTCTGCATCTTGAAGTTTCACTTGGTTGGCAGTTATTCTCCAGCCCGATTGGTTTAAGGCCTCAACAATTTCATCAGTGTGGTATGCACTATCGGGCTTTGGTGCACTTTTCAACTTCTTGCCGGTATAATTCGAAATCGAAAAGTAAGGCGATGTAATCTCAACATCTGCTACATCAATTACTTTCTTCCGTAAATCAAATGTTTTAAAGTTGAGTTTCAGGTACTGCAGGCTGCCTTGAATGGTTTGCCCTCTCCAGTCATCTTTCTGGATCAAGGTAATTTGCTTCAACTCAATGTTTGAAAGCTTTAAGTCGGTTTGTTGCTTCGTTGTATCTTTTGTGGAGGCAGGTGCTGAAAAATAATCAACCAGAAATTGGTAGTTCCATACACTATCGCTTCGATGGAGATAAATTTTTGTTTGCTCCAGTGAAATATAGCTCAGCTCAATTTTATCACGCAGAAAAAACCAATCACTTACGTTTACTCCGCCCCGGCCAATATAGGCCAGCGTATCCTTGTTACGGTCTTTTACCAAAACGCCTTCCAGTAACACTTTATTGAAAAGAGAAAACTCAACATGCTTTACCGTTACTTCTGTTTTTAATTCATGTGAGAGCCAGTTGGCTGCTTTTCGTGACAGCCAGTTTTGCACGGGAGTTAACTGAACAAGAAACCATACTGTGATCAACAGCAGCAACAGAACTAACAGAATGCGGGATAGTATTTTAAGTACTTTTCGTGCCAAGGTATTTGATTTGTAAAAATAGCTATTCGGCACCTATCAGCCAATTCAATGCCAGACTTAACAAAACAAAACGGCAAAACAGTAAATTCTGTAAACTTTGCGTTTAATTATGAAACCCTGTTAGTGGAGAATTTCCTGTACATGTTTTTTGATGTTACCGGCAATTTTTTCCATTGGCAGATCGTTGGCATCGGTTCCAAACGGGTCTTCAATTTCTTCTGCTACCAGTTCAAGACTTGCCAGTACATAAAATACAAACGTTACAACCGGTATTACGTAATAGCCCATACTGAATACATACCCAAATGGCAAAGTCATTACATAAATAAAGATGAACTTCTTAATGAATACGCTGTACGAAAAGGGGATGGGTGTATTCTTGATCCGCTCACAGGCACCGCATATATCAGTGAACGATTTCAGTTCTTCATTCAGCACAATTAACTCATCGCCGCTAATTTTTCCCTGCTGGTGTAAATGATATGCCCGTTTGAACAATTGGGATGCTACCTGATTGGGAATGTGTTTTCCCTGGTCAATTTTCGCCAGAATATGTCCGTGGTCATCTTCATCAAACAATGCTGTTTTGGTTGATTCCTGCTGAAGATGGTTCATTAATGTGTAGGCAAAAAAAGGAATACTGGTACTGAAAAAAGTACGGTTGTTTTTATCATCCTCTTTCAGAATTGCCGAGAGTTTTATAGCTAAGTTGCGGCTGTTGTTTACCAAGGCACCCCATAGTTTTCGTCCTTCCCACCAGCGGTCATAAGCAGTATTGGTACGAAATACCAGCAGCATTGAGATCGCAAAGCCCATCAGGCTGTGCATGAGTGGTATGTTTTTTACATGGCTGTTGTCTGATAGCTTAAGGACTTCCTGCTCAAGTACTGCAATTAATCCTGAATAAACAGCAATGCCCAATAAAAGAGGTGAGAGTTTGCGGATGGTGTCCGATTTGTGTAACCGGAATATAAACGTGAACCACTCTTTCGGATTATACCTGATCATAAATGAAGTTCAATATTAAAAAGTGAGGCACAAAGGTCTTATTTTTTCTTGCCAAACCAGTAACCCACACCTGCGCTAATTGTGTGGAACCGTATACTGGGGCCGCCATCACGGTTCATCATATTACTCAAACCAAGCGCATACTCAACCAATACACGCAAGCCGTTAGATGTTTCGTAACCCAAACCGGTGTGCCAGCTTGCATCATATTGTCCATAATCCTGAAAGCCATATTTCAGTTTTCCTTCTACAGGAGTGCCATTTTGATCTTGTTTGATTTGATTACCGGCAACCCCAAAACCCAGTGAAGGGCCGAGCATGATAAACAACGTGTTTTCATTTTTATCGGGATGCTTGAAATCGATCTGCACAACAGGCATTACACGTATCTGCAACTCGGTTACCTTGCTCAACTCGTTTGCAGGCAGCGTTTTTGCCTTCATACCACGGTAATTGAAATCAATTTGTGGTGCAAAAAACAAGCGGTTGTCGAATGGTATCTTCATCATTATTCCGGCATATCCGCCATGTGATCCGGTTGTTTCCGCAGCTGTGTAGGAGGCAAGCGAATAGTTGTAGCCGCCTTTCATACCATAGTAGATTTTGCCAAGTGTTTGGGACGAAGTGGTTGCTGCAAAAAGGATACATGCGGTAAAAAGCAGAAAAAAAGATTTCATCTGGTTGTATTTGTTTTAGTGATCGTCGATGTGTTTAAAACCGTTCAACAAGTCGAACAAGGTTCTCAAGATCGGATTTCAAATGCAAGGCATTCACAACAACTCTGTTTACAGGGTCGCTATCAGGATGAGGATAGGAGAAGGAAGAAATGATCGTATTGTGTTGAAGCAGGTAAGGAGCAATTCCTTTTTTTGACAGTACAAACACCGGCGTTCCTTCACCGGCCACAAATGTATTGTTTGTTGTCAGCTTTCGCAAGTAATCTATATTCTGAAGCAAAAGAGTTTGCTGTTGCAGAAACAAATGATGCCCATTGAACCATGCAAATGCCAGCGAGGGCATCAGTGGCGTACTGGTGGTATAATTGACATGCCGGCGAACAGCGGTTATCCATTTCCGTGAGCCGCAGATAGCGCCACCGTTGATGTGAAAGGCTTTTGACAATGAAAAATTGAGTAATAATTCTACGGAAACGGGTAGCCGAAGTAATGAACGGATTCCTTTGCCTTTTTCTCCCAGCCAGCCAATTCCATGCGAATCGTCGAGAATGAGCGTAATGCGAAAACCAGGTGCTGTGTTTTGCAGAAATGAAAAGTCGTTCACATGCCCGGGGGTTGGATTGATGCTGTCGGCTGCTAACCCAAATTCAAATTCGTTGGCAGCTGCCCGTTCGGTTAAGAAATCGGCCCAGCTTTGTTCTGCAGGAATTGGTTTTAATCCTTGCAATGCAATCGATGCAGGATGGGTGTGGTGTAAATAGTACACATTCATTTCCTCCTTCACCACTTCTACTGCTGTGCGGGCCGATAAAAAGCCAGACGAGAAACAAGCGGCCTCGTCAGTATTTGTATAATTGGCCAACGCCTCTTCGGTTTTTGCATACAGATCAAGTGCTGTGTTGGAGATGCGGGAAGAAGGATAAACAACACCGTATTGATCAATTCCTTTTTTTACAAGATCAGTAAAAGCCGGTAACATTCCCAACCCAAGATAGGAGTACCCAGAAAAGAAAGTATATTCTTTTCCATCGATCAAAGTAGTGCGCCCGGGTATTTGCGAAAGAGTGATCATGTATCTTATTTCTTCATTTGCCGGTTAAACGCATCCGATGCGCCCTTTGGAATGGAAAGACTCCGCCATTCTTTGTTTTTGATCATACGGCCAATAAAAACAATTTGTCCCACATGGTATGGATAATGCGCCATTTGCCGGTTGAGGGCATCCATCACCGTTAGTTCTTCGCTGCGGATTGTGATTGTTTGTAACAGATCATCTTCAGTAAGCTCGTTTATTGTATCCATGACACAAGCCCAACCATCTTCCCATTTTTGCAATAATTCTTCTTTGCTGAGTTGCTGTTCTTCAAATTCAGTATCACGGTTGCGCCATTCTTTTTCGCCGTCTTCGGTTAAAAAATTGGTGAACCTGCTCAGCATGTTGCCCGCCATGTGTTGAATAATGATGGCGATGCTGTTGCTCACCTCATTTGGTTGAAAATGAAAATCAGCTTCGTTCAATTGTTCAAATGTTTTATCGGCCAGTTCTTTGTAATAGCTGATGCGTTTGATGTAGGAGGATAAAAAGGTTGCTGCTATTGACATGTTATGAGTTAAAAGTTATGGGTTATGAGTTGACATGTTAATCAATATGTCTCTGTTTTTTTGCCAATTGCTTATTGTCTATTGCCAATTGATTCAATATCCTTCCGCATGATCATCACCACGATTATCGGCAACTGCTTCAACTTTACCATTTACAATTTTAATTGCTTCAAAGCGACCGATAGTACCACGTTCAACAATTTTATAGCCCATCGCTTCCAGTTTTGCACGTACATCCATTGGAAACGATTTTTCAACATACACCACATCGGGCAACCATTGATGATGAAAACGTGGTTTCCAAACTGCATCTTCTAAGCTGAGATCAAACTCAAGTGTATTTAGTAAAACCTGATAAACCTGCGTAGTAATGGTTGTGCCTCCGGGAGTGCCAAGCACCAAATAAGGTTTGCCATCTTTCAATACAATGGTTGGCGACATTGAACTCAGCATGCGTTTGTTGGGCGATATCGCATTGGCTTCAGTTCCTAATGCACCATACATGTTTGGTACGCCGGGCTTAATACTGAAATCATCCATTTCATTATTCAATAAAAAACCCGCACCACCAACAACGGTTCTGCTTCCATAACCACCATTCAATGTGGTAGTAACTGCAACTGCATTGCCCCATTTGTCGTACACACTCAGGTGTGTGGTTTCTTCACTTTGCGGATCAACATTGCCATGACCGGTTGTTTTACTGTTGCCGGCTTTGTTCATGTCATAATCGCTCATGCGTTGCCGTAAGTAGTCGGGTGATGTCAATTTTTTCACCGGCACTTTCACAAAATCACGGTCACCGAGAAATTCAGCACGGTCGGCATATGCACGTCGTTCCACTTCAACCATCAATTGCACTGCCTGCCAGGAATGAAATCCATATTGAGCAATGTTTCTTGGCTCCGTCATTCCCATCATTTGCTGAATCAATAAACCACCACTACTAACGAGTGGCATTCCAATGATGGTATAATCTTTATAGTTCGAAAGCATCGCTTCCCGCTTTGCTGCTTTGTAATTTTTCAGATCGGCCAAAGAGATCATTCCACCACCACGTTTCATTTCAGCAACAATCAAACGTGCTGTTTCGCCTTCATAAAACCCTTTTTGTCCACCATCACGAATACGCTTAAGTGTAATCGCCAGATCTTTTTGTACTAATGTATCACCAGCTTTCCATCCACCATATTTAATGAACGCATGTTGTTTGCTGCTGTATCGAATAAATGCACCCATTGTAGCATTTAAGCCGCTTGCTTCTGCTTCGGTAATAACAAATCCTTTTTCTGCCAGCTCAATGGCGGGTTGAATTAATTGTTTGAACGGAAGTTTTGCATACACATGCGTCGCAAACAATCCGGCAACCGTTCCCGGCACACCCGAAGCTAAATGTCCATTCTGACTGATTGTGGTTTGTGCATTCCCTTCTTTATCGAGATACATATCTCTGCTTGCAGCTGAAGGTGCTTTTTCCCGATAGTCCAACGCAACACTTTGTCCTTTGCTGGTATATCCAACTAAAAATCCACCACCACCAATATTTCCAGCAGCAGGTAAAACCACTGCTAAGGCCAGTTGAGTGGCAATGGCAGCGTCAAAGGCATTGCCAGCTTTTTTCAAAATGGATACGCCCACCTTACTGGCAAGTGGGTGAGCCGAAACAACCGCTCCGTTTTGAACGGTTACTTTCTTTTCAATGGAATACTTGTAGGGATCGATCTGTGCCTGCGTTTGCAGTACCAGAAAAGCAAACAGCAAAGCAGTAAAAAGCCTCATGTTGAAAATTTTACCGAAATTAATTTTTTACATCCAAACTCCGCTTATCTTCGACACGATTTAAACCAACTGTATGATAAGCGGCTGACTCCATGTTGGTCGCTTTTTTTAATTTGCACACATATTTCAAATTATGAGAAAAATTGTATCCCTTTTACTTGCAGTTTGCATTACTGTAAGCGCATTTGCTCAATTGCAAAGCCCCGAACAGTTTCTTGGTTATAAAATTGGCTCCCGCTACACGCCTCATTGGAAAGTGGTGAGTTACTATCAGCATGTAGCAGCCAATGTACCAAAGATGGTGAAGCTGCAACAGTACGGACAAACAAATGAAGGTCGTCCCTTGACTGGTTGCGTTTATTTCAACAGAAGAAAACATGGGTAATCTTGAGGCGATTCGTGTAAACAATCTTCGCCTCGCCAATCTTACAAAAGACAGAGCGGCACCGAATGAAAATGCTCCGGCAATTGTTTGGATGAGTTACAATGTGCATGGAAATGAAACATCGAGCAGTGAAGCTGCATTGCTCACTGTTTATGCAATGGTAGATCCGGCGAATGCGAAAACGAAGGAGTGGTTGAAGAATACGGTTGTTGTGTTTGATCCCTGTATCAATCCGGATGGACGTGACCGTTATGTAAACTGGTTTAATTCAGTTGTTGGAACAAAAGCAAATCCGCGAATGGATACACGTGAACACCGTGACCCATGGCCCGGCGGAAGAAGCAATCATTACAATTTTGATCTGAACCGTGACTGGGCCTGGCAAACACAGGTTGAAAGTCAGCAACGCATGAAACTGTACAATCAATGGATGCCGCAGATACATGTTGATTTTCATGAGCAAGGTATTAATCAGCCTTATTACTTTGCACCGGCAGCCGAACCTTTTCATGAAGTGATCACCCAATGGCAACGTGATTTTCAAACAACCATTGGAAAAAATCATGCAAAATATTTTGATGCAAATGGCTGGTTGTATTTCACCAAGCTTCGTTTCGATCTCTTTTATCCTTCTTACGGTGATACCTATCCTACCTACAACGGAGCCATTGGTATGACGTATGAGCAGGGTGGTGGCCCCGCAGGTGGTGCAACTGCTTTAACGGAAACAGGGGATACGCTTACATTATACGATCGTGCCATTCATCATTATACAACTGGTATAAGTACAGTTGAAATTTCATCGATCAACGCCAATAAACTTATTACAGAGTTCCGTAAGTTTTTCAACAAAGGTGTAAGCACCGGTTTTGGTGAATACAAAACCTATGTAATCAAAAGCAATCCAAAAGATGCTGAAAAAATACAGGCGTTAACACAATTGCTGGATAAAAACGGAATTGAATATGGAAGCGGAACCGGCGCAGGAAAAGGATACAATTACTTTACAGGAAAAGAAGAAAGTTTCAGCATTGCAGGAAGCGATATTGTGGTAAGTGCATTTCAACCACGTTCAGCAATGGTGCAGGTATTGTTTGAACCAAAATCAAAACTCAGCGATTCGGCTACCTATGATATTACAGCATGGAGTTTACCCTATGCATACGGATTGCAGGCATTTGCTTCCAAAGAAAGAATCAACGCAGGCGCTTATCAAAAACAGGCAGCAGTAACGAACGCAGCAACTGATGCATATGCATATGTAATGAAATGGGAAGGTGTACAAAGCGCAAAAGCAGTGGGTTTGTTATTACAAAAAGGAATTACACTTCGTTACAGCGAAGTGCCGTTTGAAGTAAACGGACAAAAGTTTGATCGGGGCTCCATCATCGTTATGAAAACAAGTAATCAGGCGATGGGAGTGCAGTTATGGAAGCATGTGGCCGATGCAGCAAATGCAGCCAATGTAAAAATCTATCCGGTTACTACAGGCTTTGTTGACAATGGTGGCGATTTTGGAAGCGACCTCATTACACCATTGAAATTTAAAAAAGTAGTGTTGCTTACGGGTGAAGGGGTAAGCTCTTTAGGTGCAGGTGAAATCTGGCATTTCTTCGATAAGCAATTAGAGTACCCGGTATCGTTAGTATATGCAAATGATATCAGCCGGATCAACTGGCAGGAAACAGACGTGATCATTATGCCTGACGGCAACTATCGTTTTATGAGCGATAAAACAGCTTCTGATCAGTTGCGTGACTGGATCAGCAAGGGTGGGAAAGTAGTAGCACTTGAATCGGCTGTTGCAGCATTTGCCCGTTTAGAATGGAGTGGATTAAAATCAAAAAAATCAGACGATGCGACCGCTAAAGACAAAGATCCGTATGCTCCGTTATCATTGTTTGAAAACCGTGAGCGTGATTATGTACGCAACATTACACCGGGGTCTATCTACAAAGTGGAATTAGATAATACGCATCCATTGGCATTCGGGTATCCTGATTATTACTTTACATTAAAAATGGATGATAATATCTATGACTTCATGACTGGCGGCGGCTGGAATGTAGGTGTCATTAAAAAAGAAGGTCAACTGGCCGGCTTTGTTGGTTCAAAACTAAAAGACCGTTTGAAAGATGGATTGTTGTTTGGTACACAGCCAATCGGCCGTGGCTCTGTTGTTTATATTACAGACGATGTGATGTTCCGTAATTTCTGGGAGAATGGGAAGCTGATGTTGTGTAATGCGGTGTTCTTCTAAATAAATTGCCAACGAATAATAAGAGAAACGCTCCGGATACCCGGAGCGTTTCTCTTATACATACTATTCGATAATTTTTTCAAAATAATACAAGTTGCCTTTTTGATCGATACCCTGCACTACTACTTTAAATTTCTTTGTATAGTCATTGTTGAAAAACCGGATGGTTGCTTTTCCGTTTTCGAATTCTACGTGCGGCTGCCAAAGCAGGGTAGTACGGCGGTCTTCGGTATTGCGTAATTCATTTCTAGAGAAATCAGGCTGATTAAAATAGATAGGAATTGAATATCCTTTTAATTCAGCAGATTGAAAGGTTTGGCGTGAATTATCCTGTTTCTTGGTGTAAATCATGATGCTGCCTTCAGCACCACTACCTATATTGCCGTTGCCAAACATTAAGTTTGGATTGCGATGAGCTTTTACCAAAATAACATCGCTCGGATTAATCATGTTTACTTCCGTAATGTCGATTGGTATTTCATTTAAAAAAAACGCAACCGGCACAGGTGTAACAGAGTTGGCACTGCCATCACCATTTGCAGGTCTGTCATTTGAAAGCGTGTAGCGATTGAAAGAAATAATGGGTAGCCCCAAGTCAGTTCCTGTTCCTGCATTATCTGCACTGCCCGGTGTTGATACGTATAAGCCTGGTATTAGTTCCTGAAGCATCTGATAGATACTGGCGTATGAAAATTTGGCATCTGGCGCAAACGTGAAATCTGTATTTCTAAACAAATCTGTTACATATATCTGCGAAAGAGAATCTTCTTTATTCGTTTTTTTTCCTTTAATAACAATTTCACTAAGCTCTTTGCCAAGAGCCGAAATACTATATTTTTTTACGAAGTCAGCATTATTGTTATTTGTAACTGTGTATTCCTTAAATGTAGGCTGCAATAATGCAGGTGCAATTTTATTCCCAAGTGTATCCAGGTATCCCGGTAATAGTTCAAACTGCAGACTTCTCTTTTTCTTTTCCTTATTTGTTGCCTGTAAATAAATCGACGCTTGTTTTCGGAAGTGAAGATCATTCACGGCAAATTCACCATTGCTGTTAAGTTTGGCAGTTGAAAAAATGGTACTTGAATCAGCTGCTTTGGTAATAATGTCGATCTTACTCGAATCAAACTGCATGTTTTCCTTTTCTTTTTTTACAGTACCTCTGATTGAAATTCCTGTTTCAAAAAAATAACGGAGATCGGGTTGTTTGCCGGTGCTTATCTGTTGCCAGGTAAAACGAGAAGGTTGTATGGTCAATAAAAGTGCATCCAGATAAAGACTATTTAATTCTGCAGGAAGTGGCCGGATATTATTTTGTACAAACCCGGGTTGTTTGTTATTCGAATGCAACAACTGATACGTACGAATATCGGGGTGACTGATAAAAGAATAGAAAGGAAGGTCGGCAGGAATGATCGAAACAGAAAGTTCAGGTATCTCTGCCCCCGAATAATTCAGGTGCCATTTGTTTTTCCCCTTCGGCTCAAATGAAAGTGAGTCTGTTGTAATAGTAAGACTCGTCGCTGCAGGCATTTCAACCCACACCCAACGTTCGGCGATCGGTTGAAGCTGACTGTTCAATGCAATTACCTGAAGCAGTCCTTCAGCTAATGTTTTCTTATTGATAATGGAAGCGTTTTGTGCTTCATCGAAATTGAATGTTTGTGTAAATACAGGTTTACCATATTGTTGACCAATAACCGAAATGATTTTATTTTCATCCATAAATTTCTCCGTTGCATTTGCCTGAATAAAAATTTTCGAAGCTGATAAATTAGATACACTCAGCGTAATCCCGTTTTTCTTTATTTCAGGAAGGGGAAACGATTGACGATTATTCAGGTTAAGGCTTACCAACAAACTATAGTTCTTTCCGGGCTCCGGAGTAAATTTTATGAGGCCTGTTCCGTTTTCGAATACGGCAGGTTTACCAATTACTTTTTTTGTTTCATCTGTCAACTCCACTGTTACATCTGTTACAGGTATAGAATTAACATCCGTAATGCGAAAGGCCAGATTATTTTCTACCGACTCAACTAAACTTCCGCTCTCCGGAAAGAAAGTTACTTTAACTGCTGATTGAGGAAGATGATACGTTTTGCTCTGATCTTTTTTTCCAAGAATAAAAATGTATTGTTCGTTGATAGTGGAGGGCTCGTTCAGCATCCATAGCGAATAAGAACGGATGCGATACACGCCTGTAGCCAATGTATCGGGAATAAAGATATTCCCGTTTGCTATTCCCTTATCAGCTTTCCACATTGCCTTTGCATACACTTTGCCGTTTGCATCACTGAAATCGGTGTAAACCACATTGCTGAGAACAACCGGCAGATCGTTTACGGTAAGATAGGTTTTGAACCACACTGTTTCACCGGGCTGATAAAATTGTTTGTCTGTATGCACGAAGCATTTTTCCGATGGATTCAACTCATGCAGTTGCCGGATATTCGTAATGATCTGTGCAATACCTGAATCATTTGTTTGGCCAATTGCAAGATGATGAAAGAGCAAAAGAAAAAGAGAAAGTGTTACAATAGGTTTCACTGTTTTTTGTTTGAATGTAAAGTAAGAAAAAAACCTTCTATACAATTTGTATAGAAGGTTTTAACAATTTTGCTAAACATATTATTTGTTCCGGTATACGATTAAGCCCGGAGCCCGTAAACCCGTTGCGCCTACAAAACCTTTTGCTATCAGCGTTGCAGACATTTTATTGGCAGTGGTTACACTCAGTGCAGTACCGATCACTGTATTGGTTCCTGCCCATTTGATCTTAAATTGATTGGTAGTAGTTGCAGCAGTAACACGTTTTAATTCAATAAACGGAGTAGCCCCTTTGAATCTTACGTTTGAAAAGATCAACGAATCAGTTGTATAGGTGTACACATCAATTGCCGGGGTTACAGCAGGCGGGTTTGGAATGAGATTTACAAAACGGATGCGATACGATGTGTCGTTTTGTGGGATTTTTATATCATCTTCCACTACAAGAAAACGACCATTACTTTTTAATGAATCGCAGAGAAACATACTATAATATTTCTGCGATTGTAAAGCAATGGGAGTTTGTCGGAATAAAAACGAATCACGAGTAACAGCAGGCGGTGTCCCGAGTGAGAGGCTCACATCAAGGTAACGTTTTGTTTTTGACAAGGAAGATAAAAAGTATTCGGGTGCAGCTGGAAATGTTGATCCAACAGCAGTTGGTACTCCTGTAAGTAATTCGCCATTGTAAACAAAACGAAACGCCGAGCTTGTTTGACCCGAAAACGCCGGTTGTGCATAAGGGTATGCGTTGATGATTTTTACAAACGAATGCAGTTCTGAAGTTCCGGCCGTATAGCTGGCATTATAGTCAGCCTCTTTTTCACAAGAGAGCTGTACAAATGCTGCGGATAAGAGAATGAGTATTTTTTTCATTAAAAACAATTTTGTAGATCAGGGATTAAGGTTTAGAGAACCAAACTTCTTTGGTATGCCAGTCAAGTTGATCGGCACCCAAACGTTTTAATTCTTCAATATTCCACACATATTCCGAATTGAAACGGTAACGTACACGGTACACTAATGCGTTACTATTGTCGGGCCACAACACAGTACCTGATGGTGGTGTAAAATCACGATAAACCTGTTGCCCGTCACGCTGATCAGTATAATGATAACGACGCATATCAACCCATGTTTCAAGAGCGCCATGACCAAACAATGCAATGTATTTCTGAAGCATTATATGTGAAAGGGTGAGATCATTTGCAGAGACAGGGACCACAGCTGTGTTGGCGAGAAAAGCATCTCTTACAGCAGGAGTAATAACGTTGCTTGCAGGAACACCTGCTGAATATGTTGTCTGCAGCATATCAAAGTTGAGTTCAATTGCTTTACGGTAAGCAGTTAGTGCTGTTCCTTTATCATTTTTCAGGAAGGCAGCTTCTGCTTTCATGAACTGCACTTCACTGGCTGTCATAACAGGTATGGGACTTGCGTTCCTGAAAATGTAACGTGCACGAGCATCACTTAACGGAGGAACCAACGAGTCGTAACGGGCGCCCCAAAAACTTTCAGGACGATCAGCTGTATTTGTAATAGCTGTAACACCTCCGTTCAGCGGTATTCCATTAAACTGTTCGCTTTGTGAAGAACGGATCAGGTACCATTTTCGTGGATCATCAACACCTGGAAAAGCTGAATTTGATCCTTTTAATAAGTTCGTAACGAAAGCACTTTGACGGATTGCAAAACCAGTTCCGAGGTTATTCCGTAAAGGCCCCCAAAAATTATTGTTTGCCGAAAAACCGGGTGTAGCCTGGAATTTCACTACTGCATTCTCGCTATTTGTTGCAATGGCTCTGTCTGCATAATAAATCACTGAATCAGCTTTGTAGTCGGCTTTGTTACTTAGATGATGATAAGAGCGGGCAAGCACGGCATACACAAATTTTTTCCATTTGTTCACGTCTCCGTTGTATAGGAATGCATCGCCGGCTGCCAGGTTTTGTTGGCTAACACCACCACCTGTTTTGTCGAGATTTTCCAGTGCTTTAAAACAGAGTTCTCTTACGTACTTATAAACATCTTCTTCTTTATCAAACTTGAATGTAAGCAGGTTTGTATTGAATGCATCTTTTAAAATTACTTCACCATGATAATCGGTTAACTGTAACCAGCTCCATGCAAAAATGGCCTGGCCTACACCCACGTAATCCCATTTTTCTTCTTCTTCGGCCCATTGCATCATGCGCATACAATTCTGTCCGATGTCGTAATAATGCGTACGCCAGATGGAACCGGCATTATCACTCCCGTCCACCACACCACCCATACGCTCATACGTAGTACTTGAATTGCGTGTAGCACTCACCGTATAACTTGCAAAACTTTGAATGTACATTGATACAAAGCGTGCATCATTCATTACCCCATGCCCTGCACTATTCGCTGCCATGGTAGAAATAATAGGAGCTAATAATGATTCGACCGGTACTTTTACAGGTGAATTTGGATTTTGATAAGCTTCGTCAATTTTTTTATTGCAGGAAGCATTGATTCCTGAAATAAGCAGAAGCGTGATTGCTATTTTATTTATTGATTTCATTTGATTCATTTTTCAGGGATTAAAAAGAAGTTCTGATACCTATGTTTACACTTACAGGAACTGCGATGTTGCCATAGTCGAAACCGGATGCACCAACTCCTCTTGTACCGGCCGTATTCCCATTTACAGCAGGATCTGCACCACTGTAGTTGGTAATAAGAATAAGATCGTTGCAGGTTACAAATGCACTCAATGTTTTTAATACCTTTTGTTTACTGATCATACTGCTGAAATTATAGGAGAGGGTGATATCTCTTAAACGCAACCAGTTGATATTTTTTTCAATAAACTCTTCTTCCGGCATAGCTGTAAAGTAGCCTTGTGAATAGAAGGGAGTAACTGCTATTGTGTTTTTAGTTGGATTGGCTGTGTTTTGCAAGCCATCCTGTAACACTCCTTCAATGATGCGTGGTGTAAAGCGATCGGCTGTTTTCAAACTGCGCCCTTGTTGTGTAAGAAACATATTGGTGCCGTTGAAAATATCTCCACCTCTGCGCATATCCCATAACATGGTTAAGGAGAAGTTTTTGTAGCGGAAACTGTTATTGATACCTAATGTATAATCCGGATTGCGATCGCCCCTTACTTTAAACACGGATTCTGTAACAGGCAAACCAGTTGTTGGATTAATCAGGATTTGTCCTGCATTGTTTCGAAGATAACCATAAGATGTAATGGAAGTAGTTGGCCCGCCTTTAATTAAGCCGCCACGGGCGTTTCCAAACAGCCAGGTATCAGAAATATAAAACTCAGGAACATTTGCCGGTAAACTCAACACTTCATTCCGCATGCGGTTGAAATTAAGTCCAAGGTTCCAGCGGAAGTTCTGCGTTTGAACAGGTGTAATATTTGCAGCCACTTCCACACCTGTATTACGTGTAGAACCAACATTCAATGTATTTAACACATAACCTGTACCATAGCTGGATCGAAAGTTTTCTACGATCTGGTCTGTATTCAGGGTATTGTAGTAAGTTATGTCGAGGTTTAATCTGCTTTTAAACAGACGGAACTCAGTACCAATTTCATAGGTCTGTTGTTTTTCAGGAACTAGAAACGGATTCAGATTTGAGAACCCGTAGGCAAAACCACCTCCGCTGTTTTGTACATTTTGAAATACAGATTGGTTGCTGTAGGCACCATTCAAACGGGCTGTAAAAGCCAGAGATGTACGAAGCTTCCAATAGTTGAGTACCTCACTTTTTTTCAATGACGGGAATATATCGCTCATGATGAGGGATAAACTTGCTCCCGGATAATTATAATAGCGACTGTCCTTAGGCAATGTTGAAGCCGCTTCAAAACGATGTGTGTAACTCAGGAACGCAAGGTTCTTATAACTGATGGCTGCTTCTCCGAAATAGGCCATCTGGCGCACATTCACTCTGTTGTAATCGCCCAGGTTGTTGCGGTTCAAACGGATACGTGTTGCAGGATCTGTGTTAGCACTATCTCTGCGGGTAGAGTTTTCTAACCGGGTGCCATATACCGCAAACATTTCTGTTTTATAATCCTGCCACATGGTTCCCAACATCAAACGACCACTAAAAGCACCAATTGTTTTTTTGAACGTAGCATTGATGGTATGATTATACCCAAAATACCTCCTGTAAAAATTATCTAACTGGCCACCTTGTACGGCACTTGTTAGAAACGATTGCTTGTGAATCAAACGTGAACCTTCTGTTTGATAAGTATCGTAACCAAATCGTCCCTGCAAGCTTACCCACGGAGCCGGGTTAATATTAATACCCAATGTGTATGTGTAACGGTTGGTTTGGTCTTGTGAGTTCACATACTTTGCATTCCATAACGGATTGTCAATCTCCTGTAATGGGTCTACGGCATAGGCCAATAATTTATTGCCGTTTCCATCTTCAATATTCGTTAAATCAAGTTCATAAGGCCAGCGCAAAAGATTTAGCAAGTAACTATTTGCACTGCGAAGCGGCCGTTTGAACTCTGTTCTTGCAAAAGCAAAAGAGGGAGTAATATCAATGTACTTTCCAATCTTGGTAGTGTTGCTGATCCTTGCATTATAACGCTTGTAATCATTAAAAGGAACCGTACCCTGAATGTCGTTTAAACTGCCACTGAGTCTGAATGAATAGTTTTTTTGACCAAATGCCAGACTCAGATTATGCGTTTGTGATACACCTGTTCTGAAAAATTTATCAATATTATCGTAGATAGATGCTGTGCTGGGGTTTGGGTTGGGCGGTCCGAAATAAGTAAATACTCGTTGAGGGGTACCACCTGTACCACTCAGGAAATTATCGGTAACGCTTGGAATTCTTGTGATCTCAGAAAAACGGACACTGTTATCGTAATTGATATCGAGTTTCTTTCCTGTTGAAGATTTTTTTGTTGTGATAATGATCGCACCGGAACTGGCCTGACTTCCATATAATGCAGTTGCTTCAGGTCCCTTCAGAACAGTGATTGATTCAATATCATTGGGGTTGATATCAGCAATCCGGTTGGTATAATCGTTATCACGGTTAGGGCGGTCTGATGCAAGACCTACTGTGCCTGCACCACCACTTTCGTTAATAGTTGAGTTATCTAAAATGATACCGTCAACAACAAACAGCGGTTCATTACTTAGTGCCATTGAATTAAAACCCCTGATCACAATGGATGAGGAAGCTCCTGCAATACCATTCGTGGGTGTAACGGTAATCCCGGCAATACGTCCTTGTAATGAGTTTACAAAGTTTTCCCGTTGTGTTTCCTGAATTTCCTTGCCTGTAACACCTTGGGTTGAATATCCAAGTTCACGTGGGTTACGTTTAATGTCCATGGCAGTAACCACTACTTCGCTTAACTGTTGTTTGTCGGCTGTTTCAACAAGGTTCAGATTTACACTTGTATTATCACCAACAGTTACTTCCACATTTTTGTAACCCAAAAAAGAAAACACAAGTGTTTGACCTTTATTCGCTTTAATAGTAAATGCTCCGGTAGTGGAGGTAGTTGTACCGGTTCTGCTTCCTTTGATTCGAACAGATACTCCGGGAAGGGGGCTGTTGTCGGCGGCGTCACGGATAACACCAGTGATAGTTTGCTCCTGGGCAAGTGCTGTAACGCTAAGAAAAATGCACAGGCTCACCGTAAGTAAGCGTTTTAATTTTCTCATAATCATTTTAAGTTTGGTAACCCAAATTAGGAAAATTATCGTTAAAATAACAAAATCGGGAAGCCAAAAAACCAAAAAACCTGCAAATACATGCAGTTATTTTGCAGGTCGGCAGCAGAAACCAGCAGGTATATTTTGAAATAGGTGCATATTCGGGCAGATAATAGGAGTTAGACGCAAGCCTGTTTTTATGTGATTTTGATATCCTTTCTTTGATTAGCATTATCTTCCCCGGCGTTAGCAAGTATACTAAATGAGTAATTTAAAAAATCAAGACCTTTTCTATATCCGCCTCTCCTTCATTCTCAGTACTATTATTTGTGCAGTGAAATTTGTGGCGTGGTTTGTTACTGGCTCGCTGCTGATTTTGAGTGATGCGTTGGAGTCTATTATTAATGTAGTGGCATCGGCATTTGCATGGTACAGTATTTATTTGTCCAACAAACCGAAAGACAGAGAACATCCTTACGGTCATGGGAAGATCGAGTTCTTTTCTATCGGCTTTGAAGGTGCCATGATCCTTATTGCAGGTTTTGGAATTCTGATCCAGGCCATTCTGTTTTTCTTCAACCCAACACCTGTACAGGAATTAAACACCGGTTTATGGTTAACGCTGGCTGGCGGTGTCGCTAATTTTTTACTGGGTTATTTCCTGTTGCAAAAAGGAAAACAGCACAACAGTCTTACCCTGCAGGGAAATGGAAAACATATTCTAAGCGACAGTTATACCAGCATTGGTGTATTGCTGGCTATTGTGTTGATTATGTTAACAGGGTATCAGTGGATCGATCCATTGGCATCGGTCATAGCTGCTGCCATTATTATTTTCACAGGATTTAAACTGATGCGTAAATCGGTGCAGGGGCTGATGGATGAAGTGGATATGAAAATTGTAGATGAGTTGGTTGAAATTTTAAAAGAACAACGACATGTGAACTGGATCGATATGCACAATCTCAGAGTGCAGCAATACGGAAACTATTATCATGTCGATTGTCATGTAACCATGCCGTATTATTTTTCATTGGAAGAAGTGCATGAAGAAATCACCAGTCTTGATAAACTGCTGAATTCGAAATTTCAAAAAGGCACCATTGAATTTTTTATTCATACCGACCCATGTATCTCATCGAGCTGTGCGCATTGCCAGTTGACTGATTGTAAAGTGCGGAAGCATCCCTTTCAACATACCATCGAGTGGAGTCGTGAAAATCTGTTACCCAATCGCAAACATGGATATGCTGATTAACGCCCGCATTTTATTCTTCCCCTTCGTAACTGAACTTAAGTGGCGATAATGCTTGGATCAATGGTTTTACCCGGTAAATATTCCGGTTCATTTTATTACCAAGTATAATGATCGTTAATGAATCGGGGAGTACCCTGTAGAAAGTTGCATTGTTACCATGCCACCATCCATTGTGATAAATAATTTTTTTATTGTTTGCCAACGTGTACATGCGCCAGCCCAATCCGTAATTATGAATGCCCGGCTTTTCAAAGCTATACGGTTGAAATGCAGCATCCAGTGTTGATTGTTTAAACAGTTTGTTGCCATACAGTGCCTGATCCCATTTCAGCAGATCGGTAACAGTGCTGTAAATATTCTTATCGCCATACGTAACATCGAGCCATGTAAAAGCTTCCTGTACACCATTCCACATATACGATGGAGTAACGGTTGCAGAATCAGTCCGGTTAAATACTCTGGTGCTCGTCATTTGCAAAGGCGTGAAAAATACTTCCTGCAAATAATCGGCATATAATTTTCCTGACACACGTTCAATGATAAGTGCCAGTAATACAAAGTTTGTATTGGAATAGTTGAAACGTCTGTTGGCCGGATGTTGCAGGGAAGGCTTGTAGGTGATCAATGATTGCAACACGTCTTCATTGCTGATCTTTATTTTCTTATCCCATTTCACATCTTCCAGATAGTAGGCATAGTTTGGTAAACCACTCCGCTGACTTAATAATGTTTTCACCGTCATTCCTTCATATGGAAATTGTGGAAAGAATTTTTGTAATGAATCGTTGATGTTTAGTTTGCCTTCTTCTGCCAGCTTCAGGATAGCCATGGCAGTGAACGTTTTGGTTGTAGAGGCAATATGAAAGGGAGTAGAAGCTGTAATGGTATCGGTTCCTTTCAATCGTTCAACACCATTGTATACTTCAAACACAACCTGGCCTTTTTTTGCAACCAGCATGGCGCCATTGAAACCGGTACGTTTGAGTGAGGAATCATAGAAAGCTTCAGCAATAGCATGATATCTATCTGCTTCTGCTTTGGACAAAACCTTCACAATTTTACCGTCATTTTCAGTGTCAGCTGTTTTCTTTTTTGCTGATGAAGCACCGCATCCTGAAAGGAGCAAAAGTGATGCTACATAAAAGAACGTTCGTTTTCTTACAACTATCATGCGTCCGGTTTTTCGATCAATTGGTTTTAATAAGCAGGCCTTATTGACAGTCTCTTATTGAAATTTTACAAACAACACATTCTATTGATGTTTGGTGGACTATCTTTGCGCTGCAAAATAAGCAAATCACACTTACGACCATGACAGAAAAAAAGACCACCAGTTATCCCAAAGAAAAGATCAAGATCCTGTTGCTCGAAAATATAAGCGAAACGGCAGTACAAAATATTAAAGACAGTGGCTACGCCAGCGTTAAAAAACTGGGTGGTGCATTGAGTGAAGAAGAATTGATCAAAGAGATCAAAGATGTACACCTGCTGGGTATTCGTTCCAAAACACAAATCACCCAAAAAGTGCTGGATGCAGCGAATAAATTACAGGCCATTGGTTGTTTTTGTATTGGTGTTAACCAGGTGAATTTAAAAGCGGCCACTACCAAAGGGATTGTAGTAATGAACGCTCCTTACAGTAACACCAGAAGCGTTGCTGAGTTAGTGGTCGGTTTAAGTATTGTACTCATCCGCAGAATCATAGATAAAAACAAAGCAGCACATGAAGGCATCTGGAACAAAGATGCAAAAGGCAGCTACGAATTACGTGGAAAAACATTGGGTATTATTGGCTATGGAAATATCGGCAGTCAGGTGAGTGTATTGGCTGAATCATTGGGTATGAAAGTGATCTATTACGATGTGGTAACCAAACTGCCGTTGGGGAATGCTGAACAGTACAAACATTTAAAAGATGTGTTGGGCAAAGCAGATGTAGTAACCCTGCATGTACCCGAAACCAATCAAACAAAAAATCTCATCAATAAAACAACACTGAAGCAATTTAAAAAAGGTGCTATCCTCCTTAACTATGCAAGGGGAGAGGTGGTTGATCTTGATGCATTGCGGCAGGCATTGCTTGATAAACATTTATCAGGTGCAGCCATTGATGTGTTTCCATGGGAACCGGAAAAAAACGGGGATCGTTTTCAAACACCATTGCAGGATCTGCCGAATGTAATTCTTACGCCACATATTGGTGGTAGTACCGAAGAGGCGCAACAAAATATTGGTGAAGATGTAAGTAATAAACTGGTGCAGTATCTGGAGCGTGGCATCACTATCGGCTCACATACAGTTCCTGAACTGGCATTGCCGATGCAGGAAGGTACACACCGCATTCTGCATATTCATAAAAATGTACCGGGTGTGCTAAGCCAGATCAATACACAACTGAGCAAACATAATATCAATATTGTAGGACAGTATTTAAAAACCAACGATCAGATCGGATATGTAGTGCTGGATGTAGATCGTGGTCTTTCAAAAAAAGCCGTGCAATTATTGAAAGAAGTGAAAGAAACCATTAAGGTGCGGATTGTGTATTAAATTCGTGGCCTATGAATGAAATGATCAAAAACCTGGTAGAAGCACTGCAACTATCGCCGGATAATGTACCCTTACGTTTGCAGGTGGCTAACCTGATGATGAATGATAAAATGTATGCTGAAGCAGCAGAACAGTTATCAGATATTTTACAACGTAGCTACGGACACTCCACAGCGCAGATGCAATTAGCCGAATGTTTTTACCACATGGAAAAATATTCAGCAGCATTGATCATTTTTGAGCAACTCAACTTTACAGAACTGCCATTACACTCCGCTGCATTACATGTACGTTGTCTTATAAAGGAACAATCTATTGAACAGGCAATTGAACTGTATAAACAATTGCTGCTACTGCATCCCGGTTTTTCAGATGATGAAATTGACAAAACCCTTCGTCTCAATTCCTCGGCAGAAATGGAGGACGACGAGTTTATGATAAATGATGAAGCATACTTTCTGGAAAAACCCACCACACGTTTCAGCGATGTGGGCGGTATGAAGAATGTAAAAAATGAAATCTCCTTAAAGATCATTCAGCCATTAAAAAATCCTGATCTGTATAAAGCGTTTGGGAAAAAAGCTGGTGGAGGTATTTTGTTATATGGTCCTCCCGGCTGTGGTAAAACATTTATTGCAAAAGCAACAGCAGGGGAGATCGATGCAAAATTCATCAGCATCGGTTTACATGATATACTGGATATGTGGATCGGCAACAGTGAAAAAAATCTGCACCAGGTATTTGAAGTGGCACGTGCCAATAAACCATGTGTGTTGTTTTTTGATGAAGTGGACGCTATCGGCAGCAGCCGGGCCGATTTGAAACAATCAGCTATGCGTCATGTCATCAATCAGTTTTTAGCTGAGCTGGATGGGGTAGAAGCAAACAATGAAGGTGTGTTGATACTGGCTGCCACCAATGCTCCGTGGAGTGTGGATGGTGCGTTCCGCAGACCAGGCCGTTTCGACCGTATCATTTTTGTGGCACCACCCGATGAAGAAGCACGAATCGATATTTTGAAAAATCTGTTGAATGGAAAACCGGTTGGCGAAGTGGATATTAAAAAAATTGCGGCGCAAAGTGAAGGCTATTCCGGTGCAGACCTCACCGCTTTGATCGATATTGCAGTGGAAGATAAATTAACGCAGTCTATTGAAACCGGCGAGTTGCAACCTCTTACTACAAAAGATTTTCTACGGGCATTAAAAATCCACAAACCTACTACACAGGAGTGGTTTGCCAGTGCACGCAATTATGCATTGTACGCAAATGAATCCGGTTTGTACGATGATATTCTCAAATATTTAAAAATTAAACGATAGACGAATTGCTGGCTTATGGAATTTACCAGTGTACATATCAGCAGGGCCGAAGTGTTGCTTGAGCAAAACAGAGCACAACAAGCGATCAACGAATTGAAGCAGGCCTTGCAAACCGATCCTGACAATGCGTATGCCTATGCATTGTATGCCCGTTGTCATTACCGGCTCAATCAACACAAAGAAGGTGTTGAAAAAATACAAAAAGCTATTTCATTAGAACCCGATGAATCGTATTACTTCTATCTGCGTGGGTTTGGTTATTATCATTTGAATAATTCTATTGTTGCGGTTACCGATCTTAATCAGGCCATTCGATTATTTCCGTACAACGCAGAGTATTTCGGGTTGTATGCATTTATCCAGATCGATGAACGGAATTATGAACTGGCATTAACCAAAGCAAACGAAGGACTGGAACTTGATCCGGAAAATCTTACTTGCCTGAATGCAAGAGCAAGAGCGTTGAATAAATTAAAACGAAACGACGAAGCAATTGATACCATGCAGGATGCATTGAGCAGTGCACCTGAAAGTGATTTTACACATGTTACCATTGGCTTTAATCATCTGGAGCGTGGCAAGCACAAAGATGCACAACAGCATTTCCGGGAGGCGTTGCGACTTTCGCCTACTTTGTATTCTGCAAAAGAAGGCTTGAAAGAATCGTTGAAATCAAATTTTCCTCCGTACCGAATTATTTTGCAGTTGAGTTTTTGGTTGAGCGAGAAAGGAAAAAACTTTCGCATTGCCTTTACCATTGGATTGTATATCCTGTTCCGCATTTTAACAGCTGTTGCCACATCTTATCCGGCAGCACGGTTTTTTATTGTGCCATTTATTGTGTTGTACTTTGTGTATTTTATTTTCAGCTGGATCGGCAGTTCGCTGGCAAATTTCATGTTGCTGTTTCATAAAGATGGAAAATACATTGTTGACAACTGGGAACGGTATACCGCCATTGCCATAGTGGTTTGTTTGGTTGCCGGCATTAGCATTGGCGTTACAGCTTACATTGGTGCTGCACCCGATAGTGTGATCTTGGCCGGTGTTGCGTTGGCCAGTATTTGTATACCTGTCAGCCGGTTTGAAGATGGAGCTTCCATCAAACTACTATCCGTAAAAACAATCTATTCCATTGCATTAATTCTGCTGGGTTTTGCAGCAGCGTTGGTGATCATCTTATTTCCATTGGCCTCTGTCGGTCCGGTTCTGTTCGGAGTATTCTTTGTGGGGCTGATCATTTACATGTGGACGGTGGGTGGATGGAATTGATTTTTTCATCGATAGTTATAACGAATCTTTTAACGGGATAGCAATTGATTTTTGACTTGTTTGTTGGTATGAATACTTAGACGGGGTTAAATTTTTCTAATATTTTCAAAAAATATTGAAAATATCGTAATTTTATAATCTCAAACAAACAAAATGAAACTCATCATACTTGGCGGCGGCTTCGGTGGTTTACGGTTAGCAAATCTGCTCAGTAACAAGGAGGGCATCAATATTACACTCATCGACCGGTTTAACTATCATCAGTTTCAACCCTTGTTTTATCAAGTGGCAACAGCGGGTCTTGATGCTTCGAATATTTCGTTTCCGCTGCGCAAAGCATTTCAAAAGAGTAAAAATGTGCGTATCCGCATGGCTGAAGTGGAGCGTATTGATACAATTACGAAGCAGGTGATCACCAATGAAGACAGGTACAGCTATGATTATCTGGTGATCGCTACCGGCGCATCTACCAATTTTTTCGGCAATAAAAACCTGGAAGAGCATGCGTTTCCAATGAAGTCAACTGTGGAAGCATTGCAGTTGCGTCATAAACTCATTCACAATTTTGAAGATGCGTTGCATGTGTCGAACAAAGATGAATTACAACGCTTGATGAATGTGGTGGTGGTAGGTGGTGGTCCTACCGGTGTTGAGTTGAGCGGTGCCATTGCTGAAATGAAAAAATATGTGTTGCCGAAAGATTATCCGGAACTCGATTTCAGCATGATGAATATTTACCTGTTGGAGGGTACTGGCAAAACGTTGGCAGCCATGAGTGAACAGAGCAGTGCAAACAGTTTGAACTATCTGCAACGGTTGGGTGTTACTGTTCTTACAAATTCGTTGCTGCAGGATTATGATGGAAAAAATGTAACACTGAAAGATGGTACAATCATTCCTTCTGCATTGGTGATATGGGCGGCCGGTATCAAAGGAAATATTCCGGGTGGTATTGATCCTTCTTTAATTGCAAGAGGTAACCGTATTAAAGTAGATGCATTCAATTTTGTGCAAGGTCTCAACAATGTATTTGCCATTGGCGATATTGCATACATGGAAGAAGAGCATTTTCCCAATGGACATCCGCAGGTTGCACCCGTTGCCATACAGCAAGCGACTTTACTTGCAGCAAACCTGCTGAATCTGCGACAAGGAAAATCAGCGAATGCATTTCATTATAAAGACAAAGGTGCTATGGCAACTGTTGGACGTAACCTTGCGGTGGTGGATGTGCCCAAACCAAAGTTGCATTTCGGTGGCTTTTTTGCATGGCTCATCTGGATGGGATTGCATCTGATGCTGATCCTTGGTGTGAAGAACAAATTCTTTGTGTTTACAAACTGGTTGTATAATTACTTTACATACGATCAGAGTTTGCGGTTGATCTTTAAAGAGTTTTATCGGAGAGAAGGGGAGGAGAAGGTTATAAATAAATAATAGTGTGCTGCAAGGTTGCCAACCTTGTTACAGCTACTGATAAATTGCAGGACTCGCTATAAAGGTTGGCAACCTTTAAAATAATTTACATGAAAGCATTTCTTACAGCCGAATGGCGGAATTTGGTGATGATGAACTTTGTAGTGTCGGAAGAGCTGTTAAAACCTTATTTGCCGGCAGGTGTTGAACTGGATGCATTCGAAGGCAAGTGTTATGTAAGTTTCGTGGCCTTTCATTTTCTAAATACAAAAGTGAAAGGAATCGGTTTTCCGTTTCATAAAGATTTTGAAGAGATCAATCTGCGGTTTTATGTAAAGCGGAATGAGAATGGAAACGTAAAACGGGGAGTTGTATTTATCAGCGAATTGGTTCCGAAACGCATGATCACCTGGGTTGCCCGATTGCTGTATCAGGAAAAGTATGGCTATTCACCCATGTCAAGTAAGGTAACGGAAACGGATCTGCGTGCATTGAAATTTGAATGGGGAAAAAGCAAGCTCTTTCAACTGAATATCGAAACAAGTGTTGCAGTAAACCCCATTCCAACCGGAAGTAAAGAAGAATTTATTTTTGAACATTACTGGGGTTACACTTCGTTGCCCGGCAACAAAACCGGCGAATACAAAGTTCAACATCCCCGCTGGAATATTTACACGGTCAACCATTTTGAGTATAACATCGATTTTGAAAAACTGTATGGTGCCGATTTTACTTTCCTGAACAACATACAACCCGATTCATTGTTTGTAGCCGAAGGTTCGGAAGTGAGTGTGTATGAGCGGACGATTCTTTCGTGACGCAAAGGTTGGCAACACCTGCCGATCTACAAATACGGATGTTTGAACTGCGGGTAGTTTTTCTTTTTTTCGTTCAGGTGCTGCATGTAAAGTTCATTCGCTGATGGATCATACACATTGTCTTTAGCAAAAAATAATTGTCCTTCATGATACTGAAATAAAGCCCAGTTGCCTGTTTGGTCGAACACCAGTGTGTCTCCAATTAAGAAAATATCAAACGCATATTTGATCAGCATTTTCCAGGTTATCAATACTGCTTGCGGGTTACTGTCGCACAATACAAATACTTCGTTGCTGAAAGGGATACCCTTGCTGTATAACCATTTTTTCAAGAGTGGATTGTTTTCCTGCAGATCAACGGCATGCTCATACTGATCAACTGTTTTGAAAATGCCTTTTTCAAATGGTGCCCAACCTCCATTGGAAAGCAGCTGTGCATTCTCCACATATTCATACAGGAACTTTTCTGCTGTTTTATCCAGAAACAGGATCTGTGCCTTATGCGTTTCGGGCAACGCATTAAAATCGCCAGCCGAACCAAATACAGTTCCGCCATCTGGTGGAGGCGTAGTGAAGTGTTTGATAGTGGAAAAGTCGATCAATTGTTAGTGAGTTGTAATGTTTGATGAAAGTAGGGAATGTTTGCACATTGTTGTTTAAAAATGAGGTAGCGTAACTTTTTTCAGACGTAGCAGAACATCAAATTAATGACTGAAATGCAGCTGTCTCAAAATAAATTCAGGCTATTTGAATTGATATTTTTATTTATTAAGTTTATGTATCGTTAACCTTAAACCTGAATTATGCCAACCAATAGTAACTACAAACTGGTAATTACATCTTCACTGGTACTCATTATTGCAGTACTTGTTTTCTTTTTAGTGAAGCAAAATCAACCGTCCAGAGATGATGAACAGGTTGCTGTAAAGTGCAGTAACAAAACCGTTTTTCGGTATAAATATCCTGATCAGTATTTCCCGGCGTTTACAAAAGAGTACGATAGCCAGGTAGCTGTTACTTCCGATTTTTTGAAGAACCTTACCGATAGTGCCGGAGGGGTAAGCATTGAGCTTGGTATCCGGAATCAGATTGTTCAGCTTCAGCAGCAACTGAACCAGGATAATATTACGTTCTCAACCGGTCTGCGTTCTTATTTCATGATTTTAAATAACGATCCCTGTAATGATGAGATTCGCAACAAGTATGCACTCTACACTGATGAAATGACCCGTCGCATGCTTGAACTCAGAACTGTGGTAGCAGAAGTGGAAGAGATAAAAAATAGTGCCATTGCATATTCCGGTGATACGTTACCAGCTCCGTCGGTAAAGGATACAATAACAGCACCCACTCCTGATATTATTGCACATGCCGATACAGCGGTCGTCAACAAATCGATTAACACTATACGCAAAGTCATTACAAAAAATAATGTTCTTACCCGTCGGCTTCCTGCAACCGCTGTAAATACCTACCGTATCAATAAGTAGGGAGTATCATACAATTTGTATGGCAGGTGTTGGTTGCAACCAACTCTTCAGCAATGGAAATAATTTCACGGCAGTGAATCTTTTTGGATAGAATTGCTGCAATGATGAACAACGCAGTTATACGGTTCTTTCAGCACTTATAGTTGATAGCTGCACATTTGTTTGAAAAGACAGTAAAACAAATAATTTCGCAATATCTTTCCATGCCCTCAATGAAAAAAATAATTCTTCTTTTTTATGTAGGAAGCATTTGTACAATGCTGAATGCACAGATCATTTCAACTGTTGCAGGCAATGGATCGTGGGGTGCCTACATCGGCGATGGTGGACCAGCCACAAGTGCAATTCTCGATGATCTCTATTACACATACCCGGCATTCGACAGCGATGGAAATATGTATTTTGGTCAGGGTGGCCGGCATACGATCCGAAAAGTAGATAAGTTTGGTATCATTACAACAATTGCAGGCCAGGTAAATATCATCGGTTATAGTGGCGATGGTGGTCCTGCAATAAACGCACGTATTTACCGGCCTACAGCAATGGCCGTAAACAAAAGCAATCATCTTTATTTTGCCGATCAGGTAAGTGCTGTGATACGAAAGATTGATGAAAACGGAGTGATCTCAACTGTTTCGGCAAAGTCGAGTGCGGTTTGCGGTTCTGCTGCCGGAAGACATATTTCTGTAGCCGGATTTGGGGCAATCGCAGCGATGATTTTTGATCCGTTCGATAACCTGATTATTGCAGATTATGGTTGTGATGTGATCTATAAAGTGGATGTGGCCGGTAATGTAACGTTGCTTGCAGGAAACTATTCACGGGGGTATTCCGGCGATGGTGGGCCGGCTACTTCTGCAGCGTTACGATACCCTTGCAAGCCTGCTGTTGATGCTGCCGGAAACCTGTACATACCCGATACGCAAAACCATCGTATCCGTAAAGTAACACCCGCTGGCATCATAACAACAATTGCCGGAACAGGAATAGATGGGTATAGCGGCGATGGTGGACCAGCCACTGCTGCTACACTTAGTTTTCCAGGATCGGTCGTGATCGATAAAGCAGGCAATCTTTATATTGGCGATAACGAACGACTGATTCGAAAAATTGATCCATCAGGGATTATTACAACCTTTGCAGGCAACAATACCTGGGGCTATACAGGCGATGGCGGCCCTGCTATTGATGCCGCTATTATAGCAACCCAAGGCAGAATCAGTATCGACGCAAACGATGATCTCTATTTTTGCGACGACAGGAATTTTGTGATCCGTAAAATCAGTAATTGCTTATCCTCAACGTATGCAACGCAACCTGTAAACGATACGTTATGTACAAGTGGTGTTGCCGTTTTTTCCGTGTCTGTTTTCAATGCTGTTACATTGCAGTGGCAGGAGAATAAAGGGCAGGGCTGGAGTAATCTTAGCAATAATGCAATTTACTCCGGTGCAACATCAGCAAGCCTCACTGTTACTGCTGCCGATATTGGGTTTAATAATTTTCAATACCGTTGTGTAGCCACCAACAGTTGTGGCGATGTTTATTCACAACCGGTACAATTGCTGGTAACAACTCCGGCAGCTCCGCAGCTAACCATTACTTCAACCGCAACCACATTTTGTGCCGGCAGTCCGGTAACATTTACAGCAACGCCCGTCAACGGAGGAACGGCTCCGGTTTTTCAATGGAAGAAAAACGGAATCAATACCGGAACAAACAGCAGCAGCTATACCGACAGTAACTTTGTTAACGGCGATGTTATCAGCTGTGTACTTACATCCAACGCCTCCTGTCTCTCAACAGCGGTAGCAACCAGCAATGCAATTGCAGTTACAGTAAATCCATTATTGGTTCCCGCAGTAAGTATTCAGGCTTCAGCAACAAGTATTTGTTATGGCGCCGCTGTTACATTTACAGCTACATCGTTATATGCCGGAACAGCACCTGCTTATCAATGGCTGAAAAACGGAACAAATGTGGGTAGCGGAACTGCCGTTTATACTGACAATACTTTCAACAACGGTGATATCATCAGCTGTGTGCTTACTTCGAACGAAGTGTGTAAAACAAACAGCACTGCAAACAGCAACAGTATAGCAATAGCGGTAACCCCATTGGTTACACCAACGGTGCTCATTCAAGCTTCAGCAACAGCAATTTGTGCGGGTACAAACGTGCAATTTGCTGCAACCATAACAAACGGAGGAACAACGCCGGTTTTCCAATGGAAGAAGAACGGCGTAAATACCGGAACCAATAGTGCCATTTACAACGACAGTTTGTTGCAGCCAAACGATGTAATCAGTTGCAGCTTGCTGTCGAATGCGAATTGCCTTGCAACATCAACCGCTGCAAGTAATACTGTAACCATAACCGTGTTTGCAAAACCGGTGGTGAATCTTGACAAATCAGTTACCATCTGTAACGGCGGCAGTAAAAAGCTGGATGCAGGCAGCTTTGCAGATTACTTGTGGCAGGATGGAAGTACAGGCCGATCAATTACCGTAAATCAGTTGGGAACCTATTCTGTTACGGTGCTTGATAACAATGGCTGTACAGGATCCGATACTGCAATCATCAACACATTGCTTGCGGCACCGGCCGGCTTTTTAATGCGTGATACATCTGTTTGTATTTATGAGAAATTGACATTAAAACCCAACGGCAACTTTACTTCCTATTTGTGGAATAACAATACAAGCGGTAACAGTATCACCGTTTCGCAACCGGGAGACTACTGGCTTACGGTAACCGATCAAAATACATGCACCGGTACCGATACTGTGCGGGTGCTGCCGAAAGATTGTATTACCGGAATCTATGTTCCCAACGCCTTTACACCGAATGGCGATTATTTGAATGATGAACTGTATCCTGTCATCGGCGGTCGTATTGTGAAATATGAGTTTACAGTATTTAACCGCTGGGGAGCAGTTGTATTTCGCACAAACGAACCCGGCAAGGGCTGGAACGGAATGCTTAAAGGCATCCCTCAACCACCGGGAATGTTTACCTGGAAATGCATGTATCAGTTAGAAGGAGATAAGGTACGTGTGGCAAGCGGTAATGCTGTTTTGATCCGGTAAGACAGCGCCAATGTTGGCCTGCATGCAGTTTCGATCGGTTAAGAGCAAATGGAAAAACAGGAAAGCAAGCTCTGGTGGCAGTTATGAATAAGCTTTTAAAACAGGTATTTGTTCCGATAGCTATCGGGAGTAAAAAGCAACAGCACACAGCAAGGGCGGTGTGATTTTTCTTTAGCATGCCAACAAGTGCAAGGTAATTCACGTCAGGTCTTGCCGTATTTTGTTTGTAAATCTAAAAGCTTTTCGATGTCGCAACCTGATACAAAAACCCGTGTCGTTGGTTTAGCCAGTCCATAATAAGGAATTTCGTCCTTCCAAAAATCAATGTTTCTTTTTCGTAATTCTGTTTCAAGATCAAGTCCGCTTTGTTTGTCATTGATAAAGCCGACGATGTGACTTTTAGCAAATTTGTCGGCTGTGATTTTCTTAAATGCAAATTCAACTGCTTCTTTTTCTGTTTGAAAATAATTTAGGTTTTGTCGTTCTCCTCTTTCTGTATAATACCAAACATATAAACTGCCAAATGTATCTAGTCCGCAACCTTCGTGAATATTTCTGTTTCCAATTGCATAAGTTTCAGCATAGCAATTTTCAGTCATCCACTCGTCAAGCTGTTTAATTGTTGTCAACTCTATATTTATTTTTTCTGTCATGGTTAAAGTGTCTGACACTATTGCGTACAACTGATAAATATACACAACTTCCAGTATAACCTTTCGCTCTGAATCAATTCTTATCAATCCAAATAGCTATCTCTTATTCCTCTTCAAAATCTTCCTCGCCCTCGAATGGAACGCAGCTGTTTCAAACTCCCAGCGTTCTTCAATTACGGTAATGATTTCGGGGAGTATTTCCGGATATTCGATTGCAAGCTGCTCAAGGATGGTTAATGAAAATGCTTTTACGGCCGCTTTCTCCTGCACATCGCAGATAAACGAAAAACAGGCATCCATTACATCGCCTTTCAAATGTTCAGGAATGGAAATGTATTGCAGCAGTCGTGTAATATTTCGACGCACGGCATTGTGCAGGCCGGGTTTGCGAAGCAGTGACACAAATACCGGTAAATGTTTCTGCAATAACTGTGGTTGAATTTCAGCAATTCTGCCAATGGGCCAGGCTGCCCTTTGTACCACACGGTATTCATCGTGCAGGAACAATTGCACCAGCTCATCAAACCGCTTTTGTGATGTGCCGATCCAATCAATGATCTTGTTGGTTTGTGCTTTGGAATGTTTCGCTATAATTTCTTCCCGGAGATTCACGGCAGCGAATTTGGTTCGTTCAATTTGTTTAGTGCAGCTAAACAGGCAATCACTTCATTACTGTCAACAGTAACCGAAGTGAGTGCTTCATTCATTTGTTCATTGACGTACTGCATACTTGTTGCAACAGTTGTTCGTGCCGATGTATGAAACTCAACAGCACCTGTAAACTGTGCAAGCTCTGCAATCATATTGTGTCGAACACCGCTGCCGGGCATAATCGTAATGCGTTCATCGGCTGTTGCAACCAATTGTTTCAACAACTGTTTACCGCCGTTTACATTGGGCATTAAGCCCGATGTAAGCACACGTTCGCAACCAACATCGATCAATGTTTCCAATGCTTCAAATGCATCACGTGTACGGTCGAATGCACGGTGAAATGTTACGCCCATCGGGTAAGCTATGTCAACTAAAATGGATGTTCGTTCACGGTCAACGGTGCCATCTGCATTCAACAAACCAACTACTATACCGTCGCATCCCAGTTGTTTGCAACTTGCAATATCCTGTTTCATGGTTTCAAATTCATCAATGGAATACAGGAAATCACCGCCACGTGGACGTATCATCGGATAGAGGTCGATGCTTGTAATTGCTCTTGCTTTTTTAATAAAACCAAAGGAGGGAGTAGTGCCACCTTCGCCGGGGTTGTCGCATAATTCAATACGATGTGCGCCCGCTTTTTCGATCAGTGAACAGGAGTCTAATGAAAAGGCGATTACTTCGAGTCGAAACATGGTATAAGGTTTAGGGTGAATGGTATAAGGTTTAGGGTGTAGGGAAGATGTTTCTGTGTAAGGGCCTTGTACCCGATACCATTCACCCTCCACCTTTTCTTAAAACCAACTCTTTACGTCAATTGCTTTTTCTGTATCAGTAGTATGCAGTGCCATGGAGAAATTTTTCATCACCGAATATCCTCCGTATTCTCCTTTTTTATTGATGGCAATAAAACCACCCTGCACATTTTTTGCTTTGTCGCCGTTGTTTTTTACAATACGCCGCACAGCTTCTTTACATGCTTCTTCGGGGCTTGCGCCATGCCGCATCATTTCTACAATGGTATGTGCACCACAGATCTTTACAATTTCTTCACCAATGCCGGTGCAGGTAGCTGCCCCCACTTCATTATCCACAAACAAACCTGCGCCAATAATGGGAGAGTCGCCTACACGGCCCCGCATTTTAAAGGCCATACCACTGGTGCTGCAGGCCCCGCTAAGTCGCCTTTTGCATCGATCGCAATCATACCGATTGTATCGTGGTTCAACACTTCAGAAGGCCATTTGTATAACATCGCTCCGTCGTTCTTTTTTTCCCGTTCAATTTTTTCTTCCAGATCTTTCATGGTACGCATGGGATCATACTTTGAAGTTTTCAACCATTCTTTCCATGCTTTTTCTGCTTCAGGCGTTAACAGGTTGAAACGTTCAAACCCGTTGCTTAATGCAAACTGCAAAGCACCTTCGCCTACCAGTTGTACATGCGGTGATTTTTCCATGACCAAACGGGCTACCTGAACCGGATGCAAGATCTCTTCAAGCCCCATTACAGCTCCGCAATTTCCTTTTTCATCCATTACACATGCATCAACCGTAACACGGCCGTCACGATCGGGCAGGCCGCCATAACCAACACTTGTATCAGTGGGGTCAGCTTCGGGTACCATAGCGCCTGCTTCCACTGCATCGAGGGCACGCCCACCTTTGCTTAATATTCCCCATGCAGCCTTATTGGCTTTCATATTCGGAGCCCAGGTGCTCAGCACAACCGGTCCATTAAATGTTGCTGTGTTAGCAGCACAGCTCTGCGTTGATAATAAGGCAGTTGAAAGACCGGTAAGTTGTATAAATTTTCTTCTGTCGAGCATTGGATCGTATGTTAATGAATGGTGAATGTAAGATGATTTTGAAATTTTTCGGGGATTCCATTAAACCTTCCTGATGCTGTGGGGTCTGTAATTACGTATCTGAAAACAAAAAAATAAAATTTTAAAACATCACCACATGAAATGAGTTGTGAAATTTTCGAGGTCATTACACAAAACAGTACTGAAGAAAATTTTACAACGAATAACATGTAACAACTTAACAACTTAAAAAAATCACCACATGAAAAAGCTCATTATTTTATCCGTAGTTGCTGTTGCAGCATTTGTAGTTTCAATTGAAGAATCGAGTGCGCAAACAAGACGCAAAATTGACCGTAAAGAAAACCGTGTTGACCGTCGTGAAGATGTAAGAGACCGTAAAGAAGATGTACGTGACCGTCGTGAAGACGTTCGTGACCGCCGGGAAGATGTACGTGATGCAAAACACAATGGCGGCCGCAGAGATCGTATTGAAGATGTACGTGACAAACGTGAAGATGTAAGAGATCGTAAAGAAGATAAGCGTGATCGCAGAGAAGATGTTCGTGACCGGAAAGAAGACCGCAGAGATCGTAAACGTGGCCGTTTCTAATCATACAAACACCCTATGTTAAAGAACTCTTCCTATTTACAGGGTAACATGAAAATGTTACCCTTTTTTCGTCGGCGCTGGAGTAAGACGAATCTCCGGGGTTTCAAAAACCTCCGAAGGTTGGCAACCCTATTCAAATTTCTAATGAATTCTGTCGCCACGTATTTCCATACGGTTCATCAACTCTTTTTCAAAGGCCAGCCATTCTTTCCAACGGTCACGCACTTTCTTTTTGGGGAGATAATGTTCCGCCATCGTAATAAACAATGTATAATGCCCGGCTTCGCTTTCCATAAACTTACGATAGAACTTGCGCATGTAGTCATCATCCAACCCTTCACTCAAACGTTTAAACCGTTCGCAGCTTCGTGCTTCAATCAATGCCATCGTTAACATGTCATCCAGAAAACGATCATCCGGATGTCCGCCTTTGATTTGAAAACCGATCAGTTCATTCACGTACACATCTTTTCGTTGACGGCCGAGTTTTAAACCACGTTTGTGTAACTCTGCCAACACCGCACGGAAATGTCCCCATTCTTCTGTAACGATTGGCGCCAGTTCGGTTATCAGTAATTCGTATTGACTGTAACGTTGAATCAATGTAATACAGGTAGTAGCTGCTTTTTGCTCACAATACGCATGGTCGGTTAAAATTTCTTCCAATGAAAGTTCCGTTAAATCAACCCAGCGTGGATCGGTTGGCAGTTGTAAGCCGAGTATATTTTTTACATCAATTGAATCCTGTTCCATACAGCAAAAATAAAGGCTCTCTTGGATAAGAGAGCCAGCTTACTTTAAAAAACCAGACGTTGATGAAGGTGTTCATCATTGATCAGCCAAGGACCACTATAAAAAAGATGTAATGTGCTGATGATTTGATACAGCAAAATGAAGGAAAAATAAAACAAGAAGCAATACCTCAAAACGGGTATGCGGATGAAAGAACAAGGTTGCCAACCTTTATGTCGATTGAATGTGTTCATACTGTAAGTTAACAAGGCTGGCAACCCTTTACACAAACCCTGAACACACAATCCTTGTGGGGCAATTCTTTTTTGTTTAATTTCCACTTTCATACCCATTCATTATGCGATTGATCCCATTTCTTCTTTCCGCTGCCATCACCATCGGTCTTGTTTATGTATTGAACACAAGAATTGGTCCGGCACCTGCATTGGGTGAATTCTTAAGTCCGCAACATGGCTTTTGGCAAAATGCAGAAAAAGCAGCACATGATTTTAATGAGGAACTCAGCTTTCCGCAGCTTAACGGTACTGCCAGTGTATATTTTGATGAGCGATTGGTGCCGCATGTGGTAGCAGACAACGATGCAGATGCATATTTTATTCAAGGTTATCTGCATGCAAAATTCCGTTTATGGCAAATGGAATTTTCAACACATGCTGCTGCAGGACGAATCAGTGAGATCATTGGCGAACGTGCCATCAATTTCGATAAAGAGCAACGTCGTATCGGGATGCTGTTTGCAGCAGAGAACATGCTGAAGGAAATGGAAGCGAATGAGTTTACCAAACTATCGGTGGATAATTATACCAAAGGAATCAACGCCTATATTGAAACACTCAGTAAAAGTGAATTACCGATCGAATACAAAATACTGGGCTATCAACCGGAAAAATGGAGTAACCTCAAAACGGCGCTCTTCATCAAACAAATGACGAAGACACTTGCTTTTTCGGCTGATGATCTTCCGCTAACTGCATTGAAAAAAGTTTTTTCAGATGATGAGATCGAAATTCTCTATCCGCAATTGCAGGATTCATTAGATCCCATTGTGCCAAAAGGAACAGTGTTCGATAAACCTGGTGCCATGGCCATTGCACCGGCCAGTGTTGATTCATTGTATCTGCAACAAAAAGACTCCGCATTGAAAGTGGCCATGATGGATCAACCGTCGAAAGATAATGGCAGCAACAACTGGGCTGTGAGTGGTACAAAAACTAAAAGCGGAGTACCAATACTCAGTAATGATCCGCATCTGGAATTGAGTTTACCAGCCATCTGGTACGAAATGCAAATTACCACTAACAACATGAATGCCTATGGTGTTTCATTTCCCGGCATACCCGGTGTTGTAATTGGGTTTAACGACAGTATTGCATTTGGTTTTACCAATGCAGGAAGAGATGTGCGTGATTTTTACGAGATCAAGTTTAAAGATGAAACCAAAAAACAATACTGGTTCAACAACGAATGGAAAGATGCACCACAACGGGTGGAAGAAATCAGGATCAAAGGAAGGGCAACGGTGTTGGATACTGTTTCGTACACTGTGTTTGGTCCTGTAACGTACGATGAAGATTTTTCTACACCACTCACCAATAACAAAGCCATTGCTACACGATGGATTGCTCATGATCCCAGTAACGAATTGTTGATGTGGCATTATCTCGACCGTGCAAAGAATTACGACGATTATTATCAGGCGATCCAATACTTCACCGTGCCTGCACAGAACATGATCTTTGCCAGTAAGCGTGGCGACATTGCTATTTGGCAACAAGGGCATTTTCCATTACGCTGGAACCGGCAGGGCTTGTATGTAATGCCGGGGCAGGACAGCAGTTATATGTGGCAGGGAATTATTCCGCTCAATGAAAATCCGCATCAGGTAAATCCGGAACGTGGTTTTGTAAGCAGCGCCAATCAACGTCCGGTTGATGGAACCTATCCGTATTTTATTCCCGGTGGTTATGATGTGTACCGTGGTTCGGAAATCAACAAACGGTTGGCTTTCATGAATAATATTACACCCGATGATATGAAGCGGTTACAGGCAGTGAACTATAATCCATTGGCTGAAGTAGTCACCAAGCTGATGTTGAAATATACCAACGAAGCTGAGTTGGGTGCAGATGAGAAACGTTTCTTCAGCATGATCAAAACATGGGACATGCAGAACAGCATTGATTCAAAAGCAGCAACCGTGTTCCAGGTTTGGTACGATAGTTTGGAAACCAAGGTATGGTACGATGAATTAACGCAGCAGGATTCGATTGTTTACAATTGGCCATCTGAATTTACATTGGCTGATGCATTGACGAAAGATTCGCTCTTTGTATTTATTGATGATCTACGTACGCCCAACAAAGAAACCATTTTCGAACTGTTTGCAGCTTCTTTAAAGGCAGCTACACCCGAACTGTTGCAAATGGAAAAGGAAAACACGCTTACATGGGCAGCACATAAAAACACAACCGTGTATCACATGTTAAAAGACGCCGTGATGCCGTTTGCACGAAAAGGATTGCAGGTTGGAGGTGGGCGGCATATCATCAATGCCACACAACATAGTCATGGGCCGAGCTGGCGCATGATCGTTCATTTGACCAACGAAACTGAAGCGTATGTGGTGTATCCAGGCGGACAAAGCGGAAACCCCGGCAGTAAGTACTACGATAATTTTATTGACACATGGGCGGCCGGCAATTATTACAAAGCATGGATGATGAAGAAAGGTGAGGAGAAGAGTAAGAATGTAAAATGGACAATGACATTTAAGAAAGCATAGATAATTTTTTTCCGGTTGGTGAGGACAGCAACCGGGGCATAAAAAGCATAATTGGTTTTGTTGGTCAGGCGACCAACAATGGTATCAACACAAACAAAACGAATATGAAATTTATAGTTGCCTTTATTCTCACAGCCCTTTTAAGTTATGCTGCCGGATTTTATTTTCCCTGGTGGAGCATTGCTCTTGCTGCCTTTGTTGTTGCAGTGGTCATTCCACAAAAACCAATGAAAGCTTTTCTGGCAGGTTTTCTCTCCCTGTTTGTGTTGTGGGTGGTATTGGCGTTGTACATCGACATGGAAAACCAACATATTCTTTCGATGAAGATCGCAGAACTGTTGTTTAAATCACATTCACATGCACTGATCATGAGTGTAACCGGTTTGGTAGCAGCGCTGGTGGGAGGCTTTGCTGCGTTGAGTGGATCTTTTCTAAGAATTAGTAAGTAGACGATTCTTTATTGTTTTATAAATCGATAGTATCCTTTTTTGCCATTCTTATTTGTCAATCGGATCAAGTAAATGCCGTTTGCGAGAGCTAAAACCGGAATAGTGACTTTTGTTTGATGTTTCACATTGATTTCCGAAACAACAACAGCACCTGTAATATTGACGATATCTAATTTTTCCCATTTATGTGACAACGCCAATGAATCAACTATTAGAATAGCTTTTACAGGATTAGGGTATACAAGTATGTTTTTATTATTGCTTATGTTATTGACAGCAGTAACATGATTTACCGTAAACGTGAGAGGTTTACTGTTAACCGAAGAAGGGTTGGCACACTCAGCAGCACTTGTTAAAATGCATCTTAACTTATCGCCAGTGGTTAATGCTTTGTAATTTATAGTTGCTCCTGTTGCATTTAAAATATTTTGCCATCCGTGAGTTGATGTGCTGTCTTGCCATTGAAATTGTGGTGTATTGCCTCCATTATAAACGTCTGTTGTAATCAACGATGTTGTTCCTGCATTAATTGTTGTATTGCCGGACAACACAACTGAAGTAAACGTTTCTCCCACGGAAAAGAAAATGGCATTGCTTGCTACCCAGTTCCCGGGGCGGCACGCTGATTTTGTAAACATAATTACTTGTACTTTCCATTGATCTCTAAATTGATCACTAGTAAACGTATTTCCCGAGTGATAGGTGTCTTGATCATTTACTAACCACTGATATATGGGTGCGTCGTCGGCATTTTCAGGAGTTGCGGTAATGGTAATAATAGTTCCTCTGCAAAACTTAATTTGTGAGGCATTAATTGTTAAAGTAGTTTTCCCTTTTTTATAGATAGAAAGATAGGTAGTGTCGGAGAGATTTTCTGGTACTGCTTCTATTTTGAAATAAACATTCCCTGTAATATTGAAGGTTTCAGGGTTTATAAAATATTCACCTTGCGAGGCCGGTACATCTTTTGCCAATAAACTATAAGTATTGCTTCCATATGAACGATAGTAAATATTTACTTTGTCAACAGCCGCACTGCTCCAAACAATTCTGAAAAGACTGTCAATACAATTATAGCTTTCCGGCTCCATATCAAGTTCTAAGAACTTTTTCTGATCATCATACTGGCTGTTGCAATTTGAATTTAATGGTATTTTATATGTGTAAACTTTTGTACTGGTATCTTCTGTTTCATTTGATCCTAAATCAAGAAAATTTACTCCTACTGTACCGGCCAGCCATAACTGATCGCCATAGCCTTTGTTTATTGTAATTGCTTCATCTTCTCTTGATGTACCTAAGTGTAAAAGATCAATTAGCTCTCCATTCGTTAAGTTTAATGTTGCAGTTATCAGATCGATCGACCCTAATCCTTTTACACCTGTACCTGTATAGGAATCAACACTACTAAAAAAAGTGATTTTCTTTAAACTATCAGAATTAGAAGACATTGTTTCAAAAGGATAGGCATAGCCAGTTTTATATGGTGAAAAATAATTTGTTCCGCCAATTTTTAATTTATTGTCTGCTATTAGTATTTTTCTTGGAATTAATCCTTCAATTTTTCTTACCCAACGAATAGTTCCCGTAGAGTCGAAGGAAGAGAGAAAGTTCTTATATTTTACCTGATCAGTTATAGCAGTACTCATCTCGCTTTGAACGTCAGTGTGTGATGCGTAGTAGTTTCCGGCCGAGTCAATAGTGAATGCTTCAACGTCAATCTCTTTTTGCAAGCCTGCTCGTGATTTATAAATAGGTTTTATTGATGTGAATTTAAAACTGGATGTATCAAAGAAAAGCAAAGCTGAATTAATCTTTTCTATATCGAAAGGGATCGGAAAATCATCAATTGATTTTGATGACATCTGCTTAGTGTTGAGAGTTCCGTAAAAAGCAAAGTGTCCATTTGTTTGCCATATTGGCTCGGGAAAGTCGTCATAATTTCCAGCCCTTGGGGAATAAAGAAAGCTTTCGAAATAAATTGGAAACATTCGTTTTCTGAGAATTTTCCCGTCTCTGTTCATATGAATAATACAGCCGCTTTCTTCTGTCAAGCTTGGCAATAAGAAGTCTTCACCGCTAAATAATGAATAGCCTGTATTCTTGTAAGTAACTAAATACAAATCATCATTTACGCCCTTTAGCAAATGCCCCCTGTTGTAAAATACATTATTGTCATTGTGAAATGTTTTTGTCCAAAGAATTTTCCCGTTAGGGGATAGTTTCATAATAAAAACACAGGCAGCAGGAACATATATCGTATCATTATTTGTAGTTTCAATATAATTCGTTCGTGGACCACCGGGGCTTCCCATAAAATGCCCCAGTACATAGGTATACCCATTGTCGACCGGAATTACTTGTTCAATAATACTGTATTCACTTCTGTTATATAAAGGTGTGATCGATCTAATTGACCATAACTTCGTCCCATTCTTTGCAATTTTTGTAATAAAAAAACCTTCATTTCCTCTAGGGTTAGAAAAGTATCCAATATCTGTATAACCACCGGCAATGATTCTACTTCCGTATTTATCTTCTGTGATTGATCTTGTTACATAATACTGTTTCCCTTTGATACTGTCGACGGCATTCGTGGTTGTTCCAGACGGGCATATTTTACCGTTTGTGACATCAACGTCTCTTTTAAAGACTTCGACAGTTAAGTCCATTTTATCAACACAACCCTCTTTCGTTATTGCAGAAAGATTTAGTTTTTTGTTTCCTTCGGTGTTAAAATAAATAGTAGACGGGTTATTTCCGGTAACAGAAATACTAGTTCCTGCGTCAGAGAATTCCCAGATTGATGCATATGCTTCCTGGCTCTGATTTGAGATTTTTAACGTGTCTCCTGTAAAGAGCTCGTTTTGTAAAGTAGAAAATGATGCGTACGATCGCCTTCCTTTGGCCTTTGCTTCCACAATTGGGTAGTTTACTTTGCAACCTATTGTTTTATGCTCAATATAAAGATCTGTTGTAACGGTAGCAAGTGTGTAACCATTATAATCAATGTTAAGTGCTTTGTGAGGCAGTAGAATTGTGTTCCCGTTTCCTGTTACTTTTTCAAAACTTGTATCAATCCAATATAAATAATCAGGTCGGCTGTTAGCTACAGGTATACTAAATTGTTTTTGTGTGCAAACTGTGTCAAACAATACGTTTACATCAGGGAACGTGTTAACTATTGTGACTTGATGAAACTGACTGTCTATTTGAATTCCACATCCGGTATTCGCAAGTGCAATTACAAGGAAGGTTGTTGTTGATTCTTCCCGTGAAGGGGTGGAATAGTTTAATGTTAAAGTTCCTCCATTACCATTTGAGGAGGGGTAGTAAGCTGCGCCACTCCTGCTAACCTGATATGAGATATCAGGATTACTATTAAAGATATCAAACGATATGTAAGAGTTGCTGCAAACAGTGTCTTTTCTGGGTTTGCTATTTAATTGCAGAGATCCTTTTCCCTTGGCATAAATTATTTTGCTTAAAGTGTCAGTGATCCCACTTTTATCAATAACTAATTTTATTGTATCTATACCTGTTGTTATTGTGTAAGAGCTATTGTATGAAGTTGAGAAAAGGACTCCATTCCGATACCATTTGTATATATATCCTTCATGACTTTTATTGATTAGCTCAACGATATTACTAGAACAAACTTTTGTAGTGTTTGCTTCAAAGAAAGCCTTTGGTTTCGATATGCCTCCGCCATTTGTGGTAAGCCAAACTTGATCTGTAAATCCCAAGCCTAATGCCTGAGAAGAATTAAAGAAATAGAAGTTAAGAACTAGTTGCTCAGGAGAAAGGGTGCTTGCAGGCATAGGTTCCCAGCTTTTTCCTTTATTCCGAGTTTGAAAAATTGCCAACCCTGCGCCGTAACCTGTTGAATCATTGATAAACCAGATGTGTTTTAGTATCTGGCGTGTGGCTTCTGAATTTGATTGAATCCAGCTGGAACCGGCATTTTCGGAATAATAAAAATCGCCAGAAATCTCAGAAATATAAAGTTTCTGATCATTTAAAACTGAGATAGAGGCAGCTTCAAAAGCAAGACTAATAGTTGTCCAGTTCGTGCCGCCATTAATGGTTTTTAGTAATTTCTGCGACGCAATTGCAAAGCCAACATTATTGCTGATGAACGAAATGTCACTGAGGTCATCTGTTGATTGTTGGTATGAGACCTGCCAGGATTGGCCCTTATTGCTTGTTTTTAATATCTCATAACCATGTCGGGCATAGCCTGTTTGGTTACCTTCGGGAAAGCTAAATGTGAATGATACAGTTTCAAGTGTTTGTAAAAGTCTTTTATGATAAACAATCTTCCAGGAAGTGCCTTGGTCTACGCTCCTTAATATTGCGGGTTCGAAACCAAAATGGCCTCCTATAACCAATGTGTCCTTACTAAATGCTTTTACTGCTTCAACATAAAACCCAAATGGTAGTGATACATTAAATCCTGAATAATCAATATTGCTTGATGATACAAATTTTTTCTGAATTGTGTGACCTGTATCCATTGTATAACCAACCCATTTATTGCTAACTATAAAGCCTTCGGATTGAGTTAAAAAAGATGCGTCTTTCGCAGAGGAAAATGAGTCAACAGAAGAGTAGACATTGCGCCATTGTGCCGAGAGGGAATATGTAGAAACGAATAGAACAAGGGTGAGCAGAACTCTCATAAAATGCAGTTATAAAGTGTTTCAGGTTTATACCGATTAAAAATAATGATTAAATCAGTATTTTATTGATCGCAGGAAAAATAATTAGTTTTTTTCTAACTGAAGTCGGCCTACTTTCGCTCCTCATGCGCATCTTGTTTTGCTTTCTATTTATTTGCTTTACTACATTTTCATCAATAGCCGGAAAAATTAACGGTAGAGTTACCAATCAAAATGGTGAGCCGCTGCCTTATTCATCCATTACCATCAAAGGTTCAAAAGAAGCAACATCAGCTAATAACGAAGGGGTTTACTTTCTGCAATTACCTGCAGGTACATACACTATTATTTGCAGGCATGTAGGTTTTGAGCGCCTGGAAAAATCGATCACTATAACCAATGAAGATGTTCAGGTGAATTTCGTGTTGAAGGAGCAATCAGTCAGCTTAAGTGAAGTGGTGGTGAAAGCAGGTGCTGAAGATCCTGCCTATGCCATCATTCGCAATGCGATCAAAAAACGCAAAGAACATCTCAACGAAATAAAGAGTTACGAATGTGAAGTGTACAGCAAGGGTACCATGAGCCTGCGTGATTTTCCGAAAAGTTTCATGGGGCAAAAAGTGGATTTTGAAGATGGCGATACCAGTAAACAAAAAATGCTGTATCTATCCGAAACTATTTCAAAGCTTTCGGTTGATGAACCCAACAAAGTAAAAGTAGATGTGCTGAGTACAAGAGTGAGCGGACAAAGTGATGGTTTTGGTTTTGCAGGTGCCCGTTTCTTTTCGTTTTACGATAATAATGTACAGATCAGTAATTCACTCAATCCAAGAGGGTTTATTTCGCCCATTGCAGAAAATGCATTGTACTTCTACAAGTATAAATATGAAGGGGCATTCAGTGAAGATGGACAACTCATCAATAAAATACAGGTAATTGCCAAGCGAGGATATGAACCCTGTTTTACCGGTTATATTAATATTGTGGAAGATGAATGGCGCATCCATAGTTTGGAATTGAAGCTTACCAAACAAAGTCAGATGAATTTTGCCGACACACTTCGTATTGAACAACTCTATCAAAAAATTGCGGTGAAGCATTGGGTGGTGCAAAGTCAAATTTTGTATCCGGCTGTAAAGTTGTTGGGCTTCGATGCGTATGGAAGTTTCGCTAATGTGTACCGCAACTTTAACACAGAGCCGGTGTTTGATAAGAAGTATTTTGACAATACCATTCTCAAATATGAAAAGGGAAGTAATAAAAAATCAATTGAGTATTGGGATAGTATCCGTCCGTTAGCATTAACCAATGCAGAGCAAATTGACTATATCAAGAAAGACAGTTTGGAGCAGTTACGAAAAGATCCTGCTTATCTTGATTCGATCGATGCGGCAAATAATAAGTTTAAGATAAGTCATATTTATACCGGTAAAACGTATAACAGACAGCGTAAAAAAATCAGTTACAGTGTGCCGGGCTTATTGAGCTTTGTAAGCTTCAATACGGTAGAGGGGGTAGCATTTGATCTGCCCGTTAACATCCGTAAAGAATTTACTGATCGTAAAAATCTTACATTGATCCCACATCTTCGTTATGCTGTTAATACCAAACAGCTTTATGCATGGGGTACAGCCCGTTATAATTTTGGTACACGTTTCTTTTCTTCGGTAAGTATCAGCGGCGGTAAGCGTCCGTTTCAACTGAATAACGATGAGCCGATATTGCCCTTATCGAATACGATTTCGTCGCTCCTGTACAAAAATAATTTTCTGAAACTTTATCTTGCCAACTATGCCCGTATCAATTTCTCAAAGGGAGTTGGAAACGGACTAACGGTAACGGCAAACCTGCAGTATCAGGATCGGCATCCGTTGGAAAATACAACTGACTATTCATGGAACAAACGGAGCGAACGGGAGTATCGTCCGAATTATCCCATCGAATTACAAACACAAAGTTTTACTGCGCATCAGGCAACCATATTTACATTGGGTGTAAATTTTCAGCCCGGTGCAAAGTATGTGGAGTTCCCTGATCGAACCATAAATGTTGGCAGTAAGTGGCCAACATTCAGCATGCAATACACAAAAGGCATTGCAGATTTTCTGGGCAGTGATGTAGATTACGATAAGTGGCAGCTTTCTATGCGTGATAATCTGAATTTGAAATTGCTCGGCCGTTTTAATTACCGTGTGCAGACAGGCGGCTTTACAAACAGCCGATCATTGTTTATACAGGACATGAAACATTTTCCCGGCAATCGTCTGTTACTCTCCACCGATTTTTTAACCACGTTTCAGTTGCCGCAGTATTATCGTTTCAGTAACGCAGCCGATTTCTATACAGCTGTTTTTACGGAACATCATTTTAATGGGTTTTTAACCAACAAAATTCCCGGTATCAAAAAACTCAACTGGCATTTGGTGGCCGGTGCGTCGGTACTTTGGTTGCCCGATCAAACCTATGCAGAATGGCATGCCGGTTTTGAAAATATCTTTCGCTTTTTTAGTGTAGATATTGTAACCGGTTACACACAAGGAAGTAAACCACGTACCGAAATAAGGTTTGGTACTACGTTTAATATTGGTGGCGGAGGAGGGAATGAGTAGGTGAATGGTCGACAGTCAATGGTCAATAGTCCATGGACGATTGTTTATGGTATGATCATTTCGGTGAAAAATATTCAATCTGATTTCTTTCTTTCATGTGCCTTCAGCCTTGTACCTTCTGGTTCTTGTGCCTTGTTCCTTCCCAATTGTTTCTTTTTTTATCTTTGCCACGCTTTCGGATTTTGCCCAACCTGCAATTGGGGTTCAAAGCTGATTTACTGAACTAAAATTCAACACATGGCCGTCTTACACAACCGCATCTCCCGCAAGGAGCTAAAGGAGCGTATTCTGAACGATCCTACTCCCCGCACCACCATTTCCTTTTATTGCTATTTCAAGATCGACGAACCGAAGCTGTTTCGTGATCAGTTGTACAAAGATTTTACAGCACTCGGTGTAATGGGGCGCATCTACCTGGCGCACGAAGGCATTAATGCGCAGATCAGTTTGCCTGCTGCAAATATGGATGCGTTTCGCAAGTTATCTCTATGCCATTGAACCACTCAATGGTTTGCGGTTGAATGTGGCAGTAGATGATGATGGTAAAAGTTTTTATGTGCTCGATATAAAAGTGCGGACCAAAATTGTAGCCGATGGTATTGATGATCCTGATTTTGATATGGCCAACCGTGGACGTTATGTAAATGCAGAACAATTTAATCAACTCACCAATGATCCAGATACGGTGGTGATTGATATGCGTAATCATTATGAATTTGAAGTAGGGCATTTTGAAACAGCCATTGAAATACCCAGCGATACATTCCGGGAGCAGTTACCCATGGCAGCCGACATGATGGATGCAGACAAGGATAAAAATATTATCATGTATTGCACCGGTGGCATCCGTTGTGAAAAAGCAAGCGCTTATATGCTGCACAAAGGATTTAAAAATGTATTTCATCTCGAAGGCGGCATCATCAACTATGTAAACCAGGTAAAAGAAAAAGGACTCGACAATAAATTTCACGGAAAGAATTTTGTCTTTGATCAGCGGTTGGGCGAACGTGTAACAGAAGAGATCATTTCCAAATGTCACCAATGCGGCAAACCTGCCGATACACACGTTAACTGCGTCAACGATGCCTGTCATTTGTTATTCATTCAATGCGATGAATGCAAAGAAAAAATGAAAGGCACCTGCAGCAAGGAATGTTACGACTTTATTCATTTACCCGAAGAAGAACAAAAGCGTTTGCGCAGTGGTATTGATAAAGGCCGAAATGTGTTTAACAAAGCAAAGTCGAGATTGAAGGATTTGAAAGCAGACTAGGAGAGTCGGGAAGCTGTATTGGACTGAACCATTTGTGAAATGCGTTGTTAGTTTTGATCTGGCCGGATGTATATAATTTATCATTCAGCTCGAATCATCAGTAACTTATTCCTTTAGCAATCCATCAATGATCGACGTTTTACGCAATCATATCACCAACCGGCTGGGGAATGACCTTGATCATCTCGACAAGGTTCTGACTTGTTTTAAACATATTCAAGCCAAACGAAACGAACAACTTTTACAGCAAGGGGATACCTGCAAATATGTTTACTTTATTGCGAAAGGCTGTTTGCAGGTGTACGTACACGATAAAGAGTTCAATGAAACCACACGTGATCTTGTAACGGAAGACAATTGGTGTTCGGAACTCGTAAGCTTTGGAAGTGGTAAGCCTGCAGCTGAAAATATACGTGCGGTTGAGCCCAGCGATCTTTTTGCGATTGACAGACAATCGTTTCAAACACTTATGGAAACGGTACCGCAGTTCGATAAAGTGTACAAACAAATTCTGGAAGCTTCTTATGCAAATTCTGTATACCGTATCAACAGCTTTGTTTCACTTTCTGCCTTAGAGCGAATCCAGTGGTTGATGGAATACCGGCCCACACTTCTTACTCGTTTGTCCAGTAAACTCATTGCTTCTTATCTCGGCATCAATAAAGATGTTTTTAGCCGTTTAAAAGCCCGGTTGTAAAACATCGACTTTTGTCATCATTCACGAAAAATTGATTGTTGAATTTTACGTCATTCTTCACAATTAAAATTTTAAAGCAATGACAGAGTATTTGTTATTATTCCGCAATGCAAGCGCTGCGAATGGTTATCTCGCAACTTCACAAGACATGGCTGAGGATATGCCCAAATGGCAATCGTGGATCGGTACAATTGCTATGCAGGGAAAATTGGTGCATACCGCACCTGTACTTTACGATGCTTCCATAGTGAACAAAGGAGGAGTAAGACCCGGACCTCACAAAGAAACCGATACTGTATTGGTATCAGGATTTTTGATCTGCAAATCCGATAACATGGAGGAAGTAAAGGAGTGGAGCAAGACCTGCCCCATTTTGAAATATCCGGAAAGCTCGGTTGAGATACGACCACTCGTTCCATTTCCTGCCAACTAATATTTATTACAATGGATAAAATTCTATACGCAGGAAAATATATTTTCCCACTTTCATTCTTATTGTATGTTGGTTTACATGCAGGCAAACCGGATGCAGGCGCTTCCTTTGTACCAGCTTACCTTCCATTCCCTTATTTCTGGAATTACCTCACGTTGGTTTGTATACTGTTATTTATTGGAAGTGCTGTGGCAGGCAAATACGATAAACTAGCCTATTCGCTCATGGCATTGTATGTAATCTTAATGGCATTGCTGGTTCACCTGCCGCGGGCCATGGGTTATGAATCAGGTGCAGAAGCTATGATGACGGACATAGCCAGAGATCAGGAGTTGGAAATGATCAACTTCTTCCGCAATATCATGGTAACAGGTGCGCTATTGGCATTTGCAAAATTTGTAGCGAAAGACAAGCGGATCGTTGGATGATTCAAAAAACCGGTTGCTCTCATTTTAAAAAACGTCTTCTGATGAAGACGTTTTTTAATGAAGTAAAACCTGAATTATGTAAACAACAATCACCTGATAATAATACGATGTTAATTGAAAACAGATTTATTGAAGTTGACAACGCTCATTACAATTTGTGTAGTACTTCAGTAACAGCATGAAGAAAAATTACCGAACTGCCTCTACGCACAAACTCTTAATTCCGGAAAATAATTGCATTCAGCACCTGTAAATATTGAAATACACGGCCGTAGCTGTTTGATTGTATTGATGAGTAAATTAGTTTTGACTATCTGATTATTTCTAAAGCCAATATCCAATGACTAATGCTCATTTTTTTCAAAGAGTTAAAAAACCATTTTTTACTGCTCACTGTTTTACCGTAGTGAAAACAGAAATATCAATTCATACAACTTCATGCACCCGTAACCCATATTCATAATCTATTCTTACATCTTTAAACTCCAATCCTAATGCAACCTTTTTCTTTTTCAACAGGTAATAAACTTAACAAGTATTGCCAGCAGTTGTCGTCAATTTCAAAAAAACTTTTTTTATTCGTTCTTCTTTCTGCATCCGTTACCGTTCATGTTCGTGCCCAGGTAAACATGTACAGCTTTGGATCTACAACCGGTAACACTCTCGAAACAGGAGGCAGTTTTACCAATTTGCTGACTTCGTTTTTAGATGATGATGTTTCGTCTTTAACCAACATCGGATTCACGTTCAACTTTGGGGGCACCAATTACACCAATTTCTCTGTTACATCCAACGGACTTTTTCGGTTTGGAGGTTCTGCCGTAACTGATTATAACAATGTAATTGGAAATCTTACGGGTCCTTATCTGGTTCCTTATTGGGACGATAATTATACAGATGCCGATGGGTTTGTTCAATATCAGGTAACCGGCGCCGCAGGAAGCAGGAAACTGATAGTTGATTACTTCCTTTCTTACCTGGGAAATACCGGTACAGCAGATAAGCGGTTTCAAATATGGTTGTTTGAAACATCCAATATCATCATGTTTGTGTATGGAAATGGCAATAATTTTAATGGAGGGTTTTCTGTTGCAGCATTAACAAATGGGGTGTCTGATTTTATGAGTATCAGCACTGCTACTCACACATCCAATATTGCAACTTCAAATGATAACAATACCGTTTGGCCGGGTGCAGGCAGAGCGTATACCATTAATGGTACCTCTACATTACCGGTAACACTTACAAATTTTACAGCTACTTGCAATAATAAAAATACATTACTTGAATGGACAACCGGGAGCGAAGAAAACAACAGTCATTTTATAGTGGAGCGCAGCAACAACGCACAAACCTGGAAAGCCGTTGCTCAAATAAAAGGAGCCGGCAGTTCAACTGCTCAGCAAACGTACAGGTACAGTGAAGAAAGTACAGGTGCCAAACAATATTATCGTTTACGGCAGGTAGATTACAATGGGAAAGAAACCATTTCCTCGGTTGTAACAGTTCAGTGCAGCCCGGCTGCTGTTTCAGTTGTACGGGTGTATCCCAATCCGGTACAAGACATCATGCATGTAACCGGCATCACCGAAAAAACAAGCTTTCATCTGATGAATACATATGGGCAGGTGGTGAAGCAGGGGTTGCTTACACAACAGGTGACTACAGTTAATGTGTCAGCATTGCCATCCGGTTTGTATTACCTGAAATTACAAGGGAGAGAAGAACAGATACAATTGTTTATTCAGTCATCAAAATAAACGAAACGTAATTATAGACGATACAGCCTCTGCTTTTACAGCAGAGGCTTTTTTTGTATAAACGTATTTTGGGTAAAAGCCTGCGAAAGAAAAAAGCTGATACCACCCCCCAACCAAAACAAACACTCCGCAAAGAAGCTTTAACTTTACCGCTTCATGGTTGTAGTATTTCAGATATTGATTGTGCTTGTGTTACTGGTATTGACCATTTTAATTGCCTTCCGTATCCGGCGCACAAAACATCAAAGCCAGTTACCGGATAATTACAAAGAGTTGCTGCATGATTATGTACTGTTTTATCGCCAGCTTGATGAAGCAGGAAAAGATGCGTTTGAAAAACGGGTGGAAGAATTTCTGGCTGCTGTAAAAATTACCGGGGTAAAAGCAGAGGTGGAAGCCATGGATCGCATCTTTATTGCAGCCGGTGCCATTATTCCTGTCTATCATATTCCCGATTGGCAATACATCAACCTGCATGAAGTGTTACTGTATCCCGGTGCTTTCAATCACGAATTTGATCAGCAAGGCGATGATCGTTATTATGCCGGTATGGTGGGCAACGGCGCATTGCAGCATGTAATGGTATTGACCAAATGGCAACTGCGCCAGGGATTTATCAATAACAACGATGCACGAAATACAGCCATCCATGAGTTTGTACACCTCATTGATAAAATGGATGGAACCATGGATGGTGTGCCCGAAATAATTCTCGAACGAACGTACACCGCTCAATGGAAAAGTCTGATGGAAACAACCATAAGCCAAATGAAAACAGGCGCAACCGACATTGACATGTATGGTGCAACAAATACAGTGGAATTTTTTGCTGTTATTTCCGAATACTTTTTTGAACAGCCTGCATTATTAGCAGCAAGGCATCCGGATTTGTTTGCCATGCTTGAACGCATTTATAAAACAGCAGTAAAAAACTGATCTTTCAAACAATTGTTACAAATGACTATACAAACCGGTACTATCCTTATCAGCACAACTTTACTCAACGATACCAATTTTGAAAAAGCAGTGATCGTAATAACCGAGCACAACGAAAAAGGAACCATTGGTTATATCATCAATCAACCGTTCAACCGACGATTTAATGAACTGGAAGAATTTAAGCATGCATTACCGATTCCCCTTTATATTGGTGGGCCGTCACAAATGGAGAATATTTATTTCATGCATCGCAAACCTGCCTTTATTGAAGGAGGCGAATTGATCGGCAGCAATGTGTATATGAACGGCGATTTTAAAACGGCTGTACAATTGGTGAACAGCGGTACACTTTCCATCAACGATGTGAAACTGTACATTGGTTATTGTGGCTGGGATGTGCAGCAACTGGACGAAGAAATTGCAGAGGGAAGCTGGATCGTAACCAACGCATCGCCGAATTTGGTTTTTGCATCCGGCATTGATATCATGTGGGAGGAGTTGTTTGCACTTGCGGCACAAAATAAATAACACAACTGCAACAGGAGGTTTTGATTTCAATATGATACAACAGCGCCCCTTTGCCAAAACTTGCGTAATTTACAGGCTCATTCAATTACAATCATTACATGAACAAGTATAAACGTTTATCTGCGCTGCTGTTACTTTCTGTGTTTGCTGCCTGCAGCAACGGCATTGAGGAAGGAAATTCAACCGCACCGGCCACAACAGCGCCTCCTGCAAACAATAGTACAACACAACCAACTGCACCTGCCACTTCACAAGCTGGTTTGAACCCTGCTCATGGGCAGCCGGGTCATCGTTGCGATATACAGGTAGGTGCTCCGTTAAACAGTGCACCTGCGCAGGGAGGGTCGGCTACACCGCCGCCAGCAGTTGTAAATCCTGCACCGGCTCCGGTTATGCCGGCATCATCGGGCAGCCAGGCGGGTATGAACCCTGCACATGGACAACCCGGGCACCGTTGCGATATTGCAGTTGGAGCACCGTTAAACAGCAAGCCTACACAATAATTCTATTTCAGGAACAATCTATCCGGAATACTACAAAACGAAGAAAGTCTCCCAACAGGAGGCTTTCTTCGTTTTACAAATGTCTGCTGCAACACAACTGCAAATCCTGTAATAAAAACAGTACATTTAAATTCCACACATTCTAAAACCAAAATCAACCACCATGATGAAGCATTTGTTTCTTCTCCTGTTTTTCGCCTCTTTAGTACCCGACGCAACCGCACAGTCTGCAAAGAGCGACAGTATGCGTATGGCAAAAATGAAAGTATTGCAGGAGAAATTTGCAGCCGATTCCGCCAAACTGGAAAAAGAACATCTTCAAAATGTAAAATGGGAAAAGCTGTCGGCAACGTCGATGTACCCCTTATTGAATGCAGGCGAAAACAGCGGAGTGGCACCGGTTGCCAATGTATCCGAAATACCCGATCCGAATATGGATTATAAATTACTGTTTGATTTTGTTGAAAATAATCCTGACTCTGCATCGCACGAATTGAGTTACGGCTTGTCTGAAATTGCCCGGCGTTTAAATCTTCATGCAGCAGGCGGTATTCCGGTGAAACGTATTTTGCCGGTGGTGGTCATTCATTCAGCCGCTCTTAACACTGTGAAATCAAATGCAGCGTATCAAAAAAAATACAAGAAGGATAATCCCAATGTACAGTTGATTGAACAAATGAAAAAACTGGGCGTAAAGTTTATTGTGTGCGGACAGTCGATGGCGTTTACCGAAACGAAAAAAGAAGACCTCCTGCCCGGTATTGAAATTTCTGTATCGGCTCAAACAGCCCTTTCGATGTACCAGTTAAAAAACTATGTGCTGTATAAAATATGGTAATGGAGCCGTGATTTTTGCAATAAGCAGACAGCAGTTTTTCTCCGGTGGGTTTGTTGCAATCGTTTTGACGTTAGTACAGAAGTGAACTACGGCGAATCCCTTGCAGTAAATTGGATTGTAAAATAACTCTATGACCGATCTCATCCAACCATACAATCCCAATTGGAAAACAGAATTTGAACAACTAACGCAGTTGCTCAGCAACGAACTGAAAAGTTTTGAAATCGATATCCAACATGTTGGCAGCACTTCCATTAACGGGTTGTGTGCAAAGCCGGTGCTGGATATTGATATTATCCTCCACAACAAAACAATGCTGGAGCAGATAACAACAATTCTCGAACACATCGGATATGTCAATAAAGGTGAACAGGGAATTGCAGGACGTTTTGCTTTCCGGCAACAAACTGCGTTTACACCTATCGCCGCAACACAACAGCTATGGCAGAGGTATCATCTTTATGTTTGTTTCGCCGATAGTCTGGCGTTGAAAAATCATTTGCTTTTTCGTGATGCGCTGTTTCAAAACCAGGAACTCGTTGAGCAGTATTCGAAAATAAAATTATCGTTGCTCAACGAACAGGTAATCACCAGAGAAGAGTATACCAAACGGAAAACTGCGTTCATACTATCTGTATTGCAAAGGGCAGGGCTCAGTGAAGAAGAACTAACGGAGATTGCTAAAGCAAATGAATAACATGCAGGAACATATCATCCAAGTGAAAGGAACAGAAATAGGCGACCAATATCTGCAAATAGAAAAGGTATGGTTACTTGCCTGTCATTCCTATCAATTTCTAAAAGACAACGAGCCATTTGCAACGTTGCTTTCAGGAACATTGCATGCAAATAAACGTTACGCTATTATTGAGATGGGCGAAACCACATTTACGATTAAAGTTGAGGGTTCATTTTTTCGCCCCGATTATGTTCTGTACAGGCAACCGGCACAAGAAGAGATCGGATTCTTCCGATTTGGAACGGAATTGTTCGGAATCATCACAGGTACGCTTACAACAACTCAAAACTTTCTATTCAAAAAAGTAAACGTATGGAAATTATTCAAACGAAGTACATGGAATATGTGCAAGTACAACCTTTCTAACCAAGGTACTGCCATCGAATATGCAGGAGCGTTGAATGGTGCTACATTCAACGGAATGATACAGATGAATGGAAGTGAAAAATACCTGGAAGCAATTGTGGGTGTTTTTGTGATTGATGAAAAATGCCGCTTGGATCAGGAACGTACAGATTGATGAAATGTTTTTTTTTTCTCACCCCCAACTCAATACTTATTCATCACATCATTCAACACAATGTGTAACTTAGTGATCAATCATTCACGTTTGTATATGAGACATTGCTTGCTACTTCTTTTATTTTACTGCCGACTGTCGTACGCATTGGCAGCAGAACAACCGTTGCGGATCGGCGTGGTTGGTCTTACGCATACACATGTGCATTGGATACTCGGACGGGAAAATAAAACAGATATTACCATTGTAGGTATTGTGGAACCCAACCGTGCATTGGCCGAACGTTATGCAAAGCAACACGGCTTCTCCATGAAACTGGTGTACAATACCATGGAAGAAATGATCGAAGTGTGTAAACCCGAAGCAGTGGCAGCTTTCGGAACCATTTATGAACATTTAAAAGTGGTGCAGATTGCCGCACCCAAAGGCATCCATGTAATGGTGGAAAAACCATTGGCCGTAAGTCTTGATCATGCACAACAAATGGCAGCACTGGCAAAAAAGCACGGCATTCATCTGCTCACGAATTATGAAACCAGTTGGTATCCTTCGAATCACAAAGCCAACGAACTTTTACACAACGATCGCATTGGAAGTTTGCGAAAACTGGTGGTACATGATGGACATCGTGGACCAAAGAAAATTGGTATCAACAGCGAATTTCTCGACTGGCTTACCGATCCTGTGCAAAACGGGGGAGGTGCGTTGATGGATTTTGGTTGCTATGGTGCCAACCTTGCCACCTGGTTGCTCAAAGGCAAACGACCTGTATCAGTAACGGCTGTTACACAGCAACTGCAAGCGGAAAACAATCCATTGGTGGAAGATGAAGCAACGATCATTGTTACCTACAATGATGTACAGGTTATGATCCAGGCATCGTGGAACTGGCCCATTGGACGAAAAGATATGGAGCTGTATGGTTTAACAGGTGTGCTCTATGCCGACAATCGTAACACAATTCGTGTACGGGAAGCAAAAGGATATGATGACTATACAGAAGAAGTACTGGTATTGCCTGAAATGAAAACACCGTATCATGATCCGTTTGCGTTTTTTGCGGCCGTTATTCAAAAGAAACTGACAGCCGCCGTTACATGATCTTTCATCGCTTGAAAATAATCTGCTGGTGATGGAAATACTCGAAGCGGCACGGATAAGTGCAGCCACTAAACGAACGGTGCAATTGTAAATACATGTGCAGACATGTACAACCAATCATCAAGGTTTGTACATGGTTGTTAGAAAGTTGGTTTGGCGTAACAAACAATAAAAATGGCTGCTGTTGAAATATTGATTCACAAGCTTTGATAATTGAGCAATGTTGCGTAAAATAGCGAAAATATTAGTGTTGTATGTAACCAATTGACACACCCTGCGACTTTATTTTATTTCTATTAAAATATCAGAATAATAGTGGAGGAGATAAAACAACTACAACCAGAAAATAATCTTGACAAAGTAGAAAAACCTTTGCCTGACATTCAAATAGAAGCAGTCGGAAATAAGGTTGATGCAGTTCCACATGAGAAGGTAAGTACCACAGACACCCAGCAACAGACACAACCCATAGAGACTATAAACCCTGAAGCTGTCATTGAAAGAACAAAAAAAACTAAAATTGCGACAGCAGACAAAATTGCAACTTTTGGACTCATTGTCAATATAGTGTTGGCTGTTTTTACTTACTTGCTTTTTAAAGAAGCTACTAGTTCAACAAAAATTGCGATTGATGCCGTACAAGAAGCAAGACGTTCTAATTCTATTTCTGAAAAAAATTATCAACTTGCAAGAGAAGCATTTGAAGAAAGCAAAAAATCGGGACAAGAAGTCAGCAGAATTGCAGAAAAATCTCTTAACACTCAAATAAACTCCCTTAAAGAAAATCAACAACAATTCAAAATTGGCAATGAGCCATATCTTAATATCGCAAGTTCGTCTATTGAAGTATTTGAAAATGGAAAGCCTCTTTTGGCAAAGATTAAAGTGGAAAATTTGGGTAAGTACCCTTGTAAGGTAATTGACTGTAAAACGATAATTACGATAAGAATAGCAGCTCCACCTTTTAATGAACTTAATAGTATCGCTCATGACTATAGCGATATACTCAATAAATATATACTTAATGACAATCCTGTCCCATCTCCATTTGGGACAACAGTTCCAATAAATGAAAATCAAATCAATGCAGTTAGTAAATCTAATTATTTTATCTTTTTGACAGGGTACATAAAATATAAAAATATCATTACTAATAAAATCAAGACTTATAAATTTCAACTCAAAATGAAGCCTGGTTATGAGACAGAGAATGTTATCAATGAAAATATCGACAACTAATTGACTTTGGCTACACACAACATTGGTATTACCAATAGTGGGCTTGACATTGGAACAATCAGCAGCGGTGATTCTGCTATGCCGTGGTTCGGGGTTCGACGAATAAAGCCCAGCATTAGTTCTTAATATTTAACTTTATCAAAAAGCTAGGCGGTATTTCCGAGCGGAAGAATATAAAATTCTCCACCATCGGCAATACCTGTCCGTTGTGCGGCATGGCAAGACAACAGCATACATACTATTTATAACCCACCAATTTGTTACTTATGTCTTATTTATTAAACCATACCTATGATTGGACAAATCCTAAAGTAGCTCTTGAAGAAATGAAAGTTAATATCCTTTCAGCTATGAAAGTTGAAGAGGACTGGTACATTAAACACAGGAAAAGGCATGGCAGATTTACAAGGGCGATAAGAGTAACGTCAATATTACTATTTGCAATTGGTTTATTATGGCCTATTGTGAAAAAACATTTTCCATCGGTTATTAAAGAAGATATTGACATTGGATATATTAGTTTGGCAATAGGAGGCCTTTTATTGCTTCTTGACAAATACTTAGGAATTTCAACAGGATTCGTAAGATTCTATATTGCCGAATTAGATATAAAAAAGAATACCCTTGAGTTTGTAGAAAACTGGCAAATCGAAACTGTGAGGGCAACTAATCTTTTAACACCGGACAGTATTTTAAGTCTCATAAATACTCTTAAAACATTTAGGCAAGCTGTGTACACGACAATTCAGGTAGAAACAGGTGCATGGTCTTCAGAATTTCAAAGTCAGACGGGAGAGTTGTATGAGCTATTCAAACAAAAACAAACGGATTACAAACTCGGAAATATTTCAGTCAATTTAAAAAATCACACAGGCTATACCAATATTGAGATTGGGTTAGATGATAGGACGCCAATTTTACTGAATGACAAAACTTCTACTATTTTCAGAAATGTATCACTTGAGCCACATTTGATTTTAATCCGAGCTTCAAAAGACGGTAATAATTTCATCCATTCAGAAAATGCTGACGTTCTTGGTGATAAAACAACCGAAATAATTATTACTTTACCTTAAGATAATTTCAATTATAGAATTTGCTATAATGAATAGGAATATATTCGAAACTTTGACGGACTTTGTTGACCACTTAGGTGTTACTGGCTCAATACTTTTAGCATTAGGTTTTGCCCTTGTTATGTTTTTATTACGTTCTTTAGCTGACAAAGGAGAAGAAAAGCAATCAAAGACCCAAAAAGGTATTGAAGTAGCTGAAAGTATGATTGAAACACATTTAATTAAGGAAAGCAAAATACCTGAATACTACATTATCAAATTTCCTTTTAGTGTACTAAAGATTTGTAACAAGCATAAAAGGATTGATTTAATTACAAGCGAATTAAAATGGCATCTTTTTAAAAATTCTGTTTTGTTAATAATTTTCTTAGCTTTTTATTTTGCGATTATAGGCTTTATAATATTTGCTATAATGAGAGGGTTAAAGAAAATTTAAAAAAATACAAAAAATGAGAGTGCAAAAAATTCAAGATGACCTTAAAATTTTCATCGGCCGGGGTCTGGTGCAACCGACCCTCAGAGCCAGAATATACAACTCACAGGTCCACTGTGTGAGGCCACGGGCAGACAATTGGCTGGATTGCTAAATTTTTAGATACAGAAGGAAATCTTTTTTGTACAATGCTATCTGACAACAGTACAAGATGAAAAATTCAAGACCCATACACCCGGACTTTCAATTTCAGCTTAACTTCAAGGAGAAAGAAGTAATCGAGTTATTTAAAGACTTGCGAAATTATATTTTAGAGCTTCATCCTGATAGTAACGAATTGTTGTATCATACCCACGCCTTGACGACTGTGTTTTCCATTTCAGACAAACTATCAGACGCATTCTGCATGTTACCTATTTATACAAATCATGTAAATCTGGGTTTCAATAAAGGGACACTTTTAAAAGACCCTCAAAAACTTTTGACAGGAACAGGAAACCTGATTCGGCACATCGACATCAAAAACAAAAACGACTACAGAAACCCAAAAGTAAAGGCCTTAATTAAAGAAGCATTTGACTTTGCAATGAAGGATATGAACAAGCCGACAAAAAGTAGTGGCCAAACAATTTCAAAAATTAAGGCAAAGTAAGAAAGCCTGCTTTCGTCGGCCCGGGGTCTGGTGCAACCGACCCCCGGAGTACAAAAAAATGAACCGGTAAAAAATTAACTATCTATCAGCATGCGGAAAAATTATTTTTTCTGGACCAGTTTGTTTCTATTGTTTCTTTCAGTGTTTGCATTTTCAGACAATTTATTTTATGATGTGCGGCAAAAGAGTAACAGCGATCCGAAATTCATTATCCACGGGTTGCTTTTCTTAGCGTGGTTTATTGTTCTTGTTATTCAAACAGGATATATCCGCAAGGGGAATTACAAAGCACATCGTACACTCGGCGTTACGGGTATGTTGATTGGGGTGGGTGTAATTGTGAGTACGTTTTATGTGTTTATTGCGGTTTATAAAGGCTGGTCAGTCATGGATTTTTCTGTAAAAGCAAATCGTTTTTTTACTGCAAGTTTTGCAGTGTTGATTTTGCTTGCTTATCTGAACCGGAAGAATGCCGTTAAACATAAACGATTTATTTACATCGGAACATTGTATGTGTTAGGCCCTGTTCTCGACAGGGTTGCAGGTAAACTGATGATTGATACGTTGGAAGGTACGGTGTTGTTTGAAGCAATTATCTGGAACACACTCTTTCTTTCATTGTTTGTATATGATTGGCGTACGCTGAAGAAAATACATCCGATCAGTTGGGTGGGATTTGTTTGGTTTTATGTGGTGTGGTTATTATCGCTTATGCTTTGATGTCTTAAATCGTTCAGACCGGCTGCGTCCGTGCCGACCGTAGCAACATCCTCCATCTCTACATCAGACATTCATCTTTCAAACATCGTTCAGACCGGCTACGCCGTGCCGACCGTAGTAACATCGTACATCGTACCTCGTACATCACCCACCCGTTTGTCCCGTCCGCACTTTAATTTTTTTCTTCCCCGCATTTTTCTTTTCGTATTCAAGAATTTCTTTGGGCTTTACTTTTTCTTTCGGCGTTTCTTTTTTTGTGGTAGTTGTTTCGTTGGGGTCGTTCGGATCTTTTTTTACAATACCATTGGCCGTGCCGGTACCATCATCCAGTTTGCCAAGTATGAAATTTTCTTTGCGTAATATTTTGCCGGTGCCGGGTTCGTAGATCGTCCACATACCATGTGCAACGGTAGATGCTTCCAGTTTTACTTCTACCAGATACACTTTCTTTGGATCGTTCACATCAAACACTTCAATGGTTTCACTTGGCTTGTCGGGGTTTTGTGCAAGCCAGCTTTCTTCACGCACCATATCGCCCATTGCATTAAAGTATTGTTGTTTGCCGTGTTTGTTATTGGCTCTGTAAAATTCAATGGCCAGCAGATCGCCCATCAAACTGTACGATCGCCAGGGGCCTTCTTTCTTTCCGTTTTTAAACTCGCCTTCTTCTTCATAGCCGGGTTCGCCCCGAACTTCATCATAACGGATCACCCATTTACCCTGTTTCAGATTATTGACATCTGTACAGTTCAATGTATCGCCCTTTACACCAATGGTAAAGTCTTTGCATTGTGCCGCACCGTTCATCCAAAAAAGGAGAGAGGCTACTGCACTTAGCATCAACATTCGTATGTTTGAAATCATTCTTCTACTTTTCATAACATGAGATTAAAAAACCAAAAAAGCATGTACCAGTTAAAAACGGCTGCAATTCGTAAAAATTGCCTGCTCAAAGTTACCCACCTTCTTTCGTTTCTGTTTGTTGTTCTTATCAGTAACGCACAAATCAAGCCAACAAGTGCTGAAGAACGGCAAAAGGGCATGCAGTTGCGGAAGGAATTGGAAAAGAAATCGTTGCTGAAAGAAAGCAAGTTTCGCAATATAGGACCTACGGTAATGAGCGGACGTGTAAATGATATTGAAGTTAACCCGGAAGATGTAACAGAATTTTACGTGGCATACGCAAGCGGTGGTTTGTGGCATACCACCAACAACGGTCAATCGTTTACACCCATTTTCGATAACGAAGATGTAATGACCATTGGAGACATTGCTGTGAAATGGTATGGCAGTCGTATTATTTGGGTAGGCAGTGGCGAAGTAAACAGCAGTCGTTCATCCTACGCCGGTAATGGTGTGTATAAGAGTGGCGACAATGGTAAAACATGGGAGTATCTCGGATTGCCCGAAAGTCACCATATCGGAAAAATTCAATTGCATCCCACTGATCCCAACACAGCATGGGTAGCTGCATTGGGCCATTTGTATTCGCCCAATAAAGAGCGTGGCGTGTACAAAACAATTGATGGCGGTAAAACCTGGAAACTCACACTCGCCATCGATGAAAATACAGGTGCAGTTGAAATGGAGATCAACCCCAACAATCCTAATGATCTGTATGCTGCCATGTGGAACCGTACACGCAGAGGCTGGAAGTTTGATGAAAGCGGACCCACCAGCGGCATTTATAAAAGTACAGATGGCGGTAACAACTGGACCCTGATCAGCGGACCGGGCAGTGGTTTTGCAGAAGGAAAAAAACTCGGTCGTATTGGCTTGAGTGTGTTTGCACAAAACCCAAACATTGTATTTGCTGTAATTGACAATTACAATCCGTTACCCGATACCGGCAAAAAACAAGTAACCGGTGATACAACCATTCAACTGAAAGATTTTAAAACCATGACGGCAGATCAGCTGCTGAATCTGGATGATAAAAAACTGGATACGTTTATGCGCAAGCAACGTTTCCCTGCAAAATACAATGCAGCAGCGGTGAAAGAAATGGTGCGTGGTGGAAAAATCCAACCCGTTGCTTTGTGGGATTATTTTGATGCAGGCGATGATGGTTTCAGCAATGCAGGCATCAAAGGCTGCGAAGTATATCGAAGTGATGATGCCGGTAAAACATGGAAGCTCATCAATAATAAATTGCCGCAGGCATTCAGCACGTATGGCTATTATTTTGCGAAGATCTATGTGTCGCCCACCAATGCCGATAAGATCGTTGTATTGGGTGTAAATGCATGGTTAAGTACTGATGCGGGTAAAACATTTAAGAATATCGATGGACGTAATGTGCATTCCGATCATCATGCATTATGGATCAATCCAAAGCGTGATTCGCATATGATCAATGGAAATGATGGTGGTTTGAATATTACGTATGATAATGGCGTAAACTGGTTCAAAGCCAATTCACCGGCAGTGGGTCAGTATTATGCCATTGCCGTGGATGATGCAAAACCGTACAATGTGTATGGTGGTTTTCAGGACAATGGTACCTGGTTCGGCCCCAGTAACAACCGTGAAACAACCGATTGGCACGACAGTGGAAACTATCCGTACAAATCAATTGGCGGTGGCGATGGTATGCAGGTGCAGGTTGATACAAGAGATAACACAACGGTATATGTAGGTTCGCAATTTGGTGCATATTCACGTTTAAATAAAAATGCGCCGTTTGCAGGTCGTGTAAGTGTTCGTCCGCAACATGAGTTGGGCGATAAGCCGCTTCGTTTTAACTGGCAGTCGCCGATTCTTTTATCGAAACACAATCAGGATGTATTTTATTTCGGCAGCAACCGTTTTCACAGAAGTTTCAACAAAGGTGAAAATTCGGCAAATCTGAGTGGCGACCTTACCGGTGGTAAAAAAGAAGGTAATGTTCCGTTTGGTACATTGGTAACCATGAGTGAATCGCCCATACGTTTTGGATTGATCTATACCGGAAGTGATGATGGATTTATACATCTTACAAAAGATGGCGGGTATAGCTGGACGGCTGTTCATTCCAAATTACCAAAGCAGGTACAGGGATTATATGTCAGTCGTGTAATTGCATCGAAATACAAAGAGAGCCGAGTATATGTTACATTGAATGGATACCGTAACGATCATTTTACTGCATGGGTATTTGTAAGTGAAGATTTTGGAACTACATGGAAACAGATCTTTACTGATTTACCTGCTGAACCGGTGAATGTGATTCGTGAAGATCCAAAACATGAGAATCTCTTGTACGTTGGCACTGATCATGCATTGTATGTATCGGTTGATGCGGGTACAAGCAGCATGGCCTGGATGAGCAATCTTCCACGTGTAGCCATTCATGACATTGCCATCCAGGAACGTGAAAATGAAATTGTGCTGGGTACACACGGTCGCAGTTTGTACATTGGTTCGCTCACCGAAGTGCAAAAGCTGGCAAGTGATAAAGCTTATTATGAGAAGAAAAAGGCGGACTTAAAATAACGGTAATATCCGTTTGTCATTCAGCCAACAATAGTCTATAAATTTTGTTTTAACTTGTACATTCAAAAATATTACACATGAAACGTATCTTAAGTTTAGTACCGGTTTTAGTGTTGCTGTTATCTGTAACAGCCTGCGCACAAAATCAAACAAAGCCAAGTCCGCCTGCAAGTGCTGAGTTAAAGGCAGGTGATGCTACGATTAAAATCAATTACAGTGCGCCATCTGTAAAGGGTCGTGAAATATGGGGTAAATTAGTTCCCTATGGTGAAGTTTGGCGTACGGGTGCAAACGAAGCCACTGTATTTGAAACCGACAAGGATATTAAAGTAGAAGGCAAAACACTTGCTGCCGGTAAATATTCATTGTTTACGATTCCCGGCGAAAAGGAGTGGGTGATCATCTTTAATAAAAACCCGAAGCAATGGGGCGCTTACAGTTACAAAGCAGCCGATGATGTGTTGCGTGTAAACGTAAAACCTGCTGCTGCAGAAATGAATGAAACATTAAAAATTGACGGTGCCAACGGTAAAGTGACCATCAGTTGGGAAAAACTTGCTGTTGCGTTTAACGTAGCCCAATAGTTGTTGAATCATCAATGTATATCCTGTCCCCCGAAGCATCGGGGGACTTTTCATTTCACAGCTTTTCCACAAACAGCGTTTGGGTAGTTCAACTGGCATTATTATAAGTAGTTTGCAACCGAAATGAAGGATATCAGAAATATTTTATTACTTATTGTTTCGGTTTGCCTTGTAGGTACATGGGTGTATCATCTTTACGACAAAAGTAAATACAGCGAACAACCTCTTCCTGCGCAGCTTCAAACGGTGGCAGCTGAGGCTACCAGGAAAAATGATTCATTACGGGCGGCTTATAATCTGCTGTTAACTGAACTGGACGCATCGAGAAACCGGGTAGCAGACACAACGGTGATAACTACGGGCATGCTCACAGAAAACGAACAGCTCGATAGTTTGCGGAATGAAATTTCGTACATACTTGCCATCAACGATATTACAAAGGAAGATCTGCGCAGGGCTGAGGCAAAAATTAAGGATCTGCAAAAGCGCATTCAATCTTCAACCGCTGCAAAAACAAGTGCGGTAAAAGACATTCCGGCATCTTCGGGTTTACAAGCTGTAGTTACAGCTCCTGCTGTTTCAACGAAAAAAGCTCCCGAAGCTCTCCCTGCATTGATTGCCACCGGTGTCAGCTTTCGTGCCCTTGAAGGCAATGGCTTGGCCAACACACAAGTGGGTGCGGTAAACCAGTTCACCATAACATGCAATTTGCAAAGTAATACCGCATCCTTTGCTGAAACAGACATATTTGTAGTAGTGGCCGATCCTTCCGGCAATGTAATACAAGATGACCCCTGGCAATCGGGAATGTTCCTGACTGATTCAGGCGTACGAATTCCCTACACCCGTAAATCAACACTTTCGCACAACAAAGGCGAAACAAACAGGCTTGCCGTTAATCTGAAATTGCCTGTGTATGAAAAGGGCACCTACGGCTTACAATTATATCACAACGGTGTGCGAATCGGGAGGGCTAATCTCCGCCTGAATTAAAAGACCGTTCTTACTTAATCACATTTTTCTCACAGTTTCAATCCCACAGGATGATAAAAGATGTTGAGGCAGTTGATTGTGTTACTTTTACCCAAAGCATATTTATGATGACAATGAAGCGCAGGATTTCAATGATCTGGTTGATCTGTTTTACAGTAACCGGGCTACAACTTTTTGCACAAACAAGTAAGAAGAGTGAGTATAACAACAGCACACTAAATCTGTACGCAGGTATTGAGGTGGGTTCAAAAGGTGTGAAGCTGAGTGTGATCGAGTTGAAAAAGAATGCGCAGTTGGGGAATAGCTTCGTTACAATTAAAGACAGCTCTGTTAACACCGATTTTATTTCGTTCAATCAATCAACGTTTGATGCAACAGCAAACGGTCTTACAGGGTTGTTTCAAACCGCACTAACCCGTTTTAATATTCCTTCTAACCGAATTTTCACAGTAATCAGCAGTGGTGTAAAAATATTAGCAGAAAAAGAAAATCAGCAGGCGTGGGTAGAAAAACTGATTACCAAATTCCGGTCGAACGTAAACGAACCTCAACGAAAAGTAGAAGTGGTGGATGTAATGCAGGAAGCAAAACTGTCGCATTTAGGGATTGTTCCTCAAAGCCGCCGCTATAGTACTTTTCTTATTGATATCGGCAGTGGTAACTCAAAGGGTGGTTTTTTCCCTTATGGCAACGACAGTTATTTTTATTTGTTTCAATTGTCATGGGGTACAAAAAGCACAGCCAATGCGGCTGAAAAAATGTTGGGTGATGATAAATCACATGAGAATTATACGAAACAACTGATGCGTGTAGCGGCCAGTGCAGAAAGTTCTGAGATCACGTATGCTGTGAACTACAAGCGGCAGTTATCCGGTAAGTGATCATATTGCTTTCAGTGGTGGACATTTCCTGGGCCACCGCAACACTCATTTATCCTGAGTTGATCAATAACCCGTTGTGCCTGTTACGTATGAAGACGTGGAACGGTTTTGCAAAACGGGTAGCTGAAAATTATTCTTCGTTATCGCAAGACTACCTGCTTTCGAAGATGGGCAACGGTACATGGGATAAAAAACTGATTGGTGCTGAGATCAAACGGGTGCACTCGTATTTGATCAACGTTCGCTGATGGCCGGTAGCATTGTTGTTACGTATCATGCGTCAGTTCAAATCAGTAAATGAAACCAAACAATTTTATCTGATCAAGAACGGTAAGGTAGGATGGGTGTCGGCCTACGTTGATGAGGCCGTTGAATAATTAACCCGTCTATAATAGATCGTAAAGCTCCGTTTTGTACGGAGCTTTTTTATTTACATCTCATTAGCAAACAAAATACAGCTATCGGTTGTTGCCGGAACGTTCATGCTGTATATGAATTATATAACAGCATTGAAAATTGTATAACCACTTTGGCATGTTTTTGGCAAGTCGTACTAAAATTACGTTTATGAAAATGAAGATTTTATGTTTGTCGTTGCTGCTTGTAACAGTAACTGTTGTGTCGGCGCAAAAGTCGTCTGTATTTATTAAGGGAGGTCTTGGCGATCTTGCCAATGTTTCAATCAAAGAAAACGGTGATATTGATGATGCAAGAACGTTACCCAGTTTTCATGTAGGATTACAGGGCGATCTCGCAATTATTAAAAATGTGCTTTCGATTCAGCCGGGTATTTTGTTTACAGGAAAGGGTTCGAAAATTCAAAGTGGCGAAGCAGGTCAAAATGGCTATTACCGTGCCGTTACTAATCCTTATTATATTGAAGTTCCGGTAAATGTTGTATTAAAACTTCCTTTGGGAGCTGATGCGAAATTCTTTGTTGGTGCAGGTCCATATGCTGCGGTAGGTATTGGTGGTAAACGAAAACTCGATTTTCAGGCAATTGGTATTACCTATAACCGAACTGATAAAATTGAGTTTTCAGACGATGATCCAACTACTGCGGGAGAGGAAGGTGCGGGTTTTGGTATCCTCCGTCGCTTTGATTATGGTTTAAATGGTACGATCGGATTCGAGGGTGAAAAAGCATTGTTTTCTGTGAACTACGGTTTGGGTTTAGCTAAACTTCAATCGGGTGCTGATAATACTGCAGATGAACAAAATAAACATAGAGTCCTGAGTTTTACAGTCGGTTTCAGATTGTAAAGCCTGCCGGACTGAAAGAGGCGCACCGCTTAGCGGTGCGCCTCTTTATTTACCACTGATGAAATGATTTAATTGATGCAAATGATGAATAATGCATTAAGATGAATTTAAATGGAAAATAAAAATCATATTGATACTTTATTTTCTTAATTCAGTTCATGTATTTACTCGCAGCTCGTGGCTAAATGCTCACAGCCTCTTGTCACTTCCCAAATTTCTTCTTTAATGCCGCCAACGCATCATTCACCGTTAAGTTGCTTAAGTCTTCTTCTTTCTTGAAACTTGTTGCCTGCCTTGTACCTTGGGCCTTGCACTTCGTGCAGGTGCTTCCTGCGTTTGTTTGATCGATAATGCAATTCGTTTGCGTTGCAGATCTACTTCCACCACTTTCACCATTACTTTATCATTCAGCTTTAATTTTTCAGCAGGGTCTGTAATATACTCGTGTGATATTTCAGATACATGCACCAGTCCATCCTGCTTTACACCAATGTCTACAAATGCACCAAAGCGGGTAAGGTTGGTTACTACACCCGGAATCACCATGCCTGCTGTTACTTCATCAATACTGAAGATGTTGGCATATTCAAATGCCTGTGCTTCGCTGCGTGGATCAAGACCGGGCTTCACCAGTTCTTTCAAAATATCATTGATGGTTAATTCACCAATGGTTTCGGTTACATATTTTTTTGCAGGAATTTGTTTGATGGTTGTTTCATTACCCACCAGTTCTTCCAGTTTTAATTGCAGATCGGCTGCCATTTTTTCAACCACTGCATAGGCTTCGGGATGTACGGCACTTTTGTCCAATGCATTTTCGCCATCGGGTATACGTAAGAAACCTGCACATTGCTCAAATGCTTTATCGCCCAGGCGGGGCACTTTCAATAATTGTTTGCGGCTGGTAAACCGACCGATCTCGTTTCTGTACTTCACAATATTTTCTGCAATGCCGCTGTTGATACCACTTACGTAGCTCAGTAAGTTTTTACTGGCAGTATTCAAATTCACACCTACCTGGTTTACACAACTTACTACTGTTTGATCAAGACGTTCTTTCAAACGCATTTGATTTACATCGTGCTGGTATTGCCCGACGCCAATACTTTTCGGATCGATCTTTACCAATTCAGCCAATGGGTCCATTAAACGCCGGCCAATACTTACTGCACCACGTACGGTAATGTCTTTATCAGGAAATTCTTCTCTTGCTACTTCGCTTGCACTGTAAATTGATGCACCATCTTCATTCACCAGCAAACAGGTAAGCCGAGATTTAATTTTTTAATGAACTGCTCCGTTTCTCTTCCTGCTGTTCCATCGCCAATGGCAAACACTTGTGTCTGAAATGCATTCACCAAATGACGGATGGTTTGTTCAGATGTATAAAGTTTGTTCGGTTCATGTATAAAGATGATATCCGTTGTTTGCAGATCACCTTTTTCATCTAAGCACACAATTTTGCAACCGGTTCTGTAGCCCGGGTCAATGGCAAGAATACGTTTGCTGCCCAGCGGACTGCTCAGCAACAGCTGACGCAGATTCTCTGCAAACACCGTAATGGCTTCTTCATCGCCTTTCTGTTTTAACTGCGAACGGAATTCTGTTTCAAGACTTGGTTGCAGCAATCGCTTGTAAGCATCTTTGATCGCTTTCTTTACCTGTGCAGTTGATTCGTTCATTCCTTTTATGTAGATTGAATCGATCAACTCAATGGCCAGTTCTTCTTCCGGTTCAATGCTCATCTTTAAAATACCTTCAGTAAATCCACGAAGAATCGCAAGGATGCGGTGCGATGGAATTTTATGCACCGGCTCGCTGAAATCAAAATAGTCTTTAAACTTGATACCTTCGGTTTCTTTGTCTTTCATCACGGTGCTTTTCACCAATGCCTGATCTTCGAAATATTTACGGAGTTTGGCCCGTACTGCAGCATCTTCATTCACCTGTTCCGAAATAATATCCCGTGCGCCTTGTAATGCATCCTCTGCTGTTGCAATTTTCTCATTGATAAACGTAGCTGCCTGCTCGTTTACAGCAATATCTTTTTGCTCGAGCAGGAGAAGAGCCAACGGCTCAAGTCCGTTTTCCCTTGCAGTTTGTGCTTTTGTTTTTCGTTTTGGTTTGTAGGGGAGATAAATATCTTCCAGTTCATTGATGGTTGTTGCTTTGTCCAGTTTGGCTTGCAAGGCATCCGTCATCTTACCCTGTTCCGTAATTGTTTTTTCAATAAATGTTTTTCGCTCCGTAAACTCTTTTAGAAATTTTGCCTGATCCTGTATTTGCTGGATCACCACTTCGTCCAGGTTATCGGTCTTATCTTTTCGGTAACGGGCAATAAATGGAATGGTGGAACCTTCTTCCAGTAAATCAATTACGGTCTCTACTTGCTGCACCCGCAGGCGAAGGGTGCCTGCGATCATTGATGAAAATTCTCTCATGTATATTTATTCTTGTTATGTAAAAAACGGGCTGCAATATAGGCTGGCTGAGGTAGAAAAAAAAGTTGGAGATATGAAAGGTTTCCTTTGCCTTTTTTGAATGAATCGTTCCAATTATTAAGAATAACGGCAGTTTTTTTTCATCATACTCAATAAAACAAAGACAGTTGGATGCATGCGTCAGATTATGCCTGACCTGATGAAAAATCAGGTTACGTCCAGATTGTTCATCAGGGAAACAGTTTTTCAATGAAATAAAAGTGAATGCAAACCTTGTACAAAACCAGGGTTATTAAATTGCAGGTGATGACAGAAAAAGCTGTTCGGTGTAAACCGAACAGCTTTTTTGTTTATTGCGGATGTTGTTCTTCCTGTTCGGGCATATTGGCCGTCATTACTTCTTCAATTTTATCATGTAAAATGCCGGTTGAACTGATCACCCAGGAAGGGAGATCGTTGCTGTCCATGATCTTCCATAATTGATCTTCTTTGATCATTTTGAAGAGAAGACGGTTGCCACGTTCATCGGCTACATCAATACTGAACTGACCTTCCTGTAAGCCACCGAGTTTGCGAAAGTTGAATTCACGTAAGCGTCCGTCTGCCTTGATTAAACGGGTAAACTGAATGTTTTTAACGAATATTAGTTTCATCTATTCAAATTTATTTTGTGTGCCTGATGTTGTTTGCTGAAGTTGAACAGCAGGATATAGCGATGCCCTGTTATTTTCAGCCAATTTCATCGTAAGCTTTAAAAAAGTGTTGTTTGGTTGTACTGAAAAGGAAAGAGGGTAAAAACAAGCAACAAATCCCGTGCTTATTTTGGTATTTGTGGAAAAGAATTACTTATTCGTCTTTCGTCAGCAATGCAAAGGTAGGTGAGTAAAGGCGATTAGTCGGGGCTTTTAACAATCCGTACTTCTTTGATCAAATCGAGGCCTGGAAAACGTTTCAGAAGGTAGGCATTCCCTTTAAAGTAGACCGAGTCGGCGGCACGCATGGTATCGTTTCCATACTCAGAAAAAAATTGCCGCACTACATCCATTCCGTTGATCACTTTTGCAAAAGGGACAAATCCTTTTACGCCAGCCGACTGCAGGGTGTCGTAGGTGAGGTTATTGCGGAGATTGATGAATACGGATGTTTTGCGGGTGTTGGGTGCGCCACGTGAAAAACAAAGTGTACTATCGGTGTTAGAACCTACTACCGGTTCGTCTTTTAAATTTTTACCCTGCCAGAAAATATTTTTCTCTTTGTTTTCGCTTACGCCGAACTGCACGAGATAATCCTTTACCACACGGAACACAACGCTGTTGTTGTAATAGCCGCTGCGGATGAGTTGATAAAATCGATCAGCACCCAATGGCGACCAGTTGCGGTACACTTCAACGGTGAAATTTCCTTTGCTGGTGATGAATTCTGCTTTGAAGGTTTCCGGTGCTTTTAGTTTTAATAGATTGGCATCTGTTTTTAGTAGCTGTGCATGGGTTTGCGCAAACAGGAGTGATGTGAAAAAAACAAGCAAAAAAGATTTCATGCTGAAAATTACAAAGCTTTCAGTAAACAGACTGTAACAAAAAATCCTCACAACTAAGTTGTGAGGATTTTCTTTGTGTTCTCCGTGAAAGACTTTGTGCCTTCTGTGCTACTGAATTTTGTTTCACGAAGCACACAAAGAATACACAAAGGAAACGGAGAGTGTCGTAGTTCTTACTTCATACCTCGTACTTCACTCATTACTTCTTCGCCACCCCGCCTTTCTTGCTATCAACGCTGATCGTATATTTTCCGCCACCTTGCACTACCCAGCGAACAGTAACTGTTGATAAGCCGGGTAATATTCGCTACTTCAATTTTTTCAGGATTGTTTGTTTGCTCAGTTGTGATGTTGAGGTCTGCATTTTCAACGATCATTCCTGCAACAGCTTTTACACCGCTGATCGAAATATAATCAGGACGTTCGATTTTATATTTCAAATCATGACTGCTGTGCGTTGGCATAATACGACTGTTGGAAATAACGGCAGTCACCTCTTTCAAACCATTACCGAGATCTTTTTCAGTAACCGTATCAACTTTCAACAATGGTGTATGATACGCATGATAGATGGTAAATGCCATGTTGCGATGTGCATCACTCTCCAATAAAAAGCCGGGATGCGCACGACCGAAATTTTTCTTGAAACCACCAATTTCAATTTTACCATATTGCGGATGATCGTATTCATGCCAATCAACAAACGCATCTTTAAACAAGAGATAAGTATCAAAATTGAAATTGGAATTATCCTGTGGATTACGTGTTGCTTCTTTGTTGAACATTAAGTACGGTGTCCATAATTCATTTGAATAGGTGTAGATACCACGACCACCATAGAACCAATCCAATTCACCACCATAAGCAGGGTAGAGATCTTTGTGTACAACCAAATAACGGTAACCGGGAATCAACTCTTCGCCTTTACGTGCAATAACATCATACACCTGTATGTCTTGCGGATTGTAGGTAACCTGATCTGTCGGATCACCAGGGCCACGTAAGATCATACCGCCTGCATTGTGATAGGATTGTGCACCAGCAATATTCGGATGCTTCATCACAAAATCCATAACGGCCCTTGTTTCAGGCAACGAGAACGGATATTTATACGCACCATTCTGAATATAGTTTGGTTGCCAGCCCCAGCCCCAGTCACGGTTCGGATCGTACTGAAAGGTGTAACCATCTTCATTCACTACACCATCGCCATCATTGTCTTTTCCTTCAAGACCAAGCATTTCATATTCACCTTTTTCATCCGGACCAACCTGTATCATTCTGCGGGGATCAGATGGATCAACACGTAAACGACCATTCGGATTTTTGCGACGCATGATCAACACTTCATTATCACCATCCAGATCGTCATAACCATCTTCATCAACCAAACCATCCCGATCATTGTCAACAGGCAATACTCCAGAACGTGGTGAACTACCTGTATTCGGTTCGTGAAAATAACTGTCACGACCATCAGGATTAATTGTTGGAACGATATAAAAAACTTTATCAGCCAATAATTCTTTGATGAAGCGTGTGTCTTTAAACGATTCGGTTAAGTACCATGCGGTGTACATCGAAAACTCAGCGCCCTGCACTTCGTTAGAGTGAATGTTGCCATCGATATACATGCCGGGCTTTTGATCTGCATTACCTGTTTTGAAATCAGTAATGGTGAGGCACCAGATGTCACGGCCTTTAAATGATTTGCCGATCGATTGCAGTTTTGCCAACTCAGGGTGTGCTGCTGCAATCTTTTTTAATATCTCTGTTATACCTGCATGATCGTAATAGCGGTTCCAGCTGATAGCAACTTTTGGATTGGCGGGAGAGCCGGCTGCTTTAAATATCTGATCAGCAGTTTGTGCTGTTGCAAACAGTGCGGTAACGCTGAGTGCAGTTGCTGCGATGAATTGTTTTATCGTAAGTTTCATACTTGAAAATTTTGGAGTGAACATTAAAGTGTAACCTCAATTGTTTTTGTTCCTGTAGTTGGACTTCCGGCTTCAATGCTGATCTTGCCGCTTCCTTTGATCAGCCAACTTAATTGTTTGGAACTGTAACCTTCCAGTGCATTCAGCAGTTGTATTTTCTTACCACTGATGATCGATTGGCTGCTGCTGTTGTTCACTTTTACATTAATGCGTTTTACCCAGTAACTGCGTTCGCCCAATTTTGAATGGGAGGGCAACGCTGCTTTATTGATTACATCAAGTGTAACTCTTGTTAATCCATTCGCTAGTTTTTCTGTTTGCACATTAATGAGATCCAGCTCCGGTTGTGACGCAGCGAGTTTTAGTAGAAAGCTGCTGTGCTTTTTCACCAAATCAGGAACAAGAGAGTAGGGAGGCGTATGTAATGCAAACGGATCAACACCACCCACTTCTACTTTTTGATTCGGGAAATCAGGATGCTGAATTGTTTTCCATTCTGTATATACATTGCTGATGTTTTGTTGCGATGCCCAACGCAGGTAATTCGCTGAAGGATCTTCAACAGTAAATGCTTTTTCATTCTTTGCAGTATCAGGTTTTGTTTTTGGCACCCACCAGCCCGGTGTGCTGAAACTAAAGCGGCCATAGTGATAATAGCCCCACGATAAAAGATCGCCGCCGCTAACAGCAGATGCAGGTGCATCTTTCAATCCAACTGTTTTGTTGTACAGATCACTCACCATGCTGTTCACTTTTGTATCGGGCATCAACCAACCTGCGAGAATAGGAGCGGTTGCGGCTGCAGCATTAAAAGAGTAAGGCGTAGTTAAATTATTATTACTGCTGAAACTGATCACGGCATATACATTGAAGCGATCGAACAATTCATCAAGCAATGCTCTTGTTTCTTTTTCGCTTGCAGGAAATTCACCCGAGCCTTGTGAAAACGATGGATGTTTGAAAGTTAAATTCTTATTGAACCAAACACCACCTTCACCATCTTCATTAAAGCTGCCGTCTTTGTCATTGTCTTTTCCTTCAGCAAAAACAAGGTAAGTTCCTTTTTCACCTTTGCTTACATCGGCCTTGATCAACACTCTCGGATCATTTGGATGAACACGATGTGTGCCAACTGGTGATTCAACACGCATCCACGTGATCTTGCCGTTACCATCAAGATCATCATATCCATCTTCATTGCTGTTGCCATCACGATCGTCATCCGTTGCAGTAGCATTGCCCTGACGTTCGTAACGAAGCGATGCAAAGTATTGTTCCATTGCATCAGGACTCATATTCGGGAAAATGTAGAAGGTTGTTTTGTTGAGCAGATTTTTGATGCTGTCGGTTGCAATACCCTGCATCAATTGTTCTGCAAAGCCAATAGCAAGTTCGGTGCTCAGTGGCGGATTGCCTTCCACACCACCAATAACAGCAATAGCAGGTTTGGTTTCGGTATTGCCGGAGCCGATGGTGATTTGCCAAATGTCTTTACCGCCATTTGTTTTTGTAAGCGATTTCACTTTCACCCATTGGGGATTTGCTTTTGCCAACGCATTGATGCGGTTGGTTTGCTGGGCAAAATTGCTGTAGCCGGTTTGTGCAGTTATGCTGTTATAACATAACAGGCACAAAAGATAAATACCTATTCTTTTCATCATAACGAAATTGTTTTGGAAGCCGAATATACTGAAAACATAACCCCGCCTCACTGCTTTTGATGAGTGGCGGAATTGGGGGATAAATTTATAATACCTGCTCTTTTGTAACCCGGAGCAGGTATAACCTGCAAGCTTTAGTATAGCTGTTGTAAACGAATTGATGGAAAGGAACATTTTATTTCTCAACGCATTATGTAATGTAATTTATGAGCTGGAATCACAATCCTGTTCCTAAATGGAGTTCATGCTTATTGTTTTCGATGGTGATTTCCGCTTTGCCGTCAATGATCTGAACAAATGTGTCGAAGGGTGTAATTTTCTCGCCTTGCTCTTCGCCCTGATCGAACGATGTGCTGTTACATTGCCCGTTGTTTTGCGGATGATCGTTTTGCTCACAACGCATTCGGAACGTATCGATTATGTTAACCACTACATGAGGTTTTCCTTTTTCCAGTCTCCGTTATCTCCTTTTATATTGTTGCTTTGCATACGTTACTATTTTTTCTGTTTTATCTGATCCGATCCATGCAATTCGAAGTAGTGCCTTACAAGCCGATATTAGTAAATGTAAACTATTTTACCTGCCTATTCGATTAATTTGCTTCCGAACCGAAAGCGAATGTTCCTGCTATAGCAAAAAACCCGTTTCAAATGAAACGGGTTTTATTCTTTACTCCCCTTTAGGGATGGGGGCTTAATAACGGTACAATTCAGATTTGAATGGACCATTCTGTGGAATGCCGAGGTATTCAGCTTGTGCATTTGTTAATTCATCTAAAGTAGCACCAACTTTCGCAAGGTGTAACCGTGCAACTTTCTCATCCAAATGTTTTGGAAGAACGTACACTTTGTTTTCATACTTGCTGTGGTTCTGCCACAATTCAATTTGAGCAAGTGTTTGATTGCTGAAAGAGTTACTCATTACAAACGATGGGTGACCTGTTGCACAACCTAAGTTTACCAAACGACCTTCCGCTAACAGGATGATATCTTTACCATCGATGTTATACAGATCAACCTGTGGCTTGATGGTATCTTTTGTGTTACCATAGTTTGTGTTCAACCAGGCAACATCAATTTCAATATCAAAGTGACCGATATTACAAACAATAGCTTTGTCTTTCATTGCTTTGAAATGTTCGGCAGTGATCAAATCACGACAGCCTGAAGCAGTAACAACAATGTCAGCTTCTTTTACTGCATCGATCATACGCTTTACTTCAAAACCATCCATTGCAGCCTGCAACGCACAAATTGGATCGATCTCAGTAACAATTACACGACAACCTGCACCACGTAAGCTCATCGCACTTCCTTTTCCTACATCACCGTAACCACCAACAACAGCTACTTTACCAGCCATCATTACATCAGTTGCACGACGGATCGCATCAACCAGACTTTCCTGGCAACCGTATTTGTTATCGAACTTCGATTTTGTAACACTGTCGTTTACATTGATCGCAGGCATTGGTAATGTACCTTTCGCCATACGCTCATACAAACGGTGTACACCTGTTGTAGTTTCTTCACTCAAACCTTTGATACCGGCAACGAGTTCAGAATAATTATCTAATACGATGTTGGTTAAATCACCACCATCATCAAGGATCATGTTTAACGGACGATCAGGTGAACCAAAGAACAATGTTTGTTCAATACACCAATCAGCTTCTTCCTGTGATTGACCTTTCCATGCATACACACCAATACCAGCAGCAGCAATAGCAGCAGCAGCCTGATCTTGTGTAGAGAAGATGTTGCAAGAGCTCCATTTTACTTCTGCACCTAAGGCGATCAAAGTTTCAATTAACACTGCTGTTTGAATAGTCATGTGCAAACAACCGGCAATACGTGCACCTTTCAATGGTTGTGAAGCACCATATTCTTCACGCAGACTCATTAAGCCGGGCATTTCTGCTTCAGCCAAACGGATCTCTTTACGACCCCATTCAGCCAATGAGATATCTTTTACTTTGTACTTCAAGTCGAAGTCAATTGTGTTTCTTGTGAGTGTTGACATTTATAATAATTTAGATGGCAAAGGTAGTTTTTCAGGATAAAATAATGTGAATATCAATAAATTTAGAAAATACAGCTGAATAGGTGGTATATTGTAGAATAAAAACCTGTTTACACATGGCAAAAGCGACAAAAACAGAACAAACGACTAAGGAAGCAGTTACGCTGGATAAAACTGATCTCAGCATTCTTCGTCTTCTGCAACAAAATGCCAGGATGACGGTGAAGGAGATCGCTGATAAAGTTCACCTGAGCACGACGCCTGTTCATGAACGCATTAAATGGCTCGAACATAGCGGCGTCATCAAACAATATGCAGCCTTGATCGATCATGCCAAAGTAAAAAAGGGATTGATGGTGATCTGTTATGTGTCATTAAAAGAGCATAGCAAAAATGCAGGCACGAAATTTATTAAGCATATTAATGAACTGCCTGAAGTGATCGAGTGCTACAATATTTCCGGTGAGTTTGATTTTATGTTAAAAGTGGTGGCTGAAAATATGGATGATTATTACAATTTTCATGTAAATAAACTGAGCCAAAGCGAAAACATCGGCAATGTGCAGAGTGTGTTTGTGATGGGGGTGTTGAAGCAAACGCCGGTGATGGTGTGAAAAAAGTGGAAAGTGGGAAATGGAAAGTGGAAAGTACGCCCCGTCTGACGCCCTCGTCTGACGGTTAACAGCTAGCTATTATCCATTCTTCAATTATCAACTATAAATTAAACATCTATGTACAGCTACGATACAGTAACCGAAGCAATTAAAGATTTAAAAGCAAGAGGCTATACACTCGATTTTAATTTGCAGATAAATGCGTTACAATGTTTCAATCCTGATCTCAATCTTGAACCGGAAGAGTTTGAGATTAAAGAAACGTACCGGTTTGAAGGTGCTACCAATCCTTCTGACGAAGAGATCGTTTATGCCATTGAATCAAAAGACGGAAACAAAGGAGTGTTTGTAAATGGCTACGGTCCATCGGCTGATGCCGTGGGAGCAGAGATGATGAAAAAACTGGTGGATCATAGTAATCAGTGATGAGAGATCGAATGATGAGTGCGTAAAAGCGAAAGTGGTTCAGAGTTGATAGTTCATTGTTCATGGTGAAAGGTAGTGGCTTTGATTAATTTCGACTCTCTTAACAAAACATTGTTGCAAGTGGGTATAGCAGTGCAACGAAGTGAATACGCTATATTCAACCACAAAATAACAACATGAAAAATTACATTGGAGCAGCCATCATCGGCATTACCATTATTGCCGGACTCTGGATCGTAGGGAACGCTTATAAATACAAGTTCAAATCAACCGAAACCATTACAGTAACAGGATTGGCGGAAGTTGATTTCAGCAGCGATCTGATTGTGTGGAGTGGATCGTTTAACCGTTACGGGTTTGAACTGAAAACAGCGTATGCTACCTTGAAGCAAGACGAAGCTGCCATTAAAGCTTATCTCAACGGTCGTGGAATCCCCGACAGCAATATTGTTTTCTCATCTGTCAACATCAGCAAAAATTATCAACGCCGGTACGATGATAAAGGAAATGAAATCAGCGTTGAGTTTTCGGGTTATACACTTACCGGCAAAGTACGTGTAGAATCAAAAGACATTGTAAAAGTTGAAAAGCTTTCACGTGAAATAACCGAACTCTTAGAGCAGGGGATTGAATTAAACTCTAATGTGCCTGAATATTATTATACAAAGCTGAATGAAATAAAAATTGATCTGCTGGCCAAAGCCAGTGAAGATGCAAAAACAAGAGCGGAAACCATTGCTAAAAACAGCGGCGGTTCATTAGGTGGAATTAAAAAAGCAACAATGGGCGTTTTCCAGATCACAGGTAAAAATGCAAACGAAGATTACAGCTATGGCGGCGCATTCAATACAAGCAGTAAAGAAAAAACAGCTTCCATTACATTGAAAGTTGATTACTTGGCTGATTGATTTTGTATTGAAAATAATTGCTCTGAAGTATTTCGATGTTCCCTGATCGCTTTTTTGGATAACCAGACAGCGATGATAAACGACGCAACAGCGCCCGTAAATAACAGCCCGTCGCTGATATATTTGTTGACGGATGTATTTCCTTGCAGGAACAAAAAGAAATCGTAGGTGCCGTGAAAAAAAGCGGCCCAGAAAATTCCTGTGTACAAATAGAATTTTCGCTTCTCTGGTTTAAACTTCGCTTTACCGGTATAATAACCCATAATAATCGCAAAGGTTGCATGAGCCGGTACACTCAGAAACATACGCAGAATGGCTGTGCCCAATCCATGTTGCATTACATAGCCGATATTTTCAACAGTTGCAAATCCCATACCCACCATCACACTATACACGATGCCATCAAAGGGTTCGTCAAAACTTTTTTTTGGAAAGGCATAAGAGCGAAGCATAATATACTTACTCCATTCTTCACTCAGACCTACGATCAAATAAGCAAACACCGCTGTGTACAAAATACCTTCGCCCATCAACCGTTCAACAGGTTTTGTTGTTACTAGTTGAATGATGATGGCCGGAATTACACTCAGGCAGCCAAGGAAAAAACAAACCAGCAGATTCAAATGCGGCTCACGGTTAAAACGGTCTTTCAGAAAAATATACAAGCTGATGGCGATACCGGGTGCAATGGAAAGGGCGAGTAGCAGCATAGAAAAAGAATTGATTAAAGATAATGGCTGAATGTGATTTTATTTAATGACTTCATTTATTTTTAAGTATGAATCGTACACGATCCTGTTTAACGCTTGCTCTCTTGCTTTTTGTTGCTGCTTCGAAGGCTCAGATCTTTGGCGGCAATCCTCCCGCATTGAAATTTTATGAGTTGAACACCGATACTGTTCGCATTATTTTTCCAAAGCCATTGGAAAAACAGGCACGGGAAGCTGCATGGCTTTCGCATCAGTTGGTAAAAGGTTCAACGGCCACCCTTGGCAGTAAGCTGCGGAAGTTTAATGTGGTGTTACAAAATCAAACCACAGCCTCCAATGCATATGTTGGTGCTGCACCGTGGCGGAGTGAATTTTATATGATGCCTGATCTGTCGAATCTTGGTAGCGGGTCAATTCCCTGGCATCAGTATCTTTCATTACATGAGTTTCGGCATACCGAACAGTTTTCCAATTTCAATCGCACCATTCCAAAGATCGCCGGGTTCTTTTTTGGTCAGGAGGGACAGGCTGTGGCCATGAATCTTGCTATCCCCGATTGGTTTTGGGAAGGCGATGCCGTGTGGCAGGAAACGGTCAACAGCAAACAGGGAAGAGGCAGGCTTCCGTTATTCCTGAATGCCTATCGTTCGCTTTGGATGGATGGGAAAAACTATTCGTATCAAAAATTGCGAAACGGTTCACTGCGACATTATGTACCGAATCATTACGATCTCGGTTATTTACTGGTAAGTTATGGACGGGAAAAGTATGGAAACGATCTGTGGACAAAAGTGAACAGCGATGCATTGGATTTTAAAGGATTGTTTTATCCCTATCAACAGGCAGTGAAACGTCATACAGGAACAAAATACAAGCAGTTTGTAAAAGATGCATTCGACTGGTACAAAGATGAAATGAAAACAACGGATGCAAAACCCTATCAAAATCTGCAACCCGTTACCAAGCCCTCCAAAAACAATGTAGTGAGTTATCAATACCCGTTTGTAGAAGAAGAGGGAACAGTGATTGCATTGAAGTCGGGTTACCGTCAAATTCCGGTATGGGTGCGGATCGATAGCACCGGCAATGAAAAGAAACTACGTGTAAAAGATATTGCTGATGACAGCTATTACAGTTATAAAAAAGGACAGGTTGTGTACACCGCATTTGCAACCGATCCACGTTGGGGCTGGAAGACCTATTCCGAACTGAAAATCTGGAACCCAACAATTGGAAAAGTAAAAAAGATCACAACAAAAACAAGATTGTTTATGCCCGATCTTTCACCCGATGCAGAAAAGGTAATTGCTGTGCATGCAGGAACTGATCACAAACAAACCTTCAATTATTTTTTATTCACTTTCATCCTTCTCTCTTTATGCCCGATCTTTCACCCGATGCAGAAAAAGTAATTGCTGTTCATGCAGGAACTGATCAACAAACAAACCTTCAATTGATAGGTTTGTATGATTCAACTAATGTTACATTCCCTAATCCGAATCAATACACGTTTACCTATCCACGTTTTACTGCCGATGGTGCATCCATCATCAGTGCAGTTCGAAATGCAAAAGGAGAAATGGCGCTTTTGCAAACAGAGCTTGCATCAAACAACGAACAATTATTGATCCCGTTTAGTAATGCATTGCTGGCCTATGTACAGGTGGCTGGTGATACCGTATTGTTTACATCGTCTCAAAACGGAACCGATGTGTTGTATTTGTACGATACAAAACAGAAATCGTTATTCAAAGCAGCACAATTACCAAATGGTAATTACCAGGCCAGCTTCGATGCAGAATCGCAAACACTCATCTGGCACTCATTTACGACCGATGGCAATATGCTGCTCAAGCAAAAGTTGAGCGATGTGCAATTGCAAAAAGAAACTGCAATATCTCCGTTAACAGATCTGTATTTATCCAATAAAACATATGCAGCTCCGGATTTATTAAAGAACGTGCAACCACTAACGGGCGAGATCAAACGCTATCGTTCGGGACTGAACC
>CAWHOR010000066.1:0-9240 GCA_963830845.1 uncultured Bacteroidota bacterium | reverse complement strand
CGAGCAGCGTCGCCACGATGCGACCTACCGACCGGTCGACGACCCCCTCGTCCAGCCGACCGTCGGCAACGGCGTCTGCCAGCGTCAGTGCCCGCTGCTGGCGAAACGGCATCTCGATGTCGAGCCCGGCCAGCACCGACGCCACCGGATCGCGTAGCCCGAAGATGAAGTCGGAGATGACGAATCCGTCCCAACCCCATTCGTCGTGGAGGATGTTCGTGAGCAGCTCCTCGTGCTCGCCGCACCAGGCACCGTTGAACGAGTTGTACGCGCTCATGACCGATGCGATGCCCTGCTCGGCAACGTGGCGGAAGTGCGGGAGGTAGACCTCGTGGAGCGCCCGCTCGTCAGCGGTGACGTCCACGGTGAACCGCGGGTTCTCCATCGAGTTCGCGGCGAAGTGCTTCATGCACGCCATGACGTGCCGTTCGATGTAGACAAAGATGGTGACATCGATTATGTGATCGGTAACATGGGGCACAATAACAAGTATCGACTCGCCGAAGGAAAGCCGATGCAACTGTATGCAAAGGATATGGACAAAAACGGATCAGTCGATCTAATTCCTGCCTACTATATCAGGAATGCAAATGGTAAAGAAGAGCTTTATCCTGCATTGGATAGGAACCAATTAGCCGAACAGGTACCTGCAGTTAAAAAGAAATATTTGTTGCATAAAGATTATGCATCTGTAACCATGCAACAACTCCTCAGTGATTTCGGTAAGGATGACTGGACTGTGTTAACCTGCGAAACATTTTCAACCGTTTGGATTGAAAATTTGGGTAACGGAACATTTGAAACACATGCGTTACCCGTGCAGGCACAACTGGCACCTGTAAACAGTATTCTGGTGGAAGATATTGATGCAGATGGACATGTAGATTTGATCTTGACTGGGAATGAATACCAAATGGCTGCCAATACAGGTCGGCACGATGCATCGTACGGTCTTATCTTAAAAGGAAATGGCAAAGGTGAGTTTGTGCCGATAAGCGCAACAGAAAGTGGATTTTTAATTGATGGAGATATTAAGGATATGAAAATCGTACCTGTTAATGAAAGAAAGAAAATTTTATTGGTAGCTCCAAACGACAGTAAACTCAAAACATTTACAATAACAACAAACTTCAAAAAGTAAAGTACTGATAATGATTACTTCAAAAAAACTGAAACACATTTTAGCTCTTGCTATTTTTAAAATAGCTGCTGTGGCAGGTTCGTTTGCACAGCAAAATACTGTAACCATTAATACCGATGCTGGTAAGCATATTATTAACAAACATATCTATGGTCATTTTGCTGAACATTTGGGTACTTGTATTTACGGTGGGTTTTATGTTGGTGATACTAATAAAATCATTCCAAATACAAATGGTGTACGTAACGATATCATTGATGCATTGAAGAAATTAAAAGTTCCGAATCTTCGCTGGCCGGGTGGTTGCTTTGCAGATACCTATCATTGGAAAGATGGCGTAGGTCCGAAAGCAAACCGTCCTTCCATTGTAAATCGTTGGTGGGGTGGTGTTACCGAAGACAATAGTTTTGGTACACACGATTTTTTAAACATGTGTGAATTACTTGGCGCAACACCTTACCTCGCAGGAAATGTAGGAAGTGGTACTGTACAGGAGTTAGCCGATTGGGTTGAGTATGTAAATGGAAAACCCAACACCAGTCCGATGAGTACATGGCGTGTAAAGAATGGCCGAACCGAACCATGGGGTGTTAATATTTGGGGTGTTGGTAATGAAGCATGGGGTTGTGGTGGTAACATGAAGCCCGAATATTATGCAAACGTATTTCGTCAGTATGCAACCTATATGACCGATTGGACGAATAGTGACAAACTCTTTCGTGTAGCATCAGGTGCAAACGTGGATGATTACAACTGGACTGAAGTATTGATGCGTGATATTCCGCACAACATGATGGAAGGTGTGGCACTGCATCATTATGCCAATGTAAAATGGACGGAAAAAGGATCGGCCACCAATTATACAGAAGCTCAGTATTTCGCCACCATGAAGTCGGCACTTCGTATGGAAGAGCTGGTAACAAGACATTCAACTATCATGGATAAATACGATCCCAACAAACGAGTGGCATTGGTTGTAGATGAGTGGGGTGGTTGGTATGAAGTTGAGCCGGGGACTAATCCAGGGTTTCTTTATCAGCAAAATACAATCCGTGATGCAATGATTGCCGGAGTTACGCTTAACATCTTTAATAACCACAGCGATCGGGTACGTATGGCAAACCTTGCACAAACAGTAAATGTGTTGCAGGCGGTGATTCTTACCAATAAAGAAAAAATGATTACCACGCCAACATATCATGTAATGGAAATGTACAATGTACATCAAAATGCAATGATGCTGCCAATCCAGCTTTCAACAAATGATTATATTTTTGAAAATGAAAAATTACCGGCCGTATCAGTGTCAGCATCAAAAAATGCAGCAGGTGTAGCAAATATTTCGTTGGTAAATATTGATGCATCAAGAGAACAAACGGTAACCATTGATTTGCGTGGTATAAAGTACAGTGCCGTTACAGGACGTATTCTTAATTCAAAAAAATTACAAGACTATAATTCATTTGATGAGCCAAACAAAATTCAACCAACCGTTTTTAACGGAGCAAAACTCAGCGGCACTACCATGCAGGTGAAGTTGCCTCCTTTTTCGGTTGTAGTTCTAACCTTGAAATAAAAAAATATGAAACAGTTTCAAACAATGAAAACCGGCGTGTTGGTAATCACTTTTTTACTACTCCTTGCAGCTTGTAAAAAAAATAGTGGAGGAAGTTCTGTGCCAGATCCTGTTCCGCCACCTCCACCGCCGCCAACACCAGCGTTTGATATTAATTCAATTAACGATACCTATGGTGCCATTGCACCATTTGCAAATTTCCAGCAATGGGGGCCACACAATACACACGATCCGGCAATTATAAAAGATGGCGAATATTATTATTCTTACAGTACTGATGTTGGATACGGAATTGATGTGCGTTCTGGTTTACAGATCCGTCGTTCGAAAGATTTGGTACAATGGTCGTTTGTAGGTTGGGTGTTTAATAGCTTACCGGCTCAGGGTTCTGCATTTATTTCGCAGGCGGGTGGTACACCCTTCAATTCATTATGGGCACCTTGTGTGGTGAAGGTAGGTGCAGAATATCGATTGTATTATTCATTAACCTGTGCGCTTCCCCGCTTGAGTGTAATTGGTTTAGCAACTTCAACGAATCCTGCGGGTCCATTTACAGAAAAAGGTCTTGCAGTAACATCGTTGAATAACAATTCCGTGCAAACAAATGCGATCGATCCTTCGGTGATCATTACACCGGGTGGCGAGCATTGGATGCACTACGGTTCTGCATGGGATGGTATCTATGCATTACAATTAAATCCTTCCACCGGGCTTGCCTTGGTAAGTGGTGATAAAGGAAAGCGTATTGCCAATCGTGGATTTACAGGTGGCAAATACAATGGTAATATTGAAGGGCCGGATATTATTTATAACGCAGCATTCAATAAGTATTATCTCTTTATTGCGTACGATTGGTTAGAAACAAAATACAATGTGCGTGTTATGCGTGGCGATAAGCCTGACGGACCGTTTTATGATTTCAACGGAGCTGATGCTAATACAAATGTTGATCATGGTCCAATGATTATTGCACCCTATAAGTTTGCTGGCCATAGCGGATGGCAAGGTGTTGCGCATTCAACTACGTTTAGTGATGGAGCCGGTAGTTATTTTATTGCACATCAAGGCCGGCCGGGTATTGACAGATTTTTCATGAACATGCACGTACGCAAATTATTCTGGACACAAGATGGCTGGCCGGTAGCATCACCTGAACGATATGCATACGAAAAAGATTCACTGATTTCACAGGCTGATGTGGTGGGCGAATGGGAACAAATTGTACTCGGTTACAATATCGTACCAGGCTATTCTGTAGAACAAACCAATCCTGACTTTCAAAACTCAGTGAATTTAACGATCAGTGCTAATGGAACATTGAATGGCAATGCAAGTAACACCTGGACGTATACAGCACCTTGGTTGCAATTAAATTGGGCCAATGGATTTACCGATAAAGTGTATGTGCAAAAAGGCCGTGATTGGGAAAATAAAAAGAATACAATTATTTTTTCGGGATTGAATAATCAGGGAACCGCTGTTTGGGGAAAGAAAAAGTAATCACTGAACACAAAGAATTTATTGCGATAAGCGAACAGTTAAACTTAAATAAACAGAGCCGTTTTATGAAATTGAACAAAGCTATTCTAGCCATTACAGCAATATTGATGTTTGCCGGTTCGTCTTTTGCGCAGCAAAGGCAGACACTGGTTATTAAAGCCAATCAACCGGTTGCAGATGTACAGCCTACCATGTGGGGTGTATTTTTTGAAGATATTAATATGGGTGCTGATGGCGGTATTTATGCTGAGCTCATTAAGAATCGTTCGTTTGAATTCAGTAAACCGCTTATGGGCTGGAAAGTGGAGCAAAAGCCCTTTGTAGAAGGTGCTGTAACTGTACAGAACATACAAGGTGCAAATCTTCCCAATCCACGTTTTCTTCGTGTACAATTAAGTAATGCTGCAAAAGAAACGGTGAGTATGACCAATGAAGGTTTTCGTGGAATGGGGATCAAAAAAGATCTGCGTTATGATTTTTCGTTCATGTACCGAACATCTGCAACTGGTATAAAAGTGCATGTTGAATTAATCAATGCTGAAAATAAAATTATTGGAAGCACTGTTACATCAATCGCAGCGGCAGGAAGTAATTGGAAAAAACAAACTGCAAGTTTCAATGCAACAGCAACAGAATTAAAAGCTCAATGCAGAATATGGTTCGAAGGAAGTGGCACAATTGATCTTGATATGATCTCATTGTTTCCGGAAGATACCTGGAAAAAACGTCCTGGTGGTATGCGGGCAGATATGGTGCAGAAGCTGGCAGATATGAAACCTGGCTTTATCCGTTTCCCCGGCGGTTGTATCGTGGAAGGCTACGATCTTTCGCAACGGTTTCAATGGAAAAAAACTATTGGACCAATAGAAGAACGTCAGCTTCTGATTAACCGTTGGAATTTTGAATTTGCACACCGTCCCACACCCGATTATTTTCAAACATTTGGATTAGGTTTCTTTGAATACTTTCAGCTGGCAGAAGATTTAGGTGCGGAAGCTTTGCCAATACTCAACTGTGGCATGGCCTGTCAATTCAATACTGCAGAACTTGTTCCGCTGGATCAACTGGAGCCTTACATACAGGATGCACTGGATTTGATAGAATTTGCAAATGCTGATGTATCTACTACATGGGGAAGTAAGCGTGCTGCGATGGGGCATCCTGCACCTTTCAACTTAAAATTTCTTGGTGTTGGTAATGAAAATTGGGGGCCACAATACATTGAACGATTACAACTTTTCCAGAAAGCAATTAAGGAAAAGTATCCTGAAATTAAATTAGTAACCAGCTCAGGAACTGATCCTGATGGTGCACGTTTTGATTTACTCAATACTGAGTTACGCAAAATGAATGCAGATATTATTGATGAGCATTATTACCGCAGACCAGAATGGTTTTTGCAAAATGCAAGACGTTACGATAACTATCCACGCACCGGTTCGAAAGTATTTGCCGGTGAATGGGCTGCACAAAGTGATAAAACGGTAAGTGTTGAAAATCAAAATAACTGGTTAACGGCAGTGAATGAAGCTGCTTTTATGACCGGGCTTGAACGCAATGCAGATGTTGTACACATGGCATCTTATGCGCCATTGTTTGCACATGTTGATGGTTGGCAGTGGAGACCCGATCTGATATGGGTTGATAATTTAAACACATACGGCACTCCAAATTATTATGTGCAGAAATTATTTTCACTCAATAAGGGTTCACAGGTTGTTCCCATTACATTGAATAAAGATGTAGTTGCAGGCCAGGATAGCCTGTATGCATCAGCAGTTGTTGATAAAGCCACAAATGAGTTAGTTATCAAAATTGTCAATGCATCCGGAATAGAGCAAATAAATACGCTGTCTGTTGAAGGTGTTAAGAAGTTAGCTTCAAAAGCAACATTGATTGTGATGAAAGAAAGTGATCTTACAAAAGTTAATTCCATTGAACAACCACTCCAGGTTTCACCACAGGAAACAACGTTCACAATAAGGAGTAAAAAGTTTGAATACAGATCAGCCCCTTATTCTTTCAATATACTTCGTATCAAAATACTTTAATTATTATTTATGAAAAGTATTTTGACTTGTATTCTTTGTTTCACTTCGCTGTTTGCAACTGCACAACGGCAACCTGATTTAGTTGGTACTGTTAAACCCACCAGAGAAACCCCGGTGCATGATCCGGTAATAATCAAAGAAGGGAATACCTATTACCTCTTTTGTACAGGTTTTGGTATATCTGTTTTTTCATCTACTGACATGAAAAACTGGAAAAAAGAGAAACCTGTTTTTGATACTCCACCAAAATGGGCGGTTGAAACTATTCCAGGATATAAAGGTCATACATGGGCACCGGATATAAGTTATCATAATGGTAATTACTATCTATACTATTCAGTGTCAGCATTCGGAAAAAATACATCCTGTATTGGTGTTGCAGTAAATAAAACGTTGAATCCTGTATCGCCCGATTACAAATGGGAAGACATGGGCAAGCTCATTCAATCAGTACCGGGAAGAGATATGTGGAATGCAATTGATCCCAATCTGATAATAGATGAAAGGAATATGCCATGGCTAAGTTTTGGTTCTTTCTGGAATGGAATGAAATTGGTGAAACTAAATACTGATCTCATCTCAATCGCTCAGCCGGAACAATGGCATACAATCGCAGCACGGCCACGAACATTTGGAACGGCAGATACATTGGCGGGCAATGCGGCTATTGAAGCGCCGTTCATTTTTAAGAAGGGCGACTACTACTACTTGTTCGTTTCATGGGACTATTGTTGTCGTGCCGAAAAAAGCGATTACAAAGTAGTAGTTGGCAGAAGTAAAACGGTTACCGGTCCTTATCTTGACAAAAATAATGTTCCGATGACAGCTGATGGCGGATCGTTGGTATTAGAAGGAGATGCAAAAGAATGGTTTGGCGCAGGACACAATTCAGTTTACAGCTTTGGCGGGAAAGATTATATCATCTATCACGGATATGATGCATTAGATCGGGGTCGTTCAAAACTATTAATTAACCAACTGGAATGGGATAGCCAAGGCTGGCCATTCTTAAAGCAATAAAGCTCATCTGCATCAGTTTGAGAATTTACTCTTGATAGAATCTTTGGAATAGCTTCAAAAAAAGTCTATTACAAAGAAGTGTATAATGTAAAGGCTGCCGCCAGTACGCTCTATTAACGACAAAAAATATCAAACAGAATCGAAATATAAATTTTACGTCAACTACTTTAACCTCCACAACAACATGAAATTTTTTATCGACACAGCTAATTTAGCACAAATCAAAGAGGCAAATGAACTCGGCATACTGGATGGTGTTACCACCAATCCTTCATTAATGGCGAAAGAAGGAATTACCGGAGATGCGGCTATTCAAAATCATTACAAAGCCATTTGTGAAATAGTAGATGGTGATATCAGTGCAGAAGTAATTGCAACTGATTATACCGGCATAATTTCAGAAGGAAAAGTGTTAGCCGCTCTGCATCCAAACATTGTTGTAAAAGTTCCTATGATTAAGGATGGCATCAAAGCTATTAAATGGTTTTCGGATAATGGAATCCGCACAAATTGTACATTGATTTTCTCTGCTGGCCAAGCTATACTTGCTGCAAAGGCCGGAGCTACTTATATCTCTCCGTTTGTAGGCCGTATTGATGATGGTGGTTGGGACGGTATGCAACTCATTCAACAGATCGCAAATATTTATGCTGTTCAGGGATTTGAATCAGAGATCCTTGCTGCATCAATCCGTAATGTGAATCATATTATTACTGCTGCTGAAATGGGCGCACATGTTTGTACCTGTCCGTTAGATTCTATTCTCGGATTATTGAAACATCCGTTAACAGATATTGGGTTGGCGAAGTTTTTAGAAGACGCAAAAAAAATGTAATCGGCTATGCAAATTCAAGATTTTAAAGATATTTCTTAAATTAATTCTGATCATTGGGTTTATTTTTTTTATTGAAATATGTATTTGCAAAAGGGGACATGGGTTTGCATGCATAAAGATTTCATCAATGAAAAATGGATGGGCAGACTTACAAATTGGGTATTTCAATTTCGTTTTTCTTCATCAGATTATTGCTCTTATATTTGTAATGAAATGCACGAATGAGACGAGGAAGCAGTTGCCTGAAATTGGTGAGTCATTTAGTGAGTCGATATTTTGGAAGCTTATAACAAACTGATTGTTAAATAGTTATAGCGTATAGATTCGGAGCCGTCCGGTCCGCAAACATCAATCAATAAAATAACGCCACATAGGTTTTAGCAAACGTTTGCCACATGTAAGTATCCCGCAATTGCCAAAGCACTGAGCCAATGAGCAATACCATAAAAACAATGAGGAATGGTTTGTAGTTTTTCTTATGGTACAGGTCAAAGCCCAATAAGATGCCAACAATCAACAGGTCAAACACATCTGTAATGGTTAGCATCATAAATATTTACTCCAAAACCAGCACCAAGACCACGTCCAACACCAGGCCCGATTGCAAGAATTCCTGTGGCAATCATATACCGCATATGTGAGTTGGGCGATTTGCGTGTGATCATTGCCAGGCTCCAAAAAATGGCAAAGGATAAAAAACCTCTCATATCAAGCACAATGAAGGCAAGCATATTCTGTTGAGTTACATTTGCCTCCAGACCCCGATGATAGCCCCCTTTGCCGATCAGGAATAATGAGATGATAATGAGCGGCCCCAGCACCCATGAAGCTTTTCCGATTGTTCTGTGCAGGTTGGCCCGGCCGTATTGTATCAGTAATGGCTGTACGATCAGCAACAACATCCATGTCATCAGTAACGCACCATGAACATGGATCAGCGGCGTTATATTTTTAAATTGCGGGAAGTGGCTCGTATACGATTGATAAAATCCCCATTGAACTGAAACTAAAATCACGAATATAAAAATAGCCGTGTTGCGATACACTTGTTGCATGGGTGGTTGTTTTACGTGTAGAGATTGGGTACGTTGAAACTACTTATTTACTTTAAGAAATG
>CAWHOR010000065.1:0-12740 GCA_963830845.1 uncultured Bacteroidota bacterium | reverse complement strand
TGTTATGCCTTGGTTCGTTCCGTATTGTTATCCGGCATCTGTTCGGCTTCACCGGCAACGCGCTCACCGACGGGGCCGTCGATCCGGCTGGCCAACGGACCGACCCGACCGAGATTCAAAATTATTTGAATTCGATCAGCAGCGCGCTCGACGTCGATCTGAACGGCCAGACCGACGCGCTGAGCGATGGCATCGTCATCATTCGCAGCCTCTTTGGATTCAGTGGCACCGCCCTGACGGATGGGGCCATCGATCCAGGCGGAGGCAGAACCGATCCCTCGGCCATCGCGACCTTCCTCGACAACATGAACCCTCAGCGTGAACTTGATCGCGCCGCTCGTCACTGCGGGACTGCAACAGGATACCGGTGTCAGTGCGACCGACGACGATCACATTCGACCCGACCATCTCCGGCACCACTGACCGACATCAATCAGATCGTACGCGTTCACAGCCGGCTTCGATGCCACCCCGGTGGGTAATTTCATCGATGTGCTGGCCGATCTGCAGCCGACCGGCGTCTTTACCCTCTCGGCCACACGCTTGGCCCAGGTCGCTGGTGGCGCGCTAACCGACGGCGCGCACACCCTCCATCTGCGCGCCACCGATGCGCGGGGAAATGTGGCCGCCATTGATCGGGCCTTCACGCTCGATACGACGCTCCCCTCTGCGACCTTTAACTTAGCGCCCGGTTCGGATACCGCTCCCGTCGGCGATCTCCAGACGGTATTTGCCGTGGTGGCCCTTACGGGTCAAACGGAACCGAACGCCGCCGTGACCCTGTTGCAAGGAAGTGTGGTGGTTTGTTTTTGGGACATCATATTGTAACATCATTATACATGACGAGTGCACGGTACATCCAAGCTGGGCATATGTCTGCCATGACATGCATGTTACTTGGTGAATTGACGAATCCATTACACAATTCATTTATGATCGGTGAGAATGCTATGGAATTAGATTGTTGTAATTCACCCAAGGCACAATCAATCCACACTGTCATATCTGTAACATTTGCTATCATGTACAATATCTTCCGTGCGATATTGGCACCACTTATCTTAGGACACGTGTCGTATTCTTTGATTGTAAAGAAACACGGTAGAACGAATATACCCATTTTGCTGAATATATTATGGAACTTGATGATTTGGGGTGTCGTATTTGGTAGTACGTCATGGATTATTAAATGTCATGGTATATATATGGATTTCATATCATCATCATTAACATCAACAGCATCAACAACAGAACAAGAATTATAACACACAATAACTATAATAATAGAAGACATTATTATGTTGATGTTGTTTTGTAGTTTATTGATAATAAATATTACGTTATGATTATTAGTGTAAAATGAGAATGGTGTATCCGTTTGATATTCATTTCTTTTTTCTTTGTTCTTGGTTTTCTATCTTTTGAGTGTGTATTTATTCTTTTTTCTGTTTTCTTTATATTCAAATGTATAAAACTTGCAAGACGTTGTTCTCACTTTCTTGCATAAACATCTATATATTTGTATAACCTGCATTCGATCGTCCATCATAGTTTGTCTACCAGATTTCTTGCTGAGCACGGTTCTTCACGTATAAGTTCGTCATTGATTTAGTTAAACGAAAAGCAAATGCTTATACTAAGAGTAAGGAAATAAGTTATCGTATGCCAGTTGAAGAAGAAGGAGGGGAAAATCCATCAACTTATTCGTGCTCATCATGTTTTGTTCCAGCGAACGGCTCGTGTGTTAGAGATCCATTTGCTCCTCTTAACGTAAGATGTGAAATCCGGCCCTGTGGCTCAAAGGTTGTTCAACAATCTATTACATCTAATACACAATATTCCTCTGACTCTTTAGAGGCAACTTTCAATGATCAATTACATTACAGATTTAGGGATTCAACTATGGCAATTACTTCTTTTGGAAGAAAGTATATAAACTACTATTATGATTTATCGTCAATTTATCATGATAAAATAAATACCACAACTATGCTCTTTTCTACAAGAACTCTATATAAAATGAACGATCTAATGGAGACGCTAATAAACACTTCGGGTCATGAAAATGAACAGTTTTTATCACTTCAATTAAAAAATCAATGTATGGACTTAATTGATTTTTTTAAATCAGCGTATAATGATTCTTATACAGAAGAAATATTTTACAATATTCTTCAGGATATTCATAACATGAATAATAAAACTGTAAGTGAGGTTAAGAGTATATACTTTACATATTGAAAATCAGGAAGGGGCCAGCAAATGCACTGGCTCTTTTCCTAATCACAACTTACTCGTAATCTCTTCACTCAACGGTGTTACTTTACTTGGAAAGTAAGCAACCAATTCGCCTTTTTCGTTCAATAAAAACTTATTGAAGTTCCATTTTACTTCTGCATCCAGCACACCGTTTTTGTCTTTACTGGTCAGCCACTGGTACAAGGGATGCATATCGTCACCCTTTACACTGATCTTGGCAGCCATTGGAAACGTTACATTAAAAGTACCTGTACAAAATTCTTTGATCTCAGCGTTACTGCCGGGTTCTTGTCCGCCGAAATTATTTGCCGGAAAACCAATGATCACCAATTTGCTTTTGTACTGCTGGTACAATTTCTCCAGGTCTTCGTATTGTTTGGTATAACCACACTTCGAAGCAGTATTTACAATCAGGATTTTTTTTCCTTTGTACTTCGAAAAGTCAATCGTTTTTCCATCGAGGTCTTCAACTTTAAACTTGTAAACAGTAGGAGGAGCAGTGATTGCTTTTTTCTCATTAACGGTAAACGCAAACGAAACAAAAACCACAAGGGCTAAAATAAGACGTATCATAAAATTGTGTTGTTTAAGATGAATAACAGGAAACTTGTAATTCTGTTCAAAGATGATGCAAAACTGATCAGCAACGTTGCCCGCTTGTCCTTTTTTATTGCTTTTCGTAACAGCCAAGGTCGGGAAGTCCAACCCGGGGCAACCCGTCAAAGTCGGTAACCAATGGCGTAACGATTCCTTTATTAATGGCAGGAGAGCCGTCTTTCAATCGAAAATTGTAAATACGGCGCACCACATCCACGCTATCAAACTGTGGAATATTGTTTTTGATCACATTGTTAAACGTAGTGTTGGATGGATCGGTTTTGGCACGGTACAATACATTATTCAATGTTACATTGGCTGCATCAGTTCCTTCTTTCTGTACCACTATTTCATTATCAACAAAACCTTCATCGCCCCAAACAATACTGTTGGTAAAGCTTGCCGTTAACGGCGAAGTGAATACCTGATTATTCTGCTTTACAAAGTTGGTAGCAGTGAGTACAGGGTTCTTATGTTCAATAAATGAACTGGAAGCTGTTACAACGGTGCAATGGTTGAATTGATAATTGCCACCATAGATCAAGGCTATATTACTTCCGCAATTACTGATAAGGCAATTGTTTGCAACAATGCTTGTGTTCACCGCAAACAAGCCAATATCATAAATATTATCAAGCACACAATTATTGAGGATCAATTTCGGATTGGCATTGGTGGAAGGGCGTTCAACAACAATTCCCTGGTAAGCGTTCCTTATGTAAGTGTATGTTAATCGATTGTTGATGCTGCTACCACGGAAATAAATACCGGGCCATGCGCCGGGGTACTCATTATATGGTATATCCAGGCGGTTGCTTCGAAATACCACACTGTCGGTTTTTATTCCGTTTACGATCAATGTGCCATCAACAATAAACGGAGCATCTGCATTCAAATGAATTCTTGTTCCTTGTTGAATCGTAAGTACAGCGTTGGTATCCACGATCATTCCACCAAGTATCACGTATGGCTTATCGTTTGTCCAGTTGATATTGCCTTGAAAAATAGTGCTTCGGATGTAGTTGGCATTTTGTCCCCATGCTTCCAATTGTTTGAATGCAGTATTTCCGTTCCATTCAATTTTAATACTGTCACGTAGAATAAATGGTTGGTTATTGGCATTGGGATTTACGTTTACCCGAACAAATACATAGATACTGTCGTTGGCAGGTATTTCAATACCGTTGAACTGTGTACCTTGACTTCCATCTACATTTATTTTAAAGGCAGAACTGCTGCCACCCATCAACTGCAGATTGTTGACGTTGATCTTTTGTTTGTTATCATTTTTAATCAGGAAGAATTGTGTTACCGATCCCGCGGTGGTAAACACCGTATCAAATTTTAAGCTGTCGGCATCAATAGAAAGTCTTGCTTCTTTGCTGGTAAGCAGATTGTCTTTGCGGCAGGAGCCGGCAAACACAAGGGCAAGGATCAGCAGTATGGGTAGATAGGTTCTCACAAGTTGTAAAAATAGGAACGAAGATCGGAATCGTTTGTTTTTATAGCTGTTAAACTTCGTTTGATGTATTATTCATTACTCGACCAGGCAAGTGTGGCAATGCTGAGCTCTGTATTTTCAGCTTGGGTGATGGCGAAGCCACAAGCCTCCAATGTGGCGCCAGTTGTAATAACATCATCTACCAGCAATACATGTTTTTGCCGGATCAGTTGAGCGTCGCCTAGTTCAAAACTACCTTCCACATTTTTCAAGCGTTCGGTTCTGCCCTTTTTTGTTTGGGTATCGGTGTAGCGTTTCCGTCGAACGGCATCGTTTAATACGGGCAGGTTACAGATCTCGGAAATACCCTCACATAACAAGGTAGCTTGGTTATACCCTCTCTTTTTTTCCTTTTCGGGAAACAGCGGCAAGGGAACAAGCGCCTCTATATCTGTAAATCGGCCGCTGTTTTGCAGTTGCAGTCCCATCCAGCGGCCGAGCTGGCGACCAACTTCCCGGTTTCCACTGTATTTCAGTTGATGGGTGAGCCGCTGGAGCACCGAGCTTTTGGAAAAGTAATATCCGGTGGCTGCCTTTTTAACAGACAGCCGTCCATAAAATATTTTTTCGATGGGGTTGCCGGGAAGGCCAAAAAAGCCCGTTTCGGGCAAAATACTGTAACAATGGAGACAGATGGACTGGTCCTGTTCCAGCAAATCGCTGCCGCATCCGGCACAGGTATGGGGGTAAAAAAGATGGGCAAAATCGTTGAGTAATTTGCGGGTGTTGATCATAAAAGTAAGATACGGAACGAATGCAAAAAATGCAATGGGTGTATTTTAATCAACAATATAATTACATGAAGCGACAAGCATCTTGGTTAAAATAACAAGTGTAATTGTTGGTTGCCCGTAGTGTTATTGAAATAAATATTGGTACAGTTCTTCCACTTTCCCCATCGTAATAATTTCAATATTGTATTTCTGCATCATTTTCTTATCCGTTTCTTTTCTGTGCCCAAGGTTGTAACGGCTGATGATAATTTTTTCAAAGCCTAATTTTTCCGCTTCGGCAATGCGTTGATCAATTCTGTTTACTGCTCGTATCTCACCACTTAAGCCTACTTCACCTGCAAAACAAATATGCGGATTGAGCGGTACATCTTCATAACTCGACAACAACGCACAAAGCACAGCAAGGTCAATGGATGGGTCTTCAACTTTTATGCCCCCGGCAATATTCAGAAATACATCCTTCATTCCAAAATGAAAACCGCCACGTTTTTCCAACACTGCTAATAGCAATTGCAAACGTCTTAAATCAAAACCGGTAACGGTGCGTTGTGGTGTTCCGTACACACTTTGTGTTACCAATGCCTGCACTTCGAGTAACAGCGGACGCATGCCTTCCATGGTAGCTGCAATGGCAATACCACTCAGTTGATCTTCTTTTTGTGTGATTAGAATTTCGCTTGGATTTAATACAGGTCGCATGCCTGTATCACTCATTTCATAAATGCCTAATTCCGATGTTGAACCAAAACGGTTCTTCATGGTTCGCAAAATCCTGTATGCATAATGTCGATCGCCTTCGAACTGCAAAACCGTATCCACCATGTGTTCCAGGATTTTTGGCCCTGCAATGGTTCCGTCTTTTGTGATATGGCCAATCAGAAAAACAGGTGTGTTTGTTTCTTTTGCAAAACGTTGCAACTCTGCTGCTGTTTCACGTATTTGAGAAATACTTCCAGGTCCGCTTTCAATATATGGTGTTTGTAATGTCTGGATGGAATCGATGATAACGAGTTGTGGTTTTAGTTTTTTTATTTCCTGGAAAATTGTTTGTGTGGATGTTTCGGTAAGTAAATAAAAGTCTTCATTACTCATCTGCAAACGATCGGCCCGCATTTTAATTTGCTGCTCACTTTCTTCACCACTTACATATAACGTGATCACATGTTTTAAATGCAAGCCAATTTGTAAAAACAACGTTGACTTTCCAATACCCGGTTCACCTGCAATCAATACAATGCTTCCGGGCACAATACCACCACCAAGTACTCGATTCAATTCACTATCCTGTGTAACGATTCTTTTTTCCTCGCTGCTTTTTACATCGCTTAGCGAAATGGTTTTCATTTCACCGTTACCTGCAGGTTCTTTCCAGCTTTGTTTTTGTGGATTGTTTTTTTCTTTTGTTACAAGTTCTTCGGCAAACGTATTCCATTCATTACAAGATGGACATTTGCCTAACCACTTTGCAGATTCATAACCGCAATTCTGACAAAAAAAAGATGTTTTGACTTTACTCATATAATGATTTGCTCAAGCGCATAAAAGTCCATCAAAAAAATTGAACGTTGCAAAAATTATTTTAATCAATGCTGAAGAATAAAATGAAAAATAAAAAGTGAAGAAAAATCAGAAAAGAAAGTAGAATAAATCAATAGTTCCTGAAAAGTAAAAGGGCTGGAATTTCTTCCAACCCTTTGTACTTACTAACCCATTAAATTCTGTTGCTAAATTACAAATTGCTGCCACATTACAAAATTATTTTTGGGCAATGTGCATAAATTAAGTGAACGTGTGCTTATGAAAGGAGGACTCTTTTTATACGATAGAAAAGCTTCTAACTATTTGAAGTTCATTTAATTATAAGCGTGATTTGTTTTTTGTTTTTCAGTACTCTTTCTTACGGCAACCATTAAACGTAACTGCTTCTGCCAAAACGACTTAGGCTTTTTTTATTTGGCGGAAATTTTGGAAAAAATAAATTTTGGAAACTAATTTGATAAGAACTTTACATACAAATAAATAATTATGACACCTGGAATTCTCATTGTTTCCCTGCTTTTTATGGGGATTGGTTTTTTGGTACAAATGCGGTTAAAAACGAAGTTCAAACACTACAGTCAGCAGCCCTTATCCAGCGGCTTAAGCGGTAAGGAAGTAGCAGAAAAAATGCTCCATGAAAACGGCATTTATGATGTGCAGGTAGTGTCCGTTAATGGGTTTTTGAGTGATCACTATAACCCCGCCAATAAAACGGTTAATCTCAGTCCGGATGTATTCAACGGACGGTCTATTGCGGCGGCTGCAGTTTCAGCCCATGAGGTAGGCCATGCAGTACAGCATGCAACTGCTTATCAGTGGCTTATGCTCAGGTCGAGGTTGGTTCCCGTTGTTCAGGTAAGTACCACCCTATCGCAATGGATTCTGGCAATTGGAGTGGGTATCCTTGGTTTTGGCGGCGGCAACCCAACAATTTTGCTTGTGGGTATACTTTTATTTGCTGCCACAACCGTTTTTTCGCTGATTACGCTTCCGGTTGAATTCGATGCGAGCAACAGGGCGCTGGCCTGGTTGGAGCGCACCAATGCAACAAGTCCGCAGGAACATTCCGGTGCAAAAGATGCACTTAAATGGGCTGCCACAACTTATGTAGTAGCTGCAATAGCCTCCATTGTAACATTGGTACAATATATTTTGATCTATATGAGCAGGAGAAATTAAAAATTAATTTAATATTTATAAAAAGTATAGAAAGTCAAGGTAAACGCCTTGACTTTCTGCGTTTCAATTAAATATTTATTTTCAGTATAAATCTTATTCTAACCGATGCAGCAGCTTTTGGATTTTCGGTGTCTGTTCTAAGTGACAAGAAAATGTTAAATTTTTTTCCTTATTTTCGAAATCAAAACTAACTATCACATGAGAAAATTGTTCGGACTGACAATAGTCTTCCTATTGTCATTAACGCAACTTTGGGCACAAACCAAAGAAGTATCAGGAAAGGTGATTGATGGCAAAGAAGGTACCCCTGTATCCGGAGCCACAATTACAGCAAATGGGAGATCAGTCGGTATAACGTCTCCTACCGGCGAGTTCACAGTAAAAGTTTCTTCAGCTACACGAAAGCTTGTTTTTTCTTCAATCGGTTATGGCGATATTGAAGTAACAATAGGCGCCGGCCCTATGTCTGTTTCTATGACACAGGGTGAATCAAAGACTTTAAATGAAGTTGTAATTACCGGTTATGGGTCACAGATCAAGCGTGAATTAACGGGCAATATTGCCCGTGTAAAAGGAAAGGATATTGAAAACATGCCTTTACCCAGCGTAGATGCCGCTTTACAAGGAAAGGCTGCAGGTGTGTTTGTAAACAGCCAATCTGGTAAGTTAGGACAATCGGTTACTGTACGGATTCGTGGTAATTCATCTATCAGTGCAAATAGTCAACCTCTTTACGTTGTAGATGGAGTACCCATTACAACGGATGATCAAAGTTCGTATGGCGGAGACATGAACCCACTTACGGATTTAAATCCAAACGACATTGAATCAGTAGAAGTTTTGAAGGACGCATCAGCAGGAGCCATTTATGGTTCACGTGCGGCAAATGGTGTTGTGTTGATAACAACAAAACGTGGAAAGGCAGGAAAAACCAATGTGAGTGTAAATTTTCAATCTGGTTTTTCAAGAGAAACAAGACGAGTGAAATTTTTGAATTCAGAACAATATGCCCAACTGGGATATCAGGCAACGCAGTATTCAGATAATTTTTACGGAACTCCCACTACTTCTCCTTCGAGTGATACACGCTATTTAACAGATCTGATGTCATACCATAGTTATGGACAGTGGGATACAGACAAAACTAGGTCATATGATTGGCAGGATCAGGCATTTCAGCAAGGACTTTATCGCCAAGGTGATATTCAAATCAATGGCGGTAATGATAAAACTAAATTTTATGGTTCCTTACAATTGTTAGATCAAACAGGGATCGTGGTTGGTAATAATCTCGACAGGGTTACCGGACGTATCAATCTTGATCATAAAGCCAGTAACTGGTTGAATTTAGGATTTAGCATGAGCTTGGCCAGAACATTGAATCGCCGATTGCCAGATGACAATGCATTTTCAAACCCATTGCAGTCATCAGCTTTGCTTCCGATGTCGCCATTCACCGATCCGGTTACAGGATTACCTTCGGGCACACCTCCCGGTGATGTGAACGTTGGATTGTATTATAATCCCCGAATTACAGTTGATTATGCAAAGTATACACAGGAAGTGTTTCGTAATTTCAGCAATGCCTATGCAACCATCAAGTTTACTCCTGATTTAAGTTTCCAATCGGAGTTTGGTGTTGACTTGTTGAGTCAGAATGAAGAAGGATATTTCCAATCACAGACGATACGTAACCAAACCCGTGCTACAAATGGCGTGGGAAGCAACCGGGCTGCATTTGTTCTGAATTATAATACCAACAACTACTTCAATTATGTAAAGGAGTTTGGTAAACATTCAATCGATGCAACGCTGGGTATGCAATATCAACAATCCAGTTCTAAATACAATTTTATCGAGGGCTTGGATTTCCCATCTGACTCGTATCAAAAAATTGCAAGTGCTGCAACGAAATCAGGCGGTAGTTCAAGTCAGTCAGACTATCGTTTCTTATCCTATTTCTTACGTGCAAATTATAAATTCAACGATCGATATCTTGCAACATTCAGTATTCGTCGTGATGGTTCTTCACGTTTTGGTAAGAATTCACGTTATGGATATTTTCCTGCTGGTTCAATCGGCTGGGTAATGTCTGAAGAGAAATTTATCAGTTCTATAAAGTTTATCAGCTTCCTTAAACTCAGAGCAAGTTTGGGTCAGGTTGGAAATGCTGAAATTGGTAACTTTCCGCAGCTTGGCTTATTTTCAGGTGATGCGGGTTATGCTGGATCTGCCGGTCAGCGACCATCACAAATTGCAAATCCTGATTTGAGATGGGAAACAACAACACAAACAGATGTTGGGATCGATTTTGGTCTTTTCGATAACCGCATAAGTGGTGAGATCGACTATTATTATAAAAAAACAACCGGATTATTACTGAATGTGAATATTCCTTCTACTTCGGGCTTTACAACTCAAACCAAAAACGTAGGGCAGTTGGAGAACAAGGGCTTTGAATTTGTTTTGAATACCCAAAATCTCGTTGGTAAATTCAAATGGAGCACGAGCTTTAATATCGCATTCAACAAAGGTCGTGTGGTCGATATCCTTGGTCAGGTGATCGAAGGCGGTATTTCGTCAATGAATCGTGTAATGGAAGGCCAACCGGTAGGTGTTTTCTATACTGTTCAGTGGGCAGGTGTAGATCCGGCAAATGGAGATGCATTGTTTTACAAAAACACGGTTGGAGCAAATGGCGACTTAGATAAAACGAAATTACCGCCGGGTCAATATAACCAGGCACAACGTGTTGTTGCCGGAGATCCTAATCCAGATTATATCTACGGTATCACCAACAATTTCTCTTACAAAGGATTCGACTTATCTGTATTCTTGAATGGAGTAGGAGGAAATCAAATCAATATTTATGGAATGGGTAGATACTCTTCTGCCAGCTTCCGTTTTGAGGATAACCAAACAGTTGATCAGTTAAGGGCATGGACAAAGCCAGGCGACGTAACTGATATACCGCAGGCTAGATTTTATTTCAACAATGGAGCACAAGTGAGCAGCCGTTATATTGTTGATGGTTCATTCCTGCGAGTTCGCACAATTACACTTGGCTATAATTTGCCAACTCAATTCCTTCGTAAGTATAAAGTGGATCGAATCCGTCTTTATGCTTCGGCATTGAACTTGTTTACATTTACGAAGTATCCATATTGGGATCCGGAAGTGAATGCTGATAGTTTTGATTCAAACATTGCCAAGGGTAATGATTTCTATACACCACCACAACCCAAAACGATCATGTTTGGTATTAATGTTGGCTTCTAGAATTATTCATCGCATTGAAAACATAATAATGAATTTTATGAAAAAATATATAATTGGCTTTTGTTTACTAACAGCTGCTTTTACAGCGTGTAATAAACGCTTAGACGTAGTTCCAACGCAAAGCATCGGGCAAGATCAGGCATTGCTGCAGGAAAAAGATGTAATTGTAACCCTTATTGGAGCATACGATGGCCTTCAAAGTACTGCTGCATGGGGTGGCGACATTCACGTGTTAAATGAATTGACAGGTAATACATCAGATATACGCTTTACTGGAACTTTCGCAGGGTTGTCGGATGCGTATAAACTTGAAATGACCCCCACCAATACCTATGCTTTAGGTATCTGGAACCAATCTTATAATACAATCAATCGTTGTAACAACGTTCTTTCTGCACTTGATAAGATCACTTCTTCAGCTGCTACAAAAGACAGAGTTGAGGGCGAAGCTTTGTTTATACGGGCTTCGTTATATTTTGACTTAGTTAATTTATTCGGGAAAGCTTGGGGTGATGGTAATAATGCAACCAATCCAGGCGTGCCTTTAGTACTTACCCCTACAACATCAATTGCAGATGAAGATTATCGTACCAGAAACAATGTAGCTGAAGTTTATCAAAAAGTAATTACAGATTTGGAAAGAGCTGAATCACTTCTGCCAAATACAAACAGTATTTACGCAACCAAAAATGCAGCGGCAGCTATCCTCTCGAGAGTTTTTTTAATGCAGGCTGACTATGCAAAAGCAAGAGATGCAGCGAACCGTGTAATTACATCAAACAGGCAAACACTCTCTACAACTTTTGCAGGTTTATGGTTCACATTCATCAATAATGCAGGTAACAGCCCGGCTGAGTACATATTCTCAATGAAAGTTACGGCCCAAGATGGTGCAAACGGAATAAATACTTTTTTTGGTACAAATGCAGGAGCAGGTACAGCAGGACGTAGTGATTGCAAAATTTTCCCGGCTCATCTTGCGAAGTATGAAGCAGGCGATGCTCGTTTAGCCAATTTTGTAGTTGTTGGTGGAAATAATTATACACGCAAGCATTTGGATCGATTTGGCAACGTTTGTATTGTACGTCTTGGCGAAATGTATCTTACAAGAGCAGAAGCAAACCTGCGATTGGCAACCAGTATTGGTGATACTCCATTAAATGATGTAAATACAATTCGAAACAGATCAAACCTTGCTGATTTAGTTACAGTTGATTTAAATGCGATTTTAAATGAGCGTTACTTAGAACTTGCGTTTGAAGGTCAACGACTTCACGATATTAAGCGTACAAGAAGCACACAATCAGGCACTGCCTGGAACTCTCCGAAATTAATACTTCCTATTCCACAGCGTGAAATTGATGTAAACAAGAACCTTACGCAAAACGAAGGTTATTTTTAATCATATTTCATTATAATAGTAAAGGCCCTGAAACTTCAGGGCCTTTTTCTTTGCTAACGTAAATTAGTTTTGTCTGCAACCTTTACCTTTGCCCTTTATTTAAGTAGAGCCATATGAGCTATTCCCCTTCCAATAAAGTCCGAATTGTTACAGCCGCTTCCCTTTTTGATGGACACGATGCTGCGATCAACATCATGCGCCGTATTATGCAAAGCAAAGGCGCAGAGATCATTCACCTTGGCCACAATCG
>CAWHOR010000064.1:0-6578 GCA_963830845.1 uncultured Bacteroidota bacterium | reverse complement strand
TGTACATCTCCTTTGACGCGTACGTGTTCCGGCATGGCGAGCGTCTGGCTGCACCTTGGGGCACTCGGCCCAAAGCGCATAAAAATGACAGACGAAGGCATGATGCCGCCGCCGCCTTTTGAAATGGAGACGAATCAAAGCACTTGGTTGACCGAGACCGACATGGTCTTTATCGACCCTGTCGGCACAGGCTATTCGCGGGCGGCGAAACCTGAACTTGCCAATAAATTCTTCGGCGTGAATGGCGATATCGAGTCGGTCGGCGAGTTTATCCGAATGTATCTCGGCCGCAATGAACGCTGGATGTCGCCGATGTTTCTAGTCGGCGAAAGCTACGGCACGACACGTGCTTTGACAAAAGCGGACCAACGCTCAACTCCGTGATTGAACTGAACCCCGATGCAGTCTCGATTGCTCAACAAATGGATGCAGAACGCAAAACAGGAAAACTGCGTGGGCCCTTGCATGGCATTCCGGTATTGATCAAAGACAATATTGATACAGCCGATAAAATGATGACAACAGCGGGTTCGCTTGCATTGGCCGGACATATTGCAACAAAAGATGCATTTATTGTTACAAAGTTGCGTGATGCAGGTGCGGTGTTGCTGGGCAAAACAAATTTATCGGAGTGGGCCAATTTCAGATCAACCAAATCCTGTTCGGGTTGGAGCAGTCGTGGCGGACAAACAAAAAATCCTTACATCCTCGATCATAATCCATGCGGTTCAAGTTCGGGTTCGGGTGTTGCGGTGGCAGCTAATTTATGTGCGGTGGCTGTGGGTACGGAAACAGATGGTTCGGTTACTTGTCCTGCATCGGTGAACGGAACAGTGGGTATTAAACCAACCGTTGGTTTGTTGAGCCGCAGCGGTATCATTCCCATTTCTGCAACACAGGATACGGCCGGTCCGCTTGCACGTACGGTGAAAGATGCAGCGATTTTATTAGGAGCCATGACGGGTGTTGATGCGAATGATGCCATCACTAAAGAAAGCGAAGGAAAAGCACTAACAGATTATACCAAGTTTCTGGATGCAAATGCATTGAAAGGAAAACGATTGGGTGTAGAGAAAAAGAAATATGAAAATCAGTTTTTGAATCGACTGCAGGAGAATGCCATTGCACTCATGAAACAACAGGGTGCGGAAATCATTGAACTGGAATACTTAGATAAACTGAATGCATTGGGTGGTGCTGAATACGAATTGATGAAGTTTGAATTTAAAGATGGATTGAATAAGTACTTGTCAACAGCAAATGCCAATGTAAAAACCATTGCCGATGTAATTGCTTTCAACAAAACAAATGAAGACAAAGTAATGCCCAGCTTTAAACAGGAAACAATGGTAATGAGTGAAGCAAAAGCCGGGCTCGACAGCAAGGAATACAAAGAAGCGTTTGAGAAAAGTCATATCGGATCGAAAAAGATCATTGATGCAGTGTTGCAGGAAAACAAACTCGATGCATTGATCGGCTTAACCATGGGGCCTGCCTGCAGCATTGATACCATCTACGGCGATCGTTGGGGCGATGTGTTTCTTACTTCACCTGCGGCCATGAGCGGTTACCCACACATCAGCGTACCATGTGGATTGGTGTATGCATTGCCGGTTGGTCTTTCGTTTTTCAGTACGGCTTATAAAGAAGGGGAATTAATTGCAATTGCCTATGCGTTTGAACAGGCGGGCAAGCATCGGCAAAGGCCGGAGTTTAAGAAAGCGTTTTTGGATCAACTATAAGAAGTATTGGATGTATGGTTGAACTGACAGCCACATCCTGCTGTAAATTCGCCACTAAAAAATTTTGATGCAAAAAAATCTGTTTCTTTTTTCGTTGTTATTGATGACATGTGCAGCTACTACAAATGCCCAGGTAAGTAAAGTAACGTTATCGGGTATTGTAAAAGAAAGCAGCAGTAAAACGGGTTTGTCGTTTGTAAATATTGCGTTGAAGAAAAGCAGCGACAGCAGTTTCGTTGCAGGCACTATTACTAATGAAGAAGGACGATTCAGTTTCGTTGATATTAAAACAGGCGATTACCTGTTACAGGTTTCTTATTCCGGATTTGTTACAAAGTTTCAACCTGTATTGATCGGTACACTCAGTCCTTATCTTGATCTGGGAAATATTGAATTGCAAAAAGACAGCAAAGAGCTGCAGGAAGTGATCGTAAATGCAAAGCCTGATGAAGTAGGAAATAAAATGGATAAGAAAAGTTATTCCGTTGCTTCGAATATCAGTCAGAGTGGAGGTTCTGTATTACAGGTGTTGAAGAACTTACCGGGTATTACAACCAACCAGGAAGGAAAGGTTGAATTGCGTGGAAGCGACAAAGTAGTGGTGTTGATTGACGGGAAGCAGACTGCATTAACGGGATTTGGCAGTCAAACAGGTTTGGATAATCTACCTGCCTCAGCGATTGAACGTATTGAGATCATCAACAATCCATCTGCCAAATATGATGCAAACGGCAATGCAGGCATCATCAACATCATTTATAAAAAAAATAAACAGGAAGGTTTTAATGGAAAGCTTGGTTTTACAGGTGGGCTTGGTGCGTTGTGGCAGAAGAAAGAAAATCTGCCAACGGTTCGTCCGCAATACCAGGCAACACCAAAAATCAATCCATCACTTTCATTGAACTATCGCAAAAATAAAGTGAATACATTTTTGCAGGCCGATTGGTTGTATACTGAAACGCTGAATAAAAATGAATTTACGACACGAACATATGCAAACGGCGATGTAATTCATCAACAGCTTAAACGAAACAGGAACACGCATTTTTTAACTACAAAGACGGGTGTTGATTGGAATATCAATAGTTCTGATGTACTTACCATCTCCGGCTTGTTTGGAATTGAAAAAATTATCGACCGTGGTGATCAACCATTTTTTAACGGGGATTATTCCAAGCGTGAACGCATGTGGCAATTTCTGGAAGATGAGTTGAAAACCACCGTTGTTGCATCAGCAGCGTATCAACATAAATTTAAACAGGCGGGGCATTTGCTCAACATCAGTTTTAATTACACCTTTCACCGGGAAGATGAGAAATATAATTTCGTAAATACATTGCCAACGTTTACCGGACTTGATTCATTTAAACTACTATCTGATGAACATGTTGCTGACTTGATGTTCGATTACGTAAAACCTTTAAAGCACGGACGTATTGAAGGAGGATTTAAATTCCGCTACCGGGATATTCCTACCAATATGCAGTTTAAACCGGGGCTTAATTCTCCGCTTGATGTAAATGCAGGTGGAGCGGCTACTTACACTGAAGTAATTCCGGCTGTGTACAGCAATTATGTGTTTGAAACAAAAAAGATAGAAGCTGAAGTTGGTTTGCGTGTGGAGTATGTAGATCTGCAATACAAAGTTGATCCCAACCATAATACGTATAAAAGCGATGGCTATGATTATACACAGCCTTTCCCTAATGTAAGATTGGCGTATAAAATAAATGATGCGAATAAATTATCGTTGTTTTATAACAGGCGTGTTGACCGACCGAATGAAGTGGATATCCGCATTTTTCCCAAATATGATGATGCAGAAATTATTAAAGTGGGTAACCCTGCTGTACAACCACAGTTTACCAATACCTATGAACTCGGCTATAAAACCGATCTGAAAAAAGGATATTTCTATACTGCGCTTTTTCATCGCAGTACAACTGGGACCATCCTGCGAATTGCTACACAGGCGCCACCTTCTACATTGATCTATACTGTTTTTCAAAATGCAGGCAAGAGCAGCAATACAGGTGCAGAATTTATTCTGCAACAGGATTTCTCTCCTGCATTTTCATTAAACGCAAATGCAACGGTTTACAGGAATATTATCGATGCCTTTACCGTTGAGAATAAATACCCGGTTGTTTCTATCTATTCAGCCAACAAGCAAACATTTACTTCGGGCAATGTAAAACTGAATGGACTTTTTCATTTTGCAAAGCAAACTGATCTGCAGCTTACAGCTGTTTACCAGGCACCGGATATTTTTCCACAGGGAAAGATTGGAACACGTTTTTCAGTTGATATGGGTTTAAAAAAAGTAATTCAAAAGGGAAAAGGAGAATTGCTGTTGAATGCAAGCGATCTCTTCAATACACTGCGGATTGAACGTGAAACAGTGGGCAATGGGTTCACGCTAAAAAGTATTGATTACTATGAAACGCAGGTATTTCGAATTGGGTACAGTTACAAGTTTTAATCGTTTTTATAAAAGGTTCTGATAATGATTCTATGTAACATTTGTTACTATCAATGAGATATTGCCAGTCTATATTCGTGGCTGTAATATTGCAACTATGGCCCGGGTATACAGATCGTTCATTCTCTTTTTTTTGCTGTTCATTTCAAGTCATCTTTTTTCACAAACTGTACCGTTTAGCATTTCACTTGAACCGGTTACGATTGATGGGCTTGGCGGACTGCAATCATTTGCAGTTGGACAACACAAAGGCAAGTGGTTAATTGCAGGTGGCCGTTTGGACGGATTACACCGCAGACAACCCTTTGCCAGTTTTAACAGGGAAGGCTTCAACAATCAACTGATTGTTATTGATCCGGTGCGTTTACAAAAATGGAGTGCACCACTTACTTTGTTACCAGCTTCTGTACAGGAGCAATTGCAATCAACGAATATGCAGTTTCATCAAAACGGCAAATATCTTTATTTGCTTGGTGGCTATGGTTACAGCACAACTGAAGGGACACATACTACATTCCCTTTTTTAACGGCTATTGATGTGTCGAAAGTTATTGAAGCAATTATCAATAAGAAAGATTTTTCTTCTTACATCCGGCAAATCAGTGATCCACAGTTCCAGGTTACCGGCGGAAGACTAGATCAAATAAATCACATTTATTATTTAGTTGGCGGACAAAAATTTATTGGCCGCTATAATCCAATGGGTCCCGATCACGGCCCGGGCTTTTTACAGGAGTATACCAATCAAATTCGAAAATTCAGTATTACTGATAACGGAACAACGATTCGCATTAACCATCTGCCGGGATTTACGGATGAAGAGAATCTGCACAGGCGGGATTACAATGTAATTCCACAAATATTACCAAATGGCGAAGAAGGGTTGACTGCATTCTCCGGCGTTTTTCAACCTAATGAAAATCTTCCCTTTTTAAATGCCATAACAATCAGCATTATAGGTTATTCTGTAAACAAAAACTTTCAGCAGTACTACAATCATTATCATTGCGCCAGTATTCCGCTATACTCTGCATCGAAAAATGAAATGCACAACTTGTTTTTTGGCGGCATCGCTCAATACTACGACAGTGCCGGCATTCGCATCCGGGATGATAATGTTCCGTTCGTGAAAACCATTGCAAGAGTTACACGAGATGCAAACGGAATAATGAAAGAAATAAAATTACCGGAAGAGATGCCTGCATTGCTGGGCGCCGGCTCCGAATTTATACCTGTTGAAACGTTACCGAAATATAAAAACGGTGTATTGAAATTAGATGAGTTCACAAACACTCCAACTGTAGCAGGCTACATTTATGGCGGCATCAGCAGTACCGCAGCAAATATATTCTGGTTCAATAACGGTACACAAAGTGAAGCCAGCAGCCGGATCTTTAGAGTGATCCTTACAAAAAACTAAATCGCTTCTCCTCAAAAAATATTTTTCAAGTCTGTAAGTTTTTGTTCCCATTTCGCAACCTATGCTGTAGAAAGTCTAACTTTTACGGGTTAGAAAGAACAAGAATAGCATGGAGCAGGCATTTCTAAAAGACATTCAGCAGCATCAAAACATCATTTACAAGGTTTGCAACCTGTACCGTGATCGTCGTGAAGATCAGGAAGACCTGTTTCAGGAGATCGTGTATCAACTTTGGAAAGCTTACCCCGGCTTTAAAGGCGAATCGAAACTAAGTACATGGATGTATCGTATTGCGTTGAACACAGCTATTGCAGCCTATCGCAAATCCAGGATCGAAATTACCTATCCCGAAGAACTGCCTGAATTTTAACTGTCGGCCACTAACCACTAACCACTTGCAAGCATAAAGACATGGCTGAGGACTTAAGCAAAAGACCCATAGTGATCAAACGCATCAAGAAGGTGGCCGCAGGTCATCACGGTGGTGCGTGGAAGATCGCTTATGCCGACTTCGTGACGGCGATGATGGCGTTCTTTCTGTTGATGTGGTTGCTGGGTTCGACTTCCAAAGGGGATCTTAAAGGCATCTCGGATTACTTCAAAACCCCTCTCAAGGTCGCATTGATGGGCGGCTCCGGCAGTGGCGACAGTTCCAGCATCATCAAGGGCGGCGGCAAGGATTTGACGCGTAGCGAGGGGCAGGTCAAGGAGGGCGAGTTGCCCACCGAGAAACGCATCATCAATCTTAAGGCGGCGCAGCAGGAATTCCGGCGCGCGGAAGCTGAAAAGCTCAAGGATTTGAAATCCAGTATCGAAGCTGCCATAGAGAAAAGTGCTCAGCTGAAACAGTTTAAAAATCAGATTCTGCTCGACATCACCACTGAAGGTTTGCGCATTCAGATCGTGGATGAAAAAAACCGCCCGATGTTCCAGA
>CAWHOR010000063.1:0-47903 GCA_963830845.1 uncultured Bacteroidota bacterium | reverse complement strand
TATCTTGCCGTCCTTCATGATCACGACAAACACATTCCGGATTTGTCTGAAATATGACTTACTTAAAAAATGATCACAATAGGAAATAATAACCCATGCGTCCTTTACGGCTTTCTCAATCTCAGAGATTGTTATTCGATGACCACAAGTCAGACGAAAATGATACGAACAGATTAACCGGTACAAGCAGGGATTCTTCTTTCCAATTATTAGTTAGAAGCAAAAAATGGTAGTTATGGGTGGACTTAACAGTTTCATTAGGAATGAAACTGGACCGCCACTGGAGGCCCGCTGGGGGAAAGCCAGGGATGGTTTGCATCCACCCCGAACCCGGCATCTAAATAGTTTGAGGTCGGTGGTCATTGAAATTAAAGATTGCTTCGCGATGCTCACAATGACAACGATGAGATGGTGGCGATGGGTGGACTTAACAATTTCATGGGGAATGAAACTGGAGCGCCGAAGGTGACCTTTTTGGCGGACAGTCGGGAACCAATGGGGTCAGAATAAATTAATTTCATACATACAGGCCTTTCGTAGCAGAACAATTTACGCTTGTATCTTCCCCATTGTTCCAACCTGGACTCTTTTTCCGTTCAGGTTTGGCAAACCATATCAACAGCAAGACTAGCCCGCTGCTCGCAGATCAACATCTTTCAGTGGAAACTGCCGGATACGTTTACCGGTTGCCGCATAAATCGCATTCAGCACTGCCGGTGCCGCGACTGCAATCGTTGGCTCACCAATCCCGCCCCAGAAGCCGCCAGAGGGCATGACAATTGTCTCTACCTCGGGCATCTCATTGATCAGCATGGAAGGATAATTATGGAAGTTGGTTTGCTCGACTGCGCCGTCTTTAATGGCTGGAAAATTGAATGCGATTGTACTATCTGTTTGGTTGATGTTGCTGTTCCTTTTTTTTAAAGTAATTAAGGCGGAGATGTTTCGCTTAGTTCAGGTTACAGCGTTGCAGCAGTACAAATTTTTCATCCCCTTACTTGCTCTTGTAACCGGTCTGTTATTTTTATTTCTTCGATTGGTTTCAGATGCAGGAAAAAAGCGGATAGTAAGTTATTTGAATCTTCTTTTTATAGTGCTGGCGTTCATCGAGATTGGATATGCTGTTGTAAATAGCACATCCAAAAAGCCGGCTGATCTGAGCGTGGCTGAATTGCAACTGGAGAAAGTAAATGGTCAATTTAACAGGAATATTTACTTTTTTGTTATGGATGAATATGTTGGCAGTTCAACATTGAAAAAATATTTTGGCTTTCAGAATGATTCATTTGAAAACGAACTTACAAAAAGATCTTTTTGGGTTGCTCAATCTCCAAACAGTAATTACAACTATACACCATTTTCAATTTTATCGATTCTAAATATGGACTATGTGCCTGAGTTTAGCAGAAAAGAATTGAAATCGGGGGCAGCTGTAAGCAGATGCGTTGAAGCAATCCGGAAGAATAGGTTCACCTTCTTTTTAACCGACAATAGCTATAACATTATTAATAACAGTTTTTTACCGATAGGAAATGGCGAATACATAAAGCATTTATTTCTTCCCACGGAAGAAAGGCTGTTACTGGATAAAACATTCGGTCATGTTTTATGGAATGATTTGTTATGCACTGTAAATTCAAATCGGTTCCATTTTTTCATAAAAGATGGGATCGCACGTATTGAACTTTATAATCAGGCTGTTTATGCGAAAACAAAGAAAAATATAAACACGACGGCAAAGCCACAATTCATGTACTCTCACTTTATGATGCCGCATTTTCCTTACTTCCGTACAAAGGGTGGGAAGTTGAGAAATTTAGGACAGGTTTACAGAGAGTCAAATGAGGGAAGGAATATAAAATCGTATGTAGAGTATTTGCAGTATTGCAATAGCGTAATGATAGAATTAGTTGATAAGATTTCTAAAGACGACCCTGAAGCTATTGTTATAGTAGCCAGCGATCATGGAATAAGGGAGGCTGCTGCCGGAGATAAGTTTTTAAATGAATTTGCGAATTTCCTTGCTGTAAAGGTTCCTGATAAAAAATATGAGGGGTTTACTGATACAATGGGAATGGTTAACGTATTCAGATGTATACTTCGCAATCAGTTCCGGCAAAAAATCCCTTTAATTGAGAACAAGATGGTAAATGTAAACCCCGGCCTTATTATCAAAGCTCCGGAATAGTTTTTCGTGTTTTTGAAAATAGTGCAAACAAGTGGTTGATTGCAATTGAAGCAAGGATGATCAGAAAGGGGAAAATGGCAATGGTAAATCTGTAGTGCCATTCATTATAAGTGAGTGCAGTAAGATTTGCAAGTAAGAAAATTGCACATAAAAGCAAATATCGGGTGGCCTTTTTTTTAAGGAGTAACAATCCAATTATCGAAAGAATATACAAGGGGTAGTGAAGAATCATAACTGTGTTGTGAAGGTCAGAGTAATAAGGTCTTGTTAGTGTAAAAAAGGAAAGTAGTTTTTTCACATAGAGGTTCACGATATGTAAGCCACCATGTTCAGTAGTTAGATATTGATAAGCAGATAAGATGTTACTTTTTTCAATGGAGTTAAAATGATCAATACTGTAATCGGGTTGGTCAACGATTATTGCGCCGGCGGCAATTGGTTTAATGTAGTCTTTGGTTCCCACAGGTACAGCAAATAAAGTGATAAAGAGTAATATGAAAAGAGTGCCGGCAATAATGGAAAATTTTGATTTGCTGAAGTATTTTTGTTGATGTATGTAATAAAGAAAAAACAGTGTTGAAAGAAAAATCCCCGGAGGCCTTGCAAAAACTAACAATACCAGCAGGAAGGCCCAAAAAAATAGTTCATTTTTTGATTTTTGCTTAACAGTATAGTAAAGCGTTATTGTAATAAGTGAAACAAAAAAGCTGTCGCTAAAGAGTGTTAGAACCCAGATTTGAACTGGATAGCTTACTAGAAAAATAAACATCCCTATATTGGCAACCTCTTCTTTTCTGATAATTAGTTGAATTGTTTTATTGAGACATAAAGCTGCAAGAAAGCTCAGGCAGGCTTGCATAAGAATAACTGTATGTATCCCACCCAATTGCTTGAGGACTGTTATAAATATAACATAACTGGAGTAAAACAAATGGTGGTTTAATGTATATCCAATATTTCCATTGCTTAGCTCTTGTGCTGCAAGTATGTATTTTTCAGCTTCATTTTGGGTGACAATTCCATTCCTTGTATAAATCAAATAAAGAAACAGGCTGTAGATAGCCAGAAATGTAACGTTTACAAGGTTTTTATTTTTTTGCATTTTCAGGATTCAAATTTTGGCTGTGCTATCATTCTGGAAGGGAAGATGATAATAAAAAGATACACGAGCAGAACAACCGCAGAAAGGAGTAGCAAAAATTTTATTTTTACGGGATTAAAGAATATCCGGATATCTCCTTTTTTAGTTGAAGTTGGTACTGCCATGAAAGTTATTCCTGCTTTTAATACAGGCTTTGTTATGTTGTTCTGTTCGTAGTACCAGTGAGGATAATTGTTTTGCAAAAAAACAAGATACTGGTTTGTAGCAGTATCGGGAGTAATGATCAGTTCATTTATCTGGTAGGATTTTATTTGCTTTGTTGAAAGGTCGTTGACCTTTGCAAGTTTTTCTTGTTCGATTGAGTTGGCCCAGAAAAGAAATGGCAAATGTGAAACAGAAAGGCTGCTATCCCGTTTCGATTTGGTAAAGTAGGAAAAGTTATTTTTTAATTTCACAGGGTACAAGATCAGCTTTTCAGAGCCGATTTGTTTATGATAGAAGCTCCACTCGCCAATTAATATTCGCTCATGCCGTGGAATGGTATCATTCGATTTAATTGGCTGAAGCGGAGGTATTGGAATCCCATTCGGAGATTTTTGTTGAATACGGGCTATGTCGGCAACAGAAGACTTCCCTACACCAGTGTATGGTATATTCAATAGCGTTGCTAATATGAGATCAAAAGCTGCGATAAAGAAGAGTGTTTTGAAATTTCTGCTTTTGAGAGCCTGGTAAATGAAAGCAAGTACTACCAATTGAATACTACCCTGAATTAAAAACGAATCATAAACGGAGAATTGCTTAATAGCTGTTTTTACATACTCACGAACAGGCTCGTGCAGTGAGCGTTCACCCATATTATATACGAAGCTTGTTTTTGAAACAATCATAGTAATAAGCCCCCAACCGGTAAGCAGTAAAAGTATGCTGAAAAATCCTGTTACGATATATTCTAACCGTTTTCGAACAGTAGCATCTGAATGTTGAAATTTGTCAAGTGCAATGACTGCTACAAGTATAAAACTGAAAATCGCAAAAACTCTGAATTCCGCATTCACACGTACAAAGCCGATTAAAGGCAGCATCTTAAGTGCAGCAAGTTTAAATACTTGTCCAAGTGAAATCAAAAGAAACAGTATGCCTGTAACTAAAAGGAAAACTTGTTCTTTTGTTTTAACAGTAATCAGCGTCAGAACAAAGAAGATAAACAGAAGAAGCCCCCAGTAAATATTTCTGAAAGCAATATCACCTGTAAAAAAACTTGCGTTTGTTGTTGTGCTGAAAGGAAGGAGGGAGCTGATCCAACTGGTAAAACCTGTGTTTTCAGTAAGCGAAAGGCTGATGTCAATTTGTTCGCTTCGTTCAAAGTGAGGAATAATGTCGAGGTAACCGGCGATCATTCCTGCCGAGAGAAGAGCTAATGCAAAAAGAAATGCAGCATTAAGTTTTACAAGTTTTGCCAGGCTTGCGTTCTTACTTACTTTGTAATCTTTCAGTAAAGTGAAAGCACCATATGCAATAAAAAAGTAAATCGCACCAATAATGATTCCCGGATGTGAAGAGGAGAGCAGCAAATAAAAAAACAGCGAAGCTTTACAAATTGATTTTAAGGCAGGTTGGTCGTACATTTTTTTTAACGACCACAAACTCCACGGTAAAAAAGCGGCACCGCTTAACCAGTTAATATGTTGAAGATGCCCTACTATATACCCATTGCACATAAACGACACGGCTGCAATAAGGCGTATGTATTTATTCGTTGTGTACAATCCGCTTAAATAATACATGCCGGCCCCACTGAGAAATATGTATAGGATCACTTCGGCCGTTAATGTATAAGGATTGTAGCCCACTGTACCGGCAATGAGCCAGGTAATTGGATTCCAGTATCCACTGCTCATATCACCATAAAACGGCAGGCCAAATGAAATATAGGGGTTCCATAGTGGAAGTTGATAATTGCTGATTGCTTCACCCATTAAATATTTTGGTGGCAGATAGCCAATAAACATATCATTCTTCAGTGCAAATAGAAATGAGTTAAGCGGTAAGTAAGCAACCAGGAACACGATAAGAATAGCCAGTAATGGATGAAATTGTTTTTTCAAGTGGATGCTTTTTAAATATAACTTTAAGCTAAAATACAATTATTGTTGTAGCCTAAATTTTGATTTTTAATGGGAAGGGATTTTCTTCATTGTTGCTTTTGTGATAGCACAAATTTACGGGTGAGTTATCAAAAGCAATTGCACCCTGTGTTTACTGAAATCGGAGAGTTTACGATTTATCGTTGTAATAATTGCAGCTCAATGATTACTTATCCGGTTCCGGAAAAGGAAGTACTTGAAAAGTTATATAGTTCTTTTAAAGGAGGTATTCAGGAACAGTTACAGCAATTACGTTCAGAAAGTCCGCTTGATGCATTATACATACAATCTATTCGCAGAGCAATTGGTAGCATGCCGGATAAAATAAATGAGAACGCTGTCTTTACCTGGCTGGATGTTGGTGCTGGTGACGGTATATTATCTGCTATGCTGGCTGATAGATATCCAAATGCAAAAGGGATAGCAGTTGATTTTCATGCACGACCGGAAAGGTTGAATCAGTATAAATCAGTTAAATGGATTCAGGCCGATTTGAATAAAGAAGAGTTAAGTTCATTTGTTGAATTAAAAAGTGTTGATTTGGTTATTTCGCTGGCTGTGTTGGAACATGTACAGGACCCGTCGCATTTTATACAGCATCTTCTTCCGCTGGTAAATAAAAAAGGGATAGTTTATGTTGCATGCCCCGCAAGTGATTCATTTGCTGCAAAATTGATGGGAAGAAAGTGGCCGTACTTTATTCCAGGCGAACACCTCAACATCCCATCAAAAAAGGGTTGTCAAATCATGCTCCGCAATCTGATTTCTAACGAAAGTAATTCCAGGTTTGAGTTATCTGTTAAGTCAATTCTTGCACCCTATCCGGTCAAGTATTTATTTAATTATTTCGGTGGAACTGCAATTGCAAAACTTATTTCGCCAAAACTTACATTGCCTGTACCATCCGGTGTTTTAGAAGCAACAGCTATTTCTTTAATATAGTAGTATGAAAGTGTATTTTCATTCAGATGATGTTTGTTTAAGCGTTGAAAGTACAACGCAGATTTTGCGTTGTTGGAGCGAGGGCTTTCTTGATGGTTTCAGTTTGCTGGCAAATCAAGAATTGCTGAACGTAGTTGGGAACGAGTTGAAAGGTATGAGAAGTTCACCGGTTCGCCTTTCTGTACATCTTAATCTGACAGACTTAAAACCATGTTTGCCTCCCGATGAAGTGCCGGTTCTTGTAAATACAACAGGAAATTTTCGTGTTTCTTTTTTGAAGGCTTTATTTATAGTTAGTCTTGGCGGCAAGCGGAAAAAGAGATTTCTTGCACAGGTTTATAGTGAATGGGACGCACAAATTGAACTCGTCAGGAAAGTAATTACATCGCATGAAGTTTCGGGGCTCGACAGTCATAATCACCTGCACATGATTCCTTCGCTGTTTCAAATAGTTTCTCAACTTGCCGATAAGCATCAAATAAGTCGTGTGCGGGTGCCGGCTGAGCCGGTCTACATTTCATCTTATTATGATTTGGTGAAGTGGTTCTATATTAAAAATCTGGTAAAATGGTTCGTTGTAAGATTGTTGACATTTTTTTCCAATGCGCATCAATCAGCAAAAATGCAAACGGCAATGGGAATTTTATATTCCGGGAATATGTTTCACAAGAACGTGGCAAAAGGATTAAGCGTTGCAAGAAAGAAAATGTTTGAATCGGTTGAAGTGATCTTTCATGTTGGGCGAAGTGATGAAACTGCTCTGAGAAGGCATGGTAGCATCCAAATCTGCGATCCGGTTTTTTGCAAGTACAAATAGAGAAAAAGAATACAATGCAGTTCAAAATCTGATATATGAACGAAAAGGCGCAGATTATAATTACTGAGTTTGACGAAGTGGATCAGGAACAATACTGTAATCTGCATAAGGTTGCTTTCAGCGAAATGTTCCGGCAAAATAAAATCACAGAAAACAATTTTACAGTTGAATATTTCAATTGGAAATATAACACGCCCTGGGGTAAAGCAAAATTAGCTATTGCGAAATTGAATGGTCGAATTGTTGGTGGAGTTTCGATGCTTCCCTTTCAGGCAATTTACCAAGGGAACACTTACAAAGTTTGGCACACGGGTGACGTAGCAGTACTACCGGAATTTCAGGGACGATTCTTTTTTAATCAGAGCATGACAGCTTTGCGGAATGAAGTGGCTGCGGATACATTTATTTTTGGATTCCCCAATCATAATAATCTTTCAGGTGCAAAACGTGCAGGATTCCCCGGGTTAAAAGAGTTGTGCTTTTTTATTAAACCGATTCTGTTCAGGGGATTTGGGTCTGAGTTAATCGCCGGCAAAAGTTTCGATTCATTACAGGATCTGTATGCTGATGTATTAGCAGCAAAAGGTGGTGCCATGCTTCATCGTTCAGCAACGTACATGAACTGGAGATATGTTGATCGGCCCGGCGGAAACTATTTTATATACAATTATCTGCACGATGAAACGATTAAAGGAAATGTAGTAGCTCGTGCTGCAATGATCAAAGGAATTCGGGTATTGATCGTAATGGAATATAATTATGTAGAAAAAAATGCTGTTTACTACTTAAATCAATTTTTGAAACAAACTGCAAGCAAGAACAGATGTTTAGCCGCAGTATTGATTTCTTCACCAGAGAAAAACTATATTAACAGAAGCGGTTTTATCAGGTTGCCTGAAAAATTACAACCAAGAAAAATTACACTTGTCGGAAACACTGCTCAAAAAGAAACACATCCATTAATTGATGCTGATTGGTTTTGCCAAACAGGCGACTGGGATGCCTTTTAATTCATATTGATCGTTTCATTAACGATGTACAACGGCCGCCGTTTACTCTCTCTGAAAAGACTGGCAATATACTCACCCATCAGTCCGATTACCAGCAGTTGAATGCCACCCATAAACGTAACAACCGTCATTAACGAAGCCCAACCCGGAACAGTTTTTCCCCGGAAGTAGTTAATAATTGTAAAGGCCAATAACATAAATGAGATCAAGGACACAATTGTTCCAACAAGTAATGAAATGCGCAGTGGTTTAAAACTGAACGAGGTGGTACCACGTAATGCAAGCCGCAGCATTGCCCAAAAACCATATTTACTTTTACCATGAATGCGGGACGGCGCATCAAACGGAATAGTTATTTTCTTAAACCCGATCCAACTGAAAATACCACGCAGAAACAAATCCCTTTCTTCAAACTTGTGAATGTTATTCAGCACTTTCCGTGTAAACCCACGAAAGTCGGATACGTTTTCTTCAATCGGAATATCAGAAAGAAAGTTGATGAGTTTGTAAAACAACCTGGTCATTAGCTTTTTTGCAAACCCGAGATCATCTGTTTTACGGCGATGGGTTGACACAATATCATACCCATTTTCCAACTGCTCAAGTATTGCAGGCAGGCAAGAGGGGGGGTGCTGCAAATCGCCGTCCATTGTAATAATAAGATCGCCGTTTGCATAATCCATACCTGCCATCAGTGCATGTTGATGTCCAAAATTTCGGGAAAATGAAATGCATTTCACACGCTCATCTCTTATTGATAAGGCTTGTATTTCTGTTAATGTGGTGTCTGTACTTCCGTCATCAATAAAAATTAATTCAAAATCCTCCGGAATAAATTTCTTGATCTCAAAGAAAAGCGGAAGTATATTTTCGGCCTCATTTAATACCGGTATAAGAATGGAAATTCTCGGCATCAGCAACGGTAGTTTAAGTTAAATAGTTAATTAATATGCAAGATATCATTTCGTCTTCGTTGTTTCAAGTTACAGTAAAGCTGGTTATGCTAATCCCAGCAACTGCCTGTTTCGCAACACATATTTTCCAATAATATCAAACTCCAGATTTACTACTGTCCCCGCTTTTACTTCTTTTAAATTGGTGTGCTCATATGTATATGGAATAATGGCAACCGAAAAGCTCTGAATTGCTGACATTAAAAACGGTAAGACTAATGCCGTTTAATGCAATAGAACCTTTTTCAACCAGCAATGCCGCAAAATTTTCAGAGAATCTGAATGTATAAAGCCAGCTCCCGTTTTGTTCATCTACGTTTGTACAAACACCGGTACAATCTACGTGTCCTTGTACCATATGTCCATCCAGCCGGGCATGTAACTCCAGACATCGTTCAATATTTACAATGCCGTTTACTTGCCAGTTGTTTAAACTCGTTTTTTCAAGTGTCTCCAAAATGGCTGTAACCCGATGTTGCCCATCTTTTACTTCCTCAACAGTAAGGCAAACTCCATTGTGTGCAACACTCTGATCAATTTTTAATTCTTTTGAAACAGGCGAGCTGATCCAAAACGTTTTATTGGTTCCCTGCTGTTGTATATCGGTCACTAAACCGATCGCTTCAATAATTCCCGTAAACATAATTGCAAAATAGCAGCTTTTCCGGCAAGTTTTACTGATTTTCAGTGGACTTGGGGGCAGAGGCCAGTGCAGTCAATGAGGCGATGGTGGCGACGCTCCGTTCATCTGCCCGCTGCTATTGAGCAAAAGCGCCCTTAACACTGCTTTAAAAAAAAGAGAATAATTGTTTTATTTTCAACCAATCCTCCTATCTTTGCGCCTCTAAAAACCTTAAAGGAGGTATTATATTATGCTGATTATTGATTCAAAAGATTGCGAAAACATCGACAAGGCACTGAAAAAGTACAAGAAAAAGTTCGAAAAGAGCAAAGTGTTACTTCAGTTGCGTGAGCGTCAGGCATTCATTAAACCATCTGTTCGTCGCAGAGGTGAAGTGTTAAAAGCAATCTACAAGCAACAGATCGCCAGCGGTAAAATCGAACTGTAAACAGTTCATTTACGATATAGCTGATAGCCGTAAGGTTTTGTAACTTTACGGCTATTCGTATTTATGCAGGTGAACAATCAGCTACACAAGCAGTCTTTCTTGGAGTATCTTAAATTTGAAAAAAGGTATTCACAACACACGATTCGTTCTTACCAGGACGATCTTACTTTCTTTTTCGATTATCTCGTCATCACATTTGGTGAAACAGCCATGCCGGATATTAAATCAACATTTATCCGAAGTTGGCTTGCCAAGCAGAAAGAGGAGGGTGCCTCATCAAAAACGCTCAACCGGCGTATTTCCACACTCCGTTCATTTTTCAAATACCAGTTACGTCAGCAGGTGATCACCGTATCACCAATGACAACTATTGTTACTCCCAAACAGAGTAAGCGCCTGCCTGTGTACGTTGAACAAAAGGATACCGAGGTACTATTTCAACATATTGAGTTTCCTGATACCTGGGAAGGCCTTATGAATAAAATGATCCTTGAATTGTTGTATTGTTCAGGTATGCGTTTAAGTGAACTGATTGCTTTGAAAGAAACACAAGCTGACGTTGTGAAAGGAAGCTTGAAGATTTTGGGCAAAGGAAACAAAGAACGTATTGTACCGCTTTCCGACGAAATGAAGGGTAGCATCAATGCATATCTAAAACAAAAGACGGATAAGTTTCAGGGGAATATACTCACCGATCATTTACTGGTGAGTGATAAAGGGAAGAAGCTTTATCCAAAATACGTGCAGGTGGTTGTTAAAAAGTACCTGTCGCTCATTACAACGATCGAGAAAAAAAGTCCGCACGTGCTTCGCCATACATTTGCGACGCATCTGATGAATAATGGTGCTGAGTTGAATGCTGTAAAAGAATTACTGGGGCACAGCAGCCTTGCTGCCACACAGATCTATACCCACAACACAATCGAAAAGCTGAAGGATATCCATAAAAAAGCTCACCCAAAAGCCTGATTGTCCTCTTCAAACAGATTCCCTGCCGAAACAGATTTAATCGGTCATTTTGCAATTGAAAGGCTGTTAAAAAATGTCATTATTTCTGCAAAAAATATTTTGAAAAACCGACTGCACAGCGTAACTTGTTAGCACTGGAATAGCCTGTACCCAAAATCAGAAAAACCAGTTCTTTCACATTTATTATTCACTAGCTAAAATTTGGAATGCTATGACCGTTAAGATCCAAACCGTACGTTTTGACGCAGATGCGAAACTTATTGAGTACGTTAAACAGAGAGTGCAGAAACTTTACAACTTTCACGACCGGATCACGAAAGTGGATGTGTTTTTAAAGCTGGACAATGTAGTTCACAACATTAAAGACAAAGTAGCTGAGATTAAAGTACACGTACCAAGGCAGCACTTATTCGTAAAACAATCATCCAAATCATTTGAACAGTCGTTTGATGAAGCATTAGACTCATTGATCACACAATTAAAACGAAAAAAAGAGAAACAATACGATTTGTAAACACATTTAAATCCCCTGATTTATCGGGGGATTTTTTTTTGCGCCTACTTCATCTTCATTTTATTTAGAAAAACTTTTGTAAAAATTTTTCGATTTCGTGTTTTCCGTTACCTTTGCCTTCCCAAAAAACGGGGTGCACAGCTGTGTACTTGATAAAGTTCTTTACAGTATTGACTTTTAGCTAAATAATGCGGTGGTTGTTTTTTGCAATCCTGCCCTGCAGTTTCCAACGGCTTGCCCGGTTTGGTACCGCTTAGCAGAAAGTAATTGTTTAAATAAGCCACTTTAGCTCAGTTGGTAGAGCAGCTGATTTGTAATCAGCAGGTCGTTGGTTCGAGTCCGACAAGTGGCTCTGATAGGTCAGGAAAACAAAGTTGAACAATTACTGTAAGTGAAGTTTTAAGTTAATATTTGGGCAGATGGCCGAGCGGTTAAAGGCGACAGACTGTAAATCTGTTCTCTCACGAGTACGTAGGTTCGAACCCTACTCTGCCCACAGTTCTTTACATAGGTATTAAAACTTTAGCGGGAGTAGCTCATTTGGTAGAGCGATAGCCTTCCAAGCTATAGGTGGCCAGTTCGAGCCTGGTCTCCCGCTCAAAAAGTTCTTTTAGGATTTCAAGTGAGATTGTTCACACTCTGCCAGCCGTTGTAGCTCAGTGGTAGAGCACTTCCTTGGTAGGGAAGAGGTCGTGAGTTCGATTCTCACTAACGGCTCAACACATTTCTGAACTGGTTTCGTGTGCTGGGCAATGATAAAAAAGATGAAGTGTGCGACGCAACAAAAGATCGACAGAGTTTTGTTGCTGATACATAAAATAGTTAGTTTAACAGTTTTGTAAACACAATTTAAAACAAATAAGATGTCTAAAGAGACCTTTAAGCGGGAAAAACCGCACGTAAATATTGGTACTATTGGTCACGTAGATCATGGTAAAACCACTTTAACGGCGGCTATTACAACTATTCTTTCTAAAACAGGAATGGGAAACGTTGCAAAGAAGTATGATGAGATTGATGGTGCGCCTGAAGAAAAAGAGCGTGGTATCACAATCAATACTGCACACGTGGAATACCAAACAGCCAACCGCCACTACGCCCACGTAGATTGCCCAGGTCACGCAGATTATGTTAAAAATATGATTACTGGTGCTGCTCAAATGGATGGTGCTATATTGGTTGTGGCTGCAACTGATGGTCCTATGCCGCAAACCAGAGAACATATCTTGTTGGCTCGCCAGGTAGGTGTACCAAGCATGGTTGTGTTTATGAACAAAGTTGACTTAGTAGAAGATGCTGAATTGTTGGAGCTGGTTGAAATGGAAATTCGTGAATTGTTGACTAAGAATGGTTTTGACGGAGATAACACTCCAATCATTCAAGGTTCAGCAACCGGTGCTTTGGCAGAAGAACCACAGTGGGTAGCTAAAGTAGAAGAATTAATGGCAGCTGTAGATAGCTTTATTCCTTTACCACCAAGACCAATTGATCAACCATTCTTGATGAGTGTTGAGGATGTATTCTCAATTACTGGTCGTGGTACTGTTGCTACAGGTCGTATTGAGCGTGGTATTGTAAAAGTTGGTGAAGCAGTTGAAATTGTTGGTTTAATGGAATCTCCGTTAAGCTCAACTGTAACTGGTGTTGAAATGTTTAAAAAGCTTCTTGACCAAGGTCAGGCTGGTGATAACGCAGGTTTACTCCTCCGTGGTATTGAGAAAAAAGATATCCGTCGTGGTATGGTTATCTGCGCTCCAAAAACAATCACTCCTCACACTGAGTTCAAAGGTGAAGTTTACGTACTGAGCAAAGACGAAGGTGGACGTCACACTCCATTCTTCCAAAAATACCGTCCTCAGTTCTACTTCCGTACAACTGACGTAACTGGTGAAGTTGAATTACCGGCAGGTACTGAAATGGTGATGCCTGGTGATAACACGAGCCTTACTGTAAAACTGATCCAACCAATTGCGATGGAGAAAGGTTTGAAGTTTGCGATCCGTGAAGGTGGTCGTACAGTAGGTGCAGGACAGGTTACTGAGATCTTAAAATAAGCAAAGCCTAGGCTTTTAGCTTACGCAAATGTTTTACATTTGCAATATATAAAACTAAAAGCTGTCCGTCTTCTGGCGGATAGCTTTTAGCTTTCTACGGGCATGGTGCAACGGTAGCATACGGGTCTCCAAAACCTTTGATCTGGGTTCGAATCCTAGTGCCCGTGCTGAGAAATTTGAAAATGATTAATTTGAAAATTTGAAAATTGTGGTATGATTTTCTTTTTTTCTTCTTCATTTTCAAATCAGCTAATTTTCAAATTCTCAAATTAGTAAAATGAACAAAGTATCGGCTTACTTCAAAGATTCGTACAGAGAGTTGCTTGAAAAAGTAACCTGGCCAACCTGGCAACAGCTTCAGCAATCAACCATGATTGTGCTGATTGCCACGCTGATCATTACCGCTATTATTTGGGTGATGGATCTGGGTATTGCCAGTGCTCTTCAATTCTTTTATTCATTCTTCAAATAATAAGTAGTCATGTCTGAAACTGCCAATGTGGAAACCAGTAAGTGGTATGTGCTTCGTGTCGTGAGCGGCAAAGAGAAGAAGGTGAAGGAATACCTGGATAAAGAAATTACACGCAACGGTTGGGATAATATTGTAAAACAGGTGTTTTTACCTGTTGAAAAAGTGTACAAGGTTGCCAACGGTAAAAAAGTAGTTCGTGAACGTAACTTCTACCCAGGCTATGTAATGATTGAAGTAGAAGAAGGAAAGATGGGTGATGATATTCGTGAAACCATCAGCAATACAAGTAATGTGATCCATTTCTTAGGAAAGGAAAATCCAATTGCATTACGCAAAGCTGAAGTAAATAAAATGTTGGGTAAGGTAGATGAAATGGCTGATGCAAGTGGTATGACCATGAGTGAGCCGTTCATTGTTGGCGAAACCATCAAGATCATTGACGGGCCATTCAACGACTTTAACGGTGTAATTGAAGAAGTAAATGATGAGAAGAAGAAACTGAAAGTAGCCGTAAAAGTATTCGGACGTGCCACACCGGTCGAATTGAATTACATGCAGGTTGAAAAGCTTTCTTAAAAAAGATCAACATAACAGAAAGTCCCCATCTCATTGAGTGGGGACTTTTTATTTAGAGCAGGATTTTTTACGATTCCTGACTTTCTGTACTGCTTGTTTCTTCAACTGCAGGAGCAACGGGAGCTTCCGGTAATGGAAGTTCAACCTGAACAGGTGCTGGTGCAGGAGCACTTACCGGCTTCGCTTTAGGAGCTGCCTTTTTAGGAGCCGCTTTTTTTGCTGCTGGTTTTGCCTTTGGAGCTGCTTTTTTTGGCTGCCGGTTTCGCTTTAGGAGCTGCCTTTTTAGGAGCTACTTTCTTTTTAGCCGGAGCTTTTTTCGCTGCTTTTTTCTTTGCTGCTTTTTTTACAACTTTCTTGATGGCTTTTTTAGCGGCCTTCTTTTTTACAGCGGCCTTTTTCTTAGGGGCTGCTTTTTTCTTGGGAGCTACTTTCTTTTTAGCAGGCGCTTTTTTTGCTGCTTTTTTCTTAGCAGGAGCTTTCTTCGCTGCTTTCTTTTTTACTGCCTTTTTAACTGGTTTCTTGGCAGCCTTGGCAGCTTTCTTTTTTGCTTTTGCCATTTGATTGATTTTTTTAAAGTTGTTTGTGGAGTTTTTTAGAATTGAATTGAAAAATTAAATCAAATTATGCAGCCAGTAAAAAATAAACGATCTTTTTTTTACAAGGTTATACAGCAATTGTAAAATATTTGTTGTTGCAGTCCCAAAATCAACAACTTTTATACACGTTCAAAACCATAAAATACTTGCTAAAACCCTTTGCTGGTAAGGAAATGAGCCTTACCTTTGCCATCCCAAAAAGTTCTTTATAGGAATTTATTTGTTTGGGAGTGTCCCAAGAAGCGGCACGCTATCACCAAAAAAACTTTTACAATGGCAAAAGACATCACAGGATTTGTGAAACTACAGGTAAAGGGTGGACAGGCGAACCCTGCACCTCCTGTAGGACCGGCCCTTGGTTCGAAGGGTCTTAACATCATGGAGTTCTGCAAGCAGTTCAATGCAAGAACTCAAGACAAAATGGGGAAAGTAGTACCTGTTTTGATTACTGTTTACTCCGACAAGTCGTTCGACTTTGTTATCAAAACTGCACCTGCATCCGTTCAATTACTGGAAGCAGCGAAACTTCAAAAAGGTTCGAAAGAACCAAATCGTGCTAAAGTTGGTAAAGTAACCTGGGATCAGGTAGAAGCAATTGCGAAGGATAAAATGCCTGACATGAACTGCTTTACACTGAACAGTGCTATGAGCATGGTAGCAGGTACTGCACGCAGCCTTGGTATTACTGTTGACGGTAAAGCCCCTTGGGAAAATTAATTATTCACCTTAAATTTTTGAAACATGTCTTTGACTAAGAAAAGAAAAGTAGCAGAAGCCAAGGTGGATAATAACAAGATTTATTCCCTGAAGGATGCTTCTACACTCGTAAAAGAAATTAACTGCACAAAGTTCGATAGCTCTGTTGACGTTCACGTTCGTTTAGGTGTTGATCCTAAGAAAGCTGATCAGGCTATTCGTGGTACAGTAACCTTACCTCACGGTACTGGTAAAACGAAAAAAGTATTGGTGCTTTGCACACCCGATAAAGAAGCGGATGCAAAAGCAGCAGGTGCTGATTTTGTTGGATTGGATGAGTTTATCACGAAGATCGAAGGTGGCTGGACAGATATCGATGTAATCATCGCTACTCCTGCTGTAATGCCGAAGATCGGTAAGTTAGGTAAAGTGTTAGGCCCACGTAACCTGATGCCAAACCCTAAAACAGGTACTGTTACAAATGATGTAGCTGGAGCTGTAAATGAAGTAAAGGGTGGTAAAATTGCATTTAAAGTTGATAAAGCAGGTATCGTTCACGCTTCTGTGGGACGTATCAGTTTTGCTCCTGAAAAAATTGCAGAAAACATCACTGAGTTCTTAGGTGCATTGGTAAAGGCAAAGCCTTCTACTGCAAAAGGAACTTACCTGAAGAGCATTTATATGGCAAGCACCATGAGTCCTGGTATTGCTGTTGACACTAAATCATTCATGAACTAATCCTTTCGGGTTATTAAAACTAAAATCATGACAAAAGAACAAAAAAATGAAGTGATTGAAGTGCTGAAAGGCAAGTTCAGTCAATACAATAACTTCTACATCACTGATACAGAATCCTTATCAGTTGAACAAGTAGGTAAACTGCGCCGTGCATGTTTCGACAAGAATGTTGAAATGAAAGTGGCAAAGAATACATTGATTAAAAAAGCATTGGAATCTTTGGATGCCGAGCGTTACACTGGTGTGTTTGATGCATTGAATAATGTAACAGCACTGATGTTTTCTGAAAATCCAAAAGAACCGGCAATGATCATCAGCTCGTTCCGTAAGGCAAACAATGGTGAAAAACCAATGTTGAAAGCTGCTTTCATTAACGGTGATATATACGCTGGCGACAATCAATTGAAAGCATTAACACAGATCAAAACGAAGAACGAATTGATCGGCGAAGTAATTGGTTTACTCCAATCACCTGCAAAACGTGTGATTGCTGCATTGCTGCATAACGCTGAAACAAAAGGACAAGCTGCTGAAGCTGCTCCTGCTGAATAATAAACAATTAGCTAGCAGACAATTTGCTGATTTGCTAATGAAAATAATAACCAACGCCTCTGAGGTTCAAACGGGGCACTATTTATAACCATCCGCCGGAGCAATAGCTGTGAAGGCGGTTAAAAAGTAAAAAAATGGCAGACATTAAAGTATTAGCTGAATCATTAGTAAGCTTAACAGTTAAAGAAGTACAGGAATTAGCAGATGTTCTGAAAGCAGAATACGGTATTGAGCCAGCTGCTGCTGCGGTAGTAGTTGCTGCAGGTGGTGGCGATGGTGCTGCTGCTGTTGAAGAGAAAACTGCATTCGATGTAATTCTGAAGAGCGGTGGTGCTTCTAAATTGAACGTTGTTAAGATCGTTAAAGACTTAACTGGTTTAGGTTTGAAAGAAGCGAAAGACTTAGTTGACGGTGCTCCAAAGCCTGTTAAAGAAGGTGTATCTAAAGCAGAAGCTGAAGAAATTGCAGCGAAGTTGAAAGATGCAGGTGCTGATGTTGAGATAGCATAAGCTGTCGAAATCCCGAACGAAGCTTCGGGGTTGAGATTGCGTAATGCATTCTTCCTACAAATTTCCAACCCCGACCTTTGTGTCGGGGTTTTTTATGAGGCAACGTTTTACAAACGGCACTTGTCAAGTGAGTATTCCCGTTAATTTTGCATCGTCAGGTAAATATCATTGTATTGAAAAAGCACTTATCATTTATCGTTAGTCGGTTGGTTGCAGTAATTATTTTTGCTTTAACTGCACATGCATTGCAGGCGCAATGCACTACACTTGGCCAAACACCGGCTACAGCATTCCCTGTTTGTGGAACAAGCGTGTTTACACAGAACAATGTGCCCAGTTGTGTCAATAACCAGGTGGTAGTTCCCGGATGCAATACGAGTCAGAACACTTATTACGACGTCAATCCTTTCTGGTACAGGTTTACTTGTTATACATCCGGCACACTTAATTTTTTAATTGATCCTATCAGCGCCAGCGATGACTATGATTGGCAGATATGGGATATCACCGGTATTGATCCTTCAACAGTTTATAACAATACGTCAAGATGTATTGCAGCCAACTGGTCGGGTTTGACCGGTCAAACAGGAACAAGTGCAACTGCCGCTAATTTATTTGAGTGTGGTTCGTTCAATAATACCAACCCTCCTAAATTCAGCCGTCGCCCTAACCTCACAGCCGGCCGAACGTATTTGCTGATGATCAGCAATTTTTCCAATTCACAACAAGGGTATAAATTATCGTTCGGTGGTGGTACGGCTGTGATCACTGATCCGAAAGAACCATTGATGCAGGAAGTACGAACGAATTGTGGAGGCGATGAATTACGATTGAAGTTGAATAAGAAAATGAAATGCGCAACTATTGCAGCGAATGGTAGTGATGTGCTGGCATTTCCTGGTAATATAACGGCTACGAATATGCGCCCAATCGGATGCAACAGCAGTTTTGAAACTGATTCGGTAGTGATCACCTTATCTCAACCACTACCTCCCGGTAATTATACATTACAATTAAAAAATGGTACCGATGGAAATACAATACTAGATCTGTGCGACAGAGCCATTCCGTTGACCGATGCTGTAAACTTTGCAGTACTTCCATTACAGCCAACTCCGTTTGATAGCATTGTACCTTTAACTTGTTCACCCAATAGTCTTCGTTTTGTATTTAAGAAGCTGATACGTTGCAATTCAATTGAACCTTCAGGATCTGATTTTGCAATCAATGGAACTTATCCGGTGACAATTACAAATGCAAGAGGTAACTGCAATGCAAGTGGTTTAACATCTGAGATCATTGTTACGTTTTCACAGCCCTTACAGAATGCGGGAATATTTACCATCAACTTACAACAAGGATTGGATGGTAATACATTGCTTGATGAATGTAATCAGCAAACGCCTCCATCACAATTATTATTTACAGTAAGGGATACAGTGAATGCAGCTTTCACTTATAATATCAATTATGGTTGTACAGCAGATACAGTTTTATACAACCATCCCGGAGGAAATAGTATAAACAGCTGGGCATGGAATTTTGGAACGAATGGAACAGGTACAAATCAATTGGAAGAGGTGATTTATAATTCGTTTGGAAACAAAACAGCCACGCTTATTGTATCAAATGGTTTTTGCAGCGACACGTCAAGTACAACTTTGCGGTTAAATAATTTTCTGCAGGCAGATTTCAATGTCAATCCATTTCTTTGCCCCGATAGTTTATTGTTTGTGCAGCCCATACCAACAACAGAACGGCCGTTGACTTTTTTGTGGGAGTTTGGTGATGGAAGTACGAGCACTGATTCATTTCCTCCACCACATTTATATCCATCTTCAGCAAGCCAAACAAAGTACATTGTAGCATACACGATCACCAACGATTTGGGTTGCAGCAGCCGTGTTGAAAAAACAGTTACACAACTGAGTACTTGTCGCATTGATATACCTTCTGCTTTTACACCGAACGGTGATGGATTAAACGATTTCTTCGGCCCCTTAAATGCATTGGCAGCAGACAATTTTATCTTTAGAATTTACAACCGATGGGGTGGTCTCGTATTTGAATCGAAAGACTGGACCAAACCCTGGGATGGAACCATCAATGGCGTAGCGCAACCGGCTGCAAATTATGTCTGGACTTTGAAGTACCGTGATTTGGTAACCGGAGGAGATATAAGTAGAAAAGGAAGTTTTATATTGATACGATAGAATACTATTTCCAAAGTATATTTTTATTGACAGAATATCATCAAAAATACCTTTCAAATGTAATAATCCGTGTTGTTGGGTATTTGCAAAAAGGGAGAGCGTTTTATTTTTATTGAAACCAGATTGTTCAATAAAGCAAAACCAATGCAACTCTTATCTCTTATCATTGAAGCAGCTTCAGCATCAAAAACCATTACCACCAACCCTACAGTAGGACTAACACTATTGGCAGCACTTGGGTTATATCAATCTGCAAAGCTATCCAAAAAGCAAAATAGAAAACTTAAGTGGAAGGCTGCTACGGAGTTCCTGAAAAATAAATTCGGGCGAAAAAGAGAGAAAGGAAATGGTTCAGCTCTTTTTTTGATTATTCTCTTGTTAATTGCAGGTGTAGCTGTTTTATGGGTTTTATGGGAATTAGGTGGCATTTTCGCACTTATACTTGGTATCGTAGGAGCACTTGGTATGATCAGTATTTTAATGCGCACGAAATAATAACGGCCATAGCGTAGTGGGTTTCCCTGCCATCTTTACCCAATCCTGCCAAAATGGGGAGAAAACACGGCAATCAAATTTTGTTCCAACACACAATATCACTAACTTTGCCTCCCTAAATTTAGGCTGAATAGCAAGTTGGCGCCCAATTACAGTCATAAATAACTGAAAATCAATTTACTTGTCTTTGCATAAAGACGGTGAGCTATTCGTGTGCACAAACTTAAAAACCGGTAAGAACATATGTCTTCATCAAGAGTTGCAGCAAACAAGCGGATTAATTTCGGAAAAGTAAAACACCTCGCAGAAATTCCAGACCTGTTAGGTATCCAGATTCAATCTTTTAAAGAGTACTTCCAGTTGGAAACTACTCCTGACAAACGTAACATTGAAGGGTTATTCCGAGTGTTCAAGGAAAACTTTCCTATCACTGATACACGTAACATTTTCGTACTGGAGTTCTTAGATTATTTTATTGATCCACCCCGTTACTCAATTGATGAGTGTATGGAGCGTGGATTAACATATGCGGTTCCTCTCAAAGCCAAACTCCGTTTGAGCTGTAATGATGAGGAGCACGTAGATTTCCAAACCATCGTTCAGGATGTGTTTTTAGGAAACATTCCTTACATGACTCCCCGTGGCACATTCGTGATCAACGGTGCTGAGCGTGTAGTGGTATCACAATTGCACCGTTCACCTGGTGTATTCTTCGGTCAATCAATTCACCCCAACGGAACGAAGATTTACTCTGCAAGAGTAATTCCGTTCAAAGGTGCGTGGATGGAGTTTGCAACAGACATCAATAACGTGATGTATGCTTACATCGATCGTAAGAAAAAATTCCCTGTAACAACACTCTTACGTTCTATCGGCTTCGAAACAGACAAGGATATCCTTGAATTGTTTGGTATGGCTGATGAAGTAAAAACAGATAAGAAAGCGTTGGAGAAATACGAAGGCAAGCGTTTAGCTGCACGTGTACTCCGTAGCTGGGTAGAAGACTTCGTAGATGAAGATACAGGTGAAGTTGTGAGCATTGAGCGTAACGAAGTGGTATTGGAGCGTGATTCGATCCTGGATGCTGAAGCAATTGAAATGATCAGCGAAATGGATGTGAAGAGCGTGTTCATCCAGAAAGAAGAAGTGAGTGGTGATTTTGCGATCATCTACAACACATTGAATAAAGATACTTCGAACAGTGAGTTGGAAGCGGTACAGCATATCTATCGCCAATTGCGTGGTGCTGATGCTCCTGATAATGAAACTGCACGTGGTATTATTGATAAATTATTCTTCAGCGATAAGCGTTATGATCTTGGTGAAGTTGGTCGTTACAAGATCAACCGTAAACTTGGATTGAATTTCCCGATCGAGAAGAAGGTATTAACGAAAGATGATATCATCTCCATCATTAAGTATCTGGTGAAATTAACCAATGCGAAAGCTGAGATCGATGATATCGATCACCTCAGTAACCGTCGTGTACGTACAGTAGGTGAGCAGTTATATGCGCAGTTCGGTGTAGGTCTTGCACGTATGGCCCGTACAATTCGTGAAAGAATGAACGTACGTGACAACGAGGTATTTACTCCGGTTGATCTGATCAATGCAAGAACATTGTCATCTGTGATCAACTCATTCTTTGGTACATCACAGTTATCACAGTTCTTAGATCAAACAAACCCGCTGAGTGAGATCACGCACAAGCGTCGTATCTCCGCACTCGGACCAGGTGGTTTGAGTCGTGAAAGAGCAGGCTTCGAGGTACGTGACGTACACTATTCTCACTACGGTCGTCTTTGTACCATTGAAACACCGGAAGGACCAAACATTGGTTTGATCTCTACCTTGTGTGTGCATGCTACGGTAAACGATATGGGCTTTATTGAAACGCCTTATCGTAAAGTAGAAAATGGTAAAGCAGATGTAAAAAATCTTACGTACCTGAGTGCGGAAGAAGAAGATACAGCGAAAATTGCACAGGTAAATATTGCGATTGACGATAAAGGAAATATTACAGAAGAGAAAGTTCGTTCACGTGAAAGTGGCGACTTCCCGATTCTTGAAAGAGCAGAGGTTGAATACATGGACGTTGCTCCTAACCAGATCGTTGGTTTGAGTGCATCGTTGATTCCGTTCCTTGAACATGATGATGCCAACCGTGCATTGATGGGATCGAACATGCAACGTCAGGCGGTTCCGCTTGTACGTCCGCAGGCGCCTATTGTTGGTACCGGTTTGGAAGGAATGGCAGCAAGAGATTCACGTATTCAGTTGAACTCTGAAGGAAAAGGTGTGGTAGAATATGTTGATGCCAATGAAATTCATGTTCGTTACGAACGAAACGAAGAACAACGTTTGGTAAGTTTTGAAGAAGATCTCAAAATTTATAAACTCACCAAGTTCATCAAAACCAACCAAAGCACCTGTATTAACCTGAAGCCTGCTGTGAAAAAAGGCCAGGCTGTAAAAGAAGGTGACTTCTTAACTGAAGGTTATGCAGTGAAAGATGGTGAATTGGCATTGGGTCGTAACCTGAAAGTGGCGTTCATGCCTTGGAAAGGTTACAACTTTGAGGATGCGATTGTAATCAATGAGAAAGTTGTGAAAGAAGATCTCTTTACATCTGTACACGTTGAAGAATACGAACTCGAAGTACGTGATACCAAACTGGGTGAAGAAGAATTGACACCAGATATTCCAAACGTAAGTGAGGAAGCAACCAAAGACCTGGATCAAAACGGTATCATCCGTATTGGTGCAGCTATTAAAGAAGGCGATATTCTCATTGGTAAAATCACTCCTAAAGGTGAAAGCGATCCAACTCCAGAAGAGAAATTGTTACGTGCCATCTTTGGTGATAAAGCAGGTGATGCAAAAGATGCATCCCTGAAAGCTCCAAGCGGAACGGAAGGGGTTGTAATTGACAAGAAATTGTTTCAACGTGCCAAGAAAGATAAGAATGGTAAGATCCGTGAAAAAGCTTTGCTTGAAAAAGTAGAGAAGATCCACGAGAAGAATACCGCTGATCTGTTGGATGTATTGTTGAGCAAATTGTTATCACTGTTGCAAACAAAAACGTCTGCTGGTGTTAACAACAATTTCGGTGAATCATTGATTGGAAAAGGTGCGAAGTTCAATCAGAAAAATCTTGCAACAATTGACTATGCAAACGTTAACCCGTTAGGCTGGACAGGTGATGCAACAACTGATGAGTGGATCAACCAATTGTTACACAACTACAACATCAAGTACAACGAAGAACTCGGCCGTTACAAGCGTGAGAAATTCAACATCTCGTATTGGTGATGAATTACCGGCTGGTGTATTGAAACTTGCAAAAGTTTATTTAGCTGTGAAGCGTAAACTGAAAGTGGGTGATAAAATGGCGGGTCGTCACGGTAACAAAGGTATCGTTGCCAAGATCGTTCGTCAGGAAGATATGCCGTTCCTTGAAGATGGAACACCGGTTGATATTGTATTGAACCCATTGGGTGTACCTAGTCGTATGAACCTTGGACAGATCTATGAAACTGTACTTGGCTGGGCTGGTGAAAAACTCGGTGTGAAATTCGCTACACCGATCTTTGATGGTGCTACAGTAGAAGAAATTGCCGATCATATTGAGCAGGCAGGTTTACCGAAGTTTGGTCATACTTACCTGTATGATGGTGAAACAGGTGAGCGTTTCCACCAGAAGGCAACAGTTGGTGTGATCTACATGATCAAACTGCACCACATGGTTGATGATAAGATGCACGCCCGTTCAATTGGACCATACAGCTTGATTACACAACAACCGTTGGGTGGTAAAGCACAGTTTGGTGGTCAGCGTTTCGGTGAAATGGAGGTGTGGGCATTGGAAGCATACGGTGCATCCAACATCCTGCAGGAATTGCTTACACTCAAATCGGATGATATCATGGGTCGTGCAAAAACCTATGAAGCCATCGTTAAAGGTGATAACGTACCACGTCCTGGTATTCCTGAATCATTCAATGTATTGGTTCATGAATTAAGAGGCTTGGGACTTGACCTGAAATTTGAAGAGTAAGGAAAGCTGCGAGCTTTCAGCTGTGAGCTGCAAGCTTCAACATCAAACAAATAGTAACAACGTTTAAATAATCAGTAACGGGGCTCACAACCCGCTGCTAAAAGCTAAAAGCTCAAAATTATGGCATTCAAAAAGAAAACCGTCAGAGGCCTACGTTTTCAAAAATCACCATCGGTCTTGCATCTCCTGATACAATTCTGGAACGCAGCTTTGGTGAGGTGTTAAAGCCGGAAACCATCAACTATCGTACCTACAAACCTGAACGTGATGGTTTGTTCTGCGAACGCATTTTTGGACCGGTAAAAGATTTCGAATGTGCTTGCGGTAAATACAAGCGTATCCGTTACAAGGGTATTGTGTGTGATCGTTGTGGTGTGGAAGTAACGGAAAAGAAAGTACGTCGTGAGCGTATGGGTCACATCAAATTGGTGGTACCTGTTGTACACATCTGGTATTTCAAATCATTGCCGAATAAAATTGGTTACCTGTTAGGAGTAAGCTCTAAGAAATTAGAGACCATCGTTTACTACGAGCGTTATGTGGTAATTCAACCGGGCGTAAAAGAAAATATGGTAATGGGTGATCTTCTTACTGAAGAAGAATACCTCGATCTGTTAGATACATTGCCAAAAGATAATCAGTATCTGCCTGATGAAGATCCAATGAAATTCATCGCTAAGATGGGTGCTGAAGCTGTGCATGATATGTTGCAGCGTATTGATCTTGATCAATTGAGTTATGATTTACGTAATGCAGCAGCAACTGAAACTTCACAACAACGTAAAGCAGATGCCTTAAAGCGTTTGAGCGTTGTAGAAGCGTTCCGTGATGCAAACCTCCGCATCACAAACCGTCCTGAATGGATGGTAATGCAATACATTCCTGTTATTCCACCTGAACTGCGTCCATTGGTTCCTTTGGATGGTGGTCGTTTTGCATCATCTGATCTGAATGATTTATATCGTCGTGTAATCATCCGTAACAACCGTTTGAAAAGATTGTTGGAGATCAAAGCTCCTGAAGTAATCCTTCGTAACGAAAAACGTATGTTACAGGAAGCGATCGATTCATTGTTTGATAACTCACGTAAATCAAATGCCGTAAAAGCCGAAGGCGGACGTGCATTGAAATCATTGAGTGATGTACTGAAAGGTAAACAAGGTCGTTTCCGTCAGAACTTGCTTGGTAAACGTGTTGACTATTCCGGTCGTTCGGTTATCGTGGTAGGTCCTGAAATGAAACTGCACGAATGTGGTTTTCCAAAAGACATGGCTGCTGAATTGTTCAAACCATTCATCATCCGTAAACTGATTGAAAGAGGTATCGTAAAAACAGTGAAATCTGCACGTAAACTCGTGGACAAGAAAGAAGCCATTGTTTGGGATATCCTTGAAAATATATTGAAAGGTCACCCGATCATGTTGAACCGTGCCCCAACGCTTGCACCGTTTATCGATCCAGGCCTTCCAACCGAAATTGATCGAAGGAAAAGCGATCCAGCTTCACCCGCTCGTATGTTCTGCGTTCAACGCCGATTTCGATGGTGATCAGATGGCGGTTCACGTTCCATTGAGCAATGCGGCAGTATTGGAAGCACAGTTGTTGATGCTTGCATCACACAACATCCTTAACCCGCAGAACGGTACAGCCAATTACCCTTCCTTCTCAGGACATGGTACTCGGTTTGTATTATATCTCAAAAGGAAAGAAAACAACCGATACTGAAATCGTAAAAGGTTCAGGAAAAGCGTTCTATTCTGCTGAAGAGGTGATCATTGCTTACAACGAAAAGCAAATTGATCTGCATGCATGGATCAAAGTGAAAGCGAATGTGCTGGAGAAAGGACAGTTGATCAATAAACTCATCGACACAACAGTAGGTCGTGTGATCTTTAATCAGTTTGTTCCGAAAGAAGTTGGTTATGTAAATGCGTTATTAACGAAGAAGAACCTGCGTGAGATCATTGGTGATATCATTGAAATTACCAACGTTCCTAAAACAGCGAAGTTCCTGGATGATATCAAAACACTCGGTTTCCGTACAGCCTTCCAGGGTGGATTGTCGTTCAACATTAACGATCTGCTCGTTCCTGAAATTAAAGAGGAGTTGGTTGAAAATGCACAAGGTGAAGTGGATGAAGTGTGGGATAGCTACAACATGGGTCTTATCACCAACAACGAGCGTTACAATCAGATCATTGATATCTGGAGCCGTGTGGATACACGTGTAACCGAAACATTGATCCGTGAAATGGCGGCCGATAAGCAAGGGTTTAACTCTGTGTTTATGATGTTGGATAGTGGAGCCCGTGGTAGTAAGCAACAGGTAAAACAGTTGGCTGGTATCAGAGGTCTGATGGCGAAACCACGTAAATCTGGTTCTACCGGAAGTGAGATCATTGAGAATCCTGTATTGAGCAACTTTAAAGATGGCTTGAGCGTATTGGATTACTTTATCTCTACCCACGGTGCCCGTAAAGGTTTGGCCGATACTGCCTTGAAAACAGCGGATGCAGGTTACCTTACCCGTCGTTTGGTTGACGTTGCACAAGACGTTGTGATCAAAGATGAGGATTGCGGAACATTGCGTGGTATTGCTACAAGTGCATTAAAAGATAACGAAGATATTATTGAACCACTGAGCGATCGTATTGAAGGTCGTACATCATTACACAATGTGTATGATCCGTTAACGGATGCGATCATTGTAAATGCAGGTGAAGAAATTTCACATGCAATTGCACGTCAAATCGAAGAAGCAGGTATTGAAACGGTTGAAATACGTTCAGTACTTACTTGCGAAAGCAAGCGTGGTGTGTGTGTGAAATGTTATGGTAAAAACCTGGCAACAGGTGCTGTCGCACAAAAAGGTGATGCCGTAGGTATCATTGCTGCACAATCAATTGGTGAGCCTGGTACACAGCTTACACTCCGTACCTTCCACGTGGGTGGTGTTGCCGGTTCTGCTTCTGTAGAATCTGCATTGCCTGCGAAATTTGATGGTACTGTTCAGTTCGATGGTTTACGTACAGTAACTACCACGAACAATGAAGGTGAAAAAGTACAGATGGTTATTGGTCGTACAGGTGAAGTAAGGATCATGGATTTGAAGAATGATCGCTTGCTCATCACCAATAACATTCCTTACGGTGCTACCTTGACAGTGAAGGAAGGACAGCAAGTGAAAAAAGGTGATTCGATCTGTAAATGGGATCCGTTCAACAACGTAGTTGTTGCTGAAATTGCAGGTGCTATTAAGTTTGAAAACATCCTTGATGGTATCACGTTCCGTGAGCAGGCCGATGAACAAACAGGTCACCGTGAAAAAGTGGTAATTGAAACAAAAGATAAAACCAAGATTCCTGCACTGTTAGTGGAAGGAGGAAAGGAAACAAAAACATACAACCTGCCTGTTGGATCTCACATTGTGATGGAAGAAGGCGAGGAAGTAATTGCCGGTCAGGTATTGGTGAAAATTCCACGTGTACTTGGTAAGCTTCGTGATATCACCGGTGGTCTTCCACGTGTAACTGAATTGTTTGAAGCACGTAACCCGGGTAACCCAGCTATCGTTTCTGAAATTGATGGTGTGGTATCCTTTGGTAACATCAAGCGTGGTAACCGTGAGATCATTGTAACCAGTAAGGATGAAGTAGTGAAGAAGTACCTCGTACCTCTTACACGTCAGATCCTTGCACAGGAAGGTGATTTCATCAAAGCAGGTGTTCCATTAAGTGATGGAGCTATTGCACCGGCGGATATCCTTAACTATCAAAGGTCCGTTTGCCGTACAGGAGTATGTAGTAAATGAAATTCAGGAAGTATATCGTTTGCAAGGTGTAAAGATCAACGACAAACATATCGAAACCATCGTTCGTCAAATGATGAAGAAGGTAGAGATCATTGATGCAGGTGATACCAAGTTCCTTGAAGAAGATCTAGTTGATCGTTTCGAATTCAACGAAGAGAACGACCGCATCTTTGATAAGAAAGTAGTAACAGAACCAGGCGACAGCAATAAGTTCCGTCCGGGACAAATTGTTACACTTCGTGAGTTCCGTGAAGAAAACAGTATCCTTCGTCGTGCCGATAAAAAGCTGGTAGAAGTGAGAGATGCTCATTCTGCCACTGCTCAACCGGTATTGCTGGGTATTACCAAAGCTTCATTGGGCGTACAAAGCTGGATCTCTGCTGCATCGTTCCAGGAAACAACGAAAGTGTTAAGTACTGCTGCAATTGAAGGTAAAACCGATGAATTACTGGGCTTGAAAGAGAACGTAATCACCGGCCACCCGATCCCTGCAGGTACAGGCTTACGTGAATTCGAGAACATGATCGTAGGTAGCAAGGAAGAATATGAATTGCTCCTTACAACCAAAGAAGCCATGAGCTTCGATGATGAAGAGTAAGCAACAGCTGAATGATAATGTAAAGCCCTCCAAACGGAGGGCTTTTTTATTGATGTCTGTTCACATGCGGTAAGAGTTGCCAACCTTCTGAAGGTTGGCAACTCTTACCACCCTTGTTAAGGCTTTCTTAAAAACCATTTCGTTTTTTTACAGTCACCCGAAATCCTTTACTTTGCCCACCTGATTATGAAAAGTATTCAAAGCATTTTACTAGTGATTATAGCAGCAGCAGTGGCTGTGCTGTACGTGTTGCATTTTAGCGGAAAAAAGCCTGCTGAAACGGCGGGCAGGGCGGTGAAAAAAGACAGTGCCGATGCAAAGGAGCAGCATATACGTGTTGCGTACATTGATCTTGACAGCATTCAGAAATATTATGAATTCTTCAAGCTGAAGAACGATGATATTGAACGTGAAAAAACACGCTACGATAATCAAATTCAAAGCGACTTAAATAAACTGGAACGTGACCGTATTGAATTCCTGAAAAAAGGGCAAGCCATTACACAGGCCGAGGCAGAAAAATTTCAACAGGAGTACCAGACACGTTACCAGCAAATTGGTCAGCGCCAGCAAACCTTACAAGGACAGCATCTTGAAAACCAGGCAAAAGCCATTGATGCCATTCAGAAACGCATCAATGAATATTTGAAAGAATACAACAAAGAAGGAAAATACAACTTCATTTTCTCTACACAGGAGGGCAACCCTACCTTGTACTTCAAAGACACTGCGTTCAACATTACACGCTGAGGTGGTAAAGGGTTTGAACGACACGTACAAGCAAACCAAGAAGCAATAGCCGTTTCGAATTAATTCATATCTTCCGTTTCACGTGGCATTTTAACGGTCTTTTGCCATGTATTATTCGCCATGCGAAAGACAATCGTTTTCATGGCTTATTTTATTCATTTGAAACGAAACCACTGCTATGAGCGCTACACAACAGGAATTTAAACCATCCTTAAGTTTACTGGATGCTACTATGATGGTGGCAGGTTCCATGATCGGTTCAGGTATTTTTATTGTAAGTGCTGATATTACACGTAACGTTGGCAGTGCAGGTTGGTTGTTGGTTGTATGGCTTATTACGGGATTCATGACGTTAACTGCTGCTGTTAGCTATGGTGAGTTAAGTGCCATGTTTCCAAAAGCGGGCGGCCAATACGTTTACCTCAAAGAAGCATTTAATAAGCTTGCTGGTTTTCTATACGGCTGGAGTTTCTTTACTGTTATTCAAACCGCAACCATTGCGGCAGTAGGTGTTGCGTTCTCAAAATTCACCGGATATTTTATTCCTGAATTAGACATTAAAGATGAGAATATATTGTTCCAGTTTGGTGTGTTTAAGTTATATCCCGCACAGATCGTTTCTATACTTGTAATTGCATTACTTACCTATATCAATACAAGAGGAGTAAAGGGCGGTAAAGCCATACAAACTGTATTTACCATTACAAAACTTCTCTCACTTTTTGGGTTGATTGTATTTGGCTTATTGCTTGCTGCAAAGGCTGATGTGTGGAATGCCAATTGGAGCAACGCATGGGAAATGAATAAACTTTCCGAAGGTGGAATGATTGCCGGTGTGGCAGGCAGTGCAGTGTTAGGTGCCATTGCAGCTTCAATGGCCGGCTCTATTTTTAGTAGTGATGCATGGAACAGTGTAACCTTTATTGCAGGTGAAATTAAAAATCCAAAACGAAATATTGGCTTAAGTCTTTTCCTGGGAACATTGATCGTTACACTTATTTATGTTGCAGCGAATGTGATGTACATAAGTGTACTTCCTTTGAACGGCGGAGAACAAAGCATTGCATTTGCCAAACAAGATCGTGTAGCTGTGGCTGCAGCAAATGAAATTTTTGGAAGTATTGGCACTTATGTAATTGCAGTGATGATCATGATCTCAACCTTTGGTTGTATCAATGGCCTTGTGTTATCAGGTGCACGTGTTTATTATACCATGGCGCAGGATGGTCTGTTTTTTAAACAGGCCGGAACATTAAATAAGAACGCAGTACCACAATGGGCATTGTGGGCACAATGCGTGTGGGCATCTTTACTTTGTTTAAGCGGACAGTATGGTGATCTCTTAGACATGATCTCTTTTGTAGTGGTGTTATTTTACGTGCTTACCATCATTGGCATTTTTGTGTTGCGGGCAAAGCGTCCGGATATTGAACGTCCTTATAAAGCATTCGCTTATCCAATACTGCCGATCATTTATATTATTCTTGGATTGACGTTTTGTTTCTTCCTCATTACAATGAAACCTTTGTACGCAGGAATTGGTTTTGGAATTGTTTTGTTAGGTATTCCTGTTTATTATATTGCAGTTGCAAATCAAAAGAAGTCGGTTTAATATGAGCGTTTCGAAATTCGATCAGTTGTTTCAGCAGTTCTCTCAGCTAAAAGCCGCTGTAATAGGGGATGTAATGCTCGATACGTATATGTGGGGACATGTTGAACGTATTTCACCTGAAGCACCAGTGCCCATCGTTACAGTTGATAAAAAAGAATACAGGATTGGCGGTGCATCCAATGTGGCGTTGAATATTGCTTCACTTGGTGCAAGCGTTTCAATGATCAGTGTGGTTGGAAACGATGAAGAAGGAAAGCAATTGCAACAGTTACTGCAGCAGCAACATATCAAAACTGATTTTTTACTTACCAGCAATAAACGCATTACAACCAGCAAAACAAGAGTCATCAGTCGTAACCAGCAGATGATGCGGTTGGATAATGAAATAACATCCGACCTTGGCTATGAAGATGAGAACCGGTTGATCCTTGCACTGCAAACCTTTATTGCACAGGAAAAACCCGATGTGCTCATTTTCGAAGATTATAACAAAGGTGTATTAACAGAACTGGTGATTCAAAAAGCAATAGAGCTTTGCAAACATCATGGGATTGTTACAACAGTTGATCCCAAGCGGAAAAATTTCTTTAGCTATAAAGGAGTGGATGTATTCAAACCCAATCTCAAAGAAGTGAAAGATGGATTGAATTTATTAACCGATGATGTGAGTGAAGAAGCATTGAAACAAATTCATCTCCGGTTAAAAGAACAACTGCAACATCATACATCGTTCATTACACTTTCTGAAAAGGGGGTGTATTATGAAAATGAAACGGAAGCGGGCATCATCCCTTCACATCGCCGCAATATTGCTGATGTAAGTGGTGCAGGCGATACCGTAATCGCTGTTGCATCGCTCGTGTACACAGCAACAAAAGATATTCAACTGATGGCACAAGTGGCCAATATTGCTGGCGGATTGGTGTGCGAAGAAGTAGGTACAGCTGCCATTCAGCAAGATCGACTATTACAGGAATGCAAATTGTTACTTCATGGGTAAGTGCTGATTTTCCTGCACGTATCAACCTGTTTATTCATTCGCTGTTACTCTTACTGTTACTTTTTTGATCAGGTAGTTGAAAATCTGCTGAAATACATATACCAGTTCCACTCCCAATTTTCTCCATTGTCTGCAGAAAACGCCTGACTCCAGACAGGATTTTCTTTATCCCTGATATCCCAACGAAATACCACGAGTATATCCTTGTTTTGAAACCTGTCTTTTGTAAAAAAGTGCCCAACGTTATTTTCAAATGAACCTGAAACGGCTGGTTGTAATATTCCTTCGTTGGAGTCTGCCCAATAGATACTCCATAGTCTGGTGGTTGGATTAAAAAGTCTTATCGACATTCCTTCAAATGGAACACCGTCAAATGATGCAAGGTAATTGTCGATATTTCCAAGACCATTTAACACACGATACATTTCCTGAGTAGATTCAAACTCTGTCCATTCGTTACAGTTGTTCAAACGGGTTTTAAGCTTTTTATTACGAAGCTTCCATTTACCTGCATAAAAGTCAAAGTCGTGTTTTGAAGAAGCAGGTGATGCTGTAATGATCAACCCGCCGTATGCATCAACATGTACTTTTGGAATGTCTGTATCATGATTACCTGTTATCATTCTGTTTTGTTGGTTCAATGTTTACCTGATGTTGCCGGGTAGTGTTCGGAAGCTGGCAACCGCTTTGCCCGTTTTCGCCATGCCTCAAAGTAGTAATTTTCAAATAAGAATACAAGTAACGCTGTTGTGCGGTCGTTCTTATTTTAGTTTCTTCATCTTAAATTGTTCTTTTACAAATTCACCTTTATACGTTCCTGCTATTTCAGCAACCAGTGAGTCGGAACTGATTTTCGTATAAGAAATCCGTTGTGGGAATTCATTTAATTTATTCTCAAAAATAAAAACAGCCGGTGTTACCTGTATAGATGTAAACTGTACCGGTTTTTCATTTTTCTCTTTTGGAGCACTTACGATATAAAGTAATTTTCCATCACTTTCCTTTAGCTGAACCGTTTCAAATAAGATCGTATCAGCATTCTCTAAGTAATAACTTTTGGCACGAAAACCGGAGCTGTCTGTTTTCTGCCAGGTTTCGTAGAGCGTACCCTTAGAGGTCTCACTTTTCCAGGTGCCCAAAAGCCACTCGCTGTTAACCAATAAAGATGTATGACTGTTACAGCCGGTAAATAGAATAAATCCTGCGAAGGCAATAGTGACTAAAAATTTATGCATCATTGATGTTTTTAATTACGGGTAACGATCACGACTTGCTCAAGGTACGCTTTGAATAATTCTGTTTTTTAATTCCATAAAAGGTTGATTTTTAGTCAACCTCTTTCAGGACGAGACAGCATCTAGCTGAAGTTAAGTTTATCAAGCCCAACTTGCAAAAAAAAACCATGTTAGCGGTTTGTTGTTTGCTCCTCACTTCTTTTCTGCCAGTTCCTTTAATGATTTCAGTATTGGATTCTCTTCTCCCTGTGGTTCTTCCTGAACTGCATTTGGTCTGTTATCTTCCTGAATAATTTCGAGTTTGGTCTTACTATTTTCACTAGTTAGAATATAACTCATGATAAAATAGTTTTCGGGTCTATCTTCAAGTTCAGGTCCAGGCGCAAATAAATTATACTTTAATAACTGCATGGGTTTAACTTCTAATATTTTGCCCCACTGCTCAAATACTTTGTCGCCCCATTCGGTTCGAAACTTTATATCGCTACCGACTTCCCATGTTGTTATTAAATCACTACCGAATTGCCAAAGTTTAACGAATTCAGGTTTTGTTACTGTGTCCCAAACCTTTTGTATTGAAGCATCGATTGTAATTACCGAAATATTTGTTGCCATAGTTTTTTGTCTGAGTGCTTCTTTTAACGAAATGTTGTTGAATGTCCATAAAATTAGGTTTTTGTGTAAACCTATTTCAGGACGAGACAAAATACAGCTGCCGATTGTTCCAATGTCAAGCCCCGCTATTGGCAATACCAATGTTGTGCGGTCGTTGTTTGGCGTTAATCATATTATTATTTAGTAACCGTAATCCCTAGGACTTCCAATTCTTTTGAGAAATATATATTTATCTCTCAAATCTTTCAGTTTAATATCATCTTTTGAAGATTGTATTACTTCAAAATATTTAATCCAGTTTCCCTCGTTTGTTTTGAACATAAGTTCTATATGTCCATCTTTAATGCTCCAGAAACCTTCACGAGGCTCACTATAGTCACTGTACTTTCTTCTTGCCCTTTTCGTAAAACTTCCATCTTTATTAAATATGAAAGATTCTTTAAACACCGGGTTGTTTTGAGAGTAACCAGTCACATCAATATTCGTATACCAAAAGCAAAATTCGGTTATTTTTAAAAAAAGAGGGTGTTCGACATTGCTTTTTAGCCTGACTTCAATGTCGTCATCAGGAAGTTCAGTTATTTTTCTCTCGTCAAATGCTCCAACATCTTTTATATAGTATGTATATCCCTTTTCAACTCCTCCGTAGGTGTTTCCAATAACTTCACCGGCATTTCGATGAACTTTTATTACATCATTGTATATTTTTCCATCAAGTTTAACCCTGATGTCTTTTTTAACTATTACATGCGTGTATGTCCGAGTAATCCCTCCACCTAAATCAAGCGATTCGCTCCATGTTGTTCCTTTTGGCTCATTTTGTTTTAATGCTGTAAACGTTACGTATCCAACAAAATTACCATCCCAATCATGACGAAGAGTTTTAATTCGAAGTTTCCCGTTTTCGCAATGGTAATAAGCAGATTTTCCATCATAATTCATAAGCTTCCATTTTTCACCTTGAAAACTTTTTTCTCCATCATAATTGCAAAGTGGAAAATAGTCGCAGCCACAATTTTTTACATCCGCTTTATTACTGGTTGTTGAAACCGAAGAACTTTTTGCTAATTGCAATTTTATCGTGTTGCTATCAATTGAAGAAAGTTTAAATGCTTGCTTTTTGTTTGCAGGTATCTCATCCCACAATTCATCAGCAGTACCAGAATATGTAAAGCTTAGATTTGCAAATGAGTTGTTGAAAGTGGATTTAAGCACTTTTACTTTTGAATTTGCTTTTAAATAAGTCTTAAGTTCTGTCAGGCTGGGATTGTCATACTCAGTACTACTAATAGTAATTGTAATTGGGGTTGCAGATTGGGCAATTCCTATGGTTGCCAATAAAACAAAAGCAAATGAAAATAAAACAGATTTTATAAAAATAGTCAAGCTCATATGATTATATTTTGATGTAAATATTTTCTTCAAGCCTTAGGGCCTGTCTACCAATGTCGCACAACGGGCGGGGCTTTGTGCTGGGCTGGACGTTTTAACGTCCAGCCCGGAACTGCCGCCCAATAAAATTACCGAAGTTGAAGGTAACAACAAAAGCTCAATAGTGTTCCGTCCAGCCCCGAACTGAAGTTGAGAGATTTGCTGCAGCCGGGGCAGGACAACGTCCTGCCAGCCTTGCACAAAACCCGATGTTAGCTGCCGTTTTGTGTCTGATGATGTGTTGTCCACAAAAGTTTTCCGTTGAAATCAATTTTATACTTGGTCTTACAAAAGTCGGTCAACATAATGTGGTCAGAATTAAATTCAAATTCGTCTTGTCCTTCAATAGTAACAAAAATGTCAGCACCACCAAATTGCCATTTTATTTTTCCTTCATTGTCAACCCGTGAAATTTCAAGTTCGCCGTGTACTAAATAATCGTTGTCAAGTTTAAATACCTGGAAGCAAGTTGCAGCGTCCACTTTTGTTTGCCAGAGCAAATTTAATTCAGGCAGTGTCAAACAAAATAATGTGTCACAGCAGCAGAGTATTAATTTGTCGTTGTCAATAAGTACTGAATTTTTATGAATTCCTGTCGCACCTGCTGAACCAATAATAATACAACTGTTAATTTCTTTGTCGTTGTCAAATATTTTAATGCCGTGTCGTGAAACTGGATATTCTTGTCCGCCGTCACCAAAATAATGTTTAAGGTAATTGAATTTATTGTCTGTCGAACCATACGAATATGTCGAGTCGTCAAAAACCTCAATGGTCAAATTTTTAAATTGGAACGGCATCATTTTAAAATGGCAGGTAACGTTTTGCAGCTACCCGAAGGTGGCGATTTCGAAGCACTTCACTGTCAACCAAGCAGAAACTTTGATAGAAGCACAAAGCTTGATTTAACCACTGAACCGCCACTTTTGGGTAGGTGCTGTTAGGTGCTGGCCTTCTTGTTTTTCGTCCGACTAAGATACTTTTTTTATGCTTAAGTCAGTCGTTTTGAAGTCTAAAATGCTTGTCCAATGCCAAAGTAAAATAGCCTATCTTCTTTTGAATGTCCGTAGTCAAAGGATAAAATTGTGGATTGATTCCAAGCAATTCTAAGTCCACCGCCATAAGAAGTTTTAATGTTTTTAAAGTTTAAGTCTTGCCAACGGTCTCTTACTGTTCCTGCGTCAAAGAACGGTGCTACGCCAAATGCAAATCTTTGCTTTCCTAATTTTGTTTCTGCTAGTCGTACTCTCAATTCTACATTTGTAAACCACATTGAACGAGCCAAAAATCGGTTTGCTCGATAGCCACGCAATGATTGTCTGCCACCTAAAGCGTTGATACTTCCTTCTGGACTCCATTGGTCTTGAAATTCAAAAAATGGTGCGTTGTTTCCAAAAATATTGCCTGCTCCAAATCGTCCTGCCAAAACCGTCCGTTTACCAACTGGTATTTTCTGGTAGGCTCTTCCTTGAATGAATAGTTTGTTAAAATCGAATTGTGAACCTATGTTTTTACTCGAATATTCATTAGCAATTTCAAAGTAATAACCTTTTGTTGGGTCGGGTTCAAAATCCCTTGTGTCAAAAATCAAAGCCGTCTGAATAATTGAAACCCAACCACCGTCAACTCCTGAAATTAAACCGTATTCAAAATCTCGTCTTAAAAGTGAAATGCCGTTTGGTGCAGTTGTGTTTTGTCCTGTAATCGGGTCAATTGCTTCCGCTTCCATTCCTTCAAAAGTTGTATAACTCAAATGCTGAATTTCATAACCACCCATTATACGCCATTTGCCATTTCCAAGTGCATAATCGGCTTTTAGATTGAGCATATATTCGGTTTCCCTAAATCGGTTTGATAACGCATCTGTTACAAAATCAGCTTCGCCAACACCGCCTGGTCTTAATGTTTTTCTTGCTCCGTCAAATTCTCGATAAGTTGAAAAAGTTGTGTTTTCGTCAGATGGTAGGTTAAGTTGTCCAAGTGTTGATTCTGTTAATCCAAAATATAAATTGGCGGGGTTTTGTTGTGCCTTAAAATCAATTTTAAATCTCCAACGTGTTCCTTTATAATAGGGAACATCAAGCGAAAGAACTAATTCCCTTGCATTTGAAGTGTAATAAGCTGCATTCGCTTTTAGTTTTGCCAAATATGGTGTGTAGGGAAATAAAGGATTATCACGATTTCCATTCCAATAGGTGTTTGTTCTTAACCCAAAACCGAAACCTGTAACTGGGTCGGAAGAAAAATCAGGTATTCCCGTAAAAAATGTTCCTTCTCGCTTTTTAGCAAGGTCATCATCCGACATTCGTTTCGATTTGATGAATGAAAGACTGTCTATTTCTTGAGCCTTTACGATTGTGATTGAAAACAGAATAAACAGAGTTGCTATACTACGATTCATAAATTGGATAAATTTTTTAGTTACCCTGCAAAGCTCCGAAGCGATTTAGAAGAAATTTTGAATTGCCTTAAAAGTTGATTTTAAAAGTGTGTGTTTCTTGGTGAAAATTATAATCTATTGTCCATTCATGCCTTTTGCAGATTTGCTCAACAATAGACAAGCCAAGACCACTTCCTGAACTTTCTACTGAAGATTTTTTAAACCGCTTAAATAGATGTCCCTTCTCTAATATTTTTATTCCTGAATTGCTAATAATGAAGCCTGATTTGTTCAATTTAACTTCGACAATTCCTTTTTGTGAGTTATGTCTAATCGAATTGAGCAATAAATTATTGATAAGAATTTCAATCAAAACTCTATTTCCTTTAACGATGCAATCTTTTTCTATTGAAGTATCAACGCCCAATTCTTTATTTGAAAAATGCTCCTGCAATCGCTCTAAGCATTCTTCGGTCAATTCGCTTAAGTTTATTGTTTCGCTATCATCAAACTGATGGTTTTCTATTTTGGCAAGTAACAATAGGTTTTTGTTGATTCGTGAAACTCTTGTCAACGCTTTATTTATTTCTTCAATAATTTGGTATTGCCTGTCTGTTAATGCTTCTTTTTGCAAAAGTACGTCCAATTTGTTTTTGATGATTGCCAACGGTGTTTGCAATTCGTGTGAAGCATTTTCGGTAAACTCTTTTTGGGATTTGTAAACTGAAATAGTGTGTTCTATTAATTTATTCAAAGCCACATTTAATTCTTCAAACTCAAGGATTTTTGATTCTTCAAACGAAATTTTGTTTTGTGAATTAAGATTAAATGTTTTTAACTCCGTTAAGGTGTTTCTGAACGGTTGCCATAATTTTACGGATAATCGTTTGTTAAGAATCAGAAAACCGACAACCAAAATTAAGAAGAACAAAAACGTAAGTATTGCTATGGCAATTGCCGTTTCTTCTGTTTCTTCAATATTGGTTTCAACGGTTAACAAGTAGTTTTCTCCGTTTACTTTAATCACTCTTGAAAGTCCCCTGAATCTGTCTATTTCATTGTGTTCAACGTATATGTTTTTTCTTAGAACAGTATAAGTACTATCGGTTCTATTATTGTCTAAAGTGGTTTTTTCTAAATTGGTTCCAGGCTGAATTTTATTCCAAAGTGTTATACTTTGATTTAATTCAGTTTCAGCTAAGTTTAAATTATTTAATTCCTTTTCAGTTCTGTCGGCAACAATTTCATTATGTTCATCTAATTCTCTTAGCCAAATGCTGTCCACCAAATAATAATACGCTGGGACACTTGACGCTAAAACAATTAGAGCGTAAATGGTAAATGATTTGAATGATTTGTTTAATAAGTTATTCATCCTTCCCATTTATAACCTGTCCCGTAAACAGTTTTCAAATAATTCTCACAACCCGCTTCATTCAATTTCTTTTTCAGATTTTTGATATGAGCATACACAAAATCGTGATTGTCTAACATATCGGCAAAATCGCCTGAAAGATGTTCTGCTAAGGTACTTTTTGAAATTACCCTGTTCTTGTTGCCAATAAAATATAAGAGTAGGTCAAACTCTTTTTTTGTAAGCTCAATAGGGTGATTTTTGAATTTAACAGTCTTGCCAAGTAAGTCAATTTGTAAGTCATTTTGATGAACTACATTGGCATTTCCGAACTGTTTTCTGCGGATAACGGAGTATATCCTTGCTGCTAATTCCGAAAGATGAAAAGGTTTTGTTAAGTAATCGTCTGCACCGATTTGTAAGCCATTTATTTTGTCGTCCAATGCGTTTTTTGCTGAAATAATAATTACACCGTCTTGTTTATCTTGTTTTTTGAGTTCTTGTAAAATGTTCATTCCGTTGCCGTCTGGCAACATTATATCTAATAAGATGCAGTCGTAATGAAATGATTCGATTTTCTCCAATGCTTGATTATAAGTTCGGGCAAACTCACACAAATAGTTTTCTTCCGAAAGATATTCGGAGATGCTGTCGGCAAGTTCATTTTCGTCCTCTACAATCAGTATTTTCATTTGTCAAATTTACCATTTCAATTTTGTAGAAATTTTGAATTTTGGTTGTCGGTTTGTCTCGGTGGTGTCGTTCTTTAGGCTTGCACCTAACGGACAGGGCTTGCTGCTGTGCTGGAATTTATAATGTCCAGCCCGGAACTGAAGCCCAATAGAATTATGTCTCGTCCTAAAATTAGTTGACTGGTTTAGTTAATTAATCCTGCTATTGGTTTACTAAGATAATTGATCCTAAAATAGGTTGATGAATAAAGTTGTGTTTGTTGTGCGATGGCAAAAAATACCTGTGTAGCCATCTAAAGCTAAAACAGGTATTTTTTGTGTGCGGGCATTGTTATGTATTTACATTTTCAGTTTCTTTTTTTATTCGTTTGTAATAGTAGTTGCGCCATGTTTTCTTTTGCAGGCCATATTGTTTGTGCACATCTTCGGGCACCTGCCAGTTAAGGCTGCTGTGCCTTCTGCGATAGTTGTAAATAGTGATGCATCTGGCAATATGCCGTGAAGCTTCCACCGGGTCTTTGTAGTAACTGCTGATCAATTCTGTTTTGAGGATTCCGTTTACCCGTTCAGCAATAGCATTTTCGTAAGGGTCGCTGTTTTGTGTCATGCTGATCATGCAATTGTGTTGTTGCAACAAATTGGTGTACTCGGTGCTGCAATACTGTATACCTCTGTCGCTGTGATGTATTACAATCGACTCTGGTGGTTTTTGTGCCAATGCTTTTTTCAGAGCGATGAGGCCGCTGCTTACTTTCATATCATCACTGAGGTGGAAGCCAACAATCTTTCGGCTGTAAGCGTCTGTAATGAGGAACAGGTAAGCATGCCGGTGCTTTGTGGGTATGTAAGTAATATCAGCTACCCAAAGTTCATGTGCTTTGAGTGGCGTAAAATCCTTTGCCAGATTGGGATAACGGCGGAAGTGATGTTTACTCATAGTGGTATAAACATTGCGTTTTCGTTTTCGCACCAGCAGTTTGTTGCGACGTAGTAATTCAAAGAATGCATCTCTTCCCATTTTAATGTTATGCTGTTCAAAAAAAGGCAGCAATTCAATAAAGAGTTTTCTGCCACCACAGCGGGGCTGGTATTTTCTGATTTGTGCGATTTGATGCAGCACCAGACCTTCCTGCAAATGCAGTCGCAAGGTTTTACTCATGTGTTTATGATACGCCTGTGGCGTATAGCCCAACAGCCGACAGATAGTTTGTAAACTAACTGAACTATATGTCTTTTTTATTTCCCGGACTGTGGGCTTCCAGACTTTTTTCTGATGGAGATATTGAGTTTGTCTTCGGCCACATTAATAAGGGTGTCTAACGCATCGGCCCGAAGTTTTTCCCATTGCAGTTGTTTTTCCAACGCTGCAATTTTCTTTTCTAAATCATCCGTTGTGATTTGTTTTTTGGGTAACCGTTTTTTGTTGGGATCAGCCATATCTCTAAGATAATGGTTTTGCTGTTTTTGCGTTCGTTCCATCCCGTGAATACCTTGGTAAATTTGCACCCATTTACAGATTGTGGTGCGACTGATGCCATACTTTGCCTGCAGTTTTCGATACCCGCAGCCTTGCTCCAGGTACTCTTTAATAATTTGCTCTTTTAAGTCCATAAAACGGTTGTTTTTAGTCAACCTATTTCAGGACGAGACAAAACTGATGTTGAAGATAACAACAAAAAGCTAAATTGAAACTCGTCTGCCCGAACAAAAGCCAAATAGAATTACAAATGCTTATTGTTATTCCGTCCGCCCCAATATTGCAAAACCCCGTGTTGTGCGTTTGTGCTTCTTCGCTTACGATGTCCACACAGGCTTTGTAGTCAAGTTGGGTAGGCGTTTGAATATAAAAAAGTTCGCCTGTAAAATCTATGTCAAGTTGTTGGGTGTTAGAAAGTCTAATTGCGTCATCTTTTGAAATTGGTTGATTGTCTGCCAAACCGCTACCACGCAAAACATAAAAAGTATAACTGCAATTACTGTCTAACTGCAAACTTGTTTTTGTTTGGTTGTCAAATGTAAGTTTCTTAATGATCAAATGTGGTGTCATTGCAAATGCATTGCTGTGTCCACCTACATAAGTTGTTGTCTTAATTTCGTTTTCAATTATTGTTTCAAAGTCCTTGCTGTGGTAATCCACATAAGCAGGATTTTGTTTGATGGCTTCGTGAAAATTAGGGTCAAACCAAATTTGAAAACTTCTTGTGCCTTTGGCAATTCTCTCCTGGTGTTGAATGCCCTTGTTAGATTGTATTACTTGAAAGTCGCCTGTCTCCAAAGGTGTCCAAACTTTTGAAGCGGTGTCAAAGTGAGTTACTTGTCCATCTAAAATAAAGGTCATTATTTCAAACCCTTCGTGTGGATGTAAACCAAATTCGCAATCTTCAAGTGCTATGGCGTGGCTCCAATAAAACAAATTTGAATAAGGTGCTACTGCTTTTGAAACACCATTTGCAACTGGTTTGTTTACTACAAATTTTCCATTAAATATAGTGGTATTAAATTGCTCTGCTTTTTTCTGTATTTGTATCATTTTTAAATTTATTTAAGAGAAAAAACTGTCTTGCTCGTAAGCAAGACAGTTTTATTTGTTTAAAAATATCCATCAATTATTTACCCAATTTTGAAACAACTTCTTGCAAGTTTATTTGCATTACTTTTTGTCCGTCTGGTGTGCTAAAATCCTGATACAATTCTGTTACTGTTGCATTTGCCGATAAAACTTTCGCACCAATTTGTCGGAAATAATCAAAAGATGTTTCATCTGCCAATTTGCTCATACTTCCACTTGCATCTGCAACTACAATAACGTTGTAGCCTAATTCAATGGCAGAAGTAACGGTGTGTAATAAACAAATGTCAGTTGTAAGTCCGCAAATAATTAAGTTTTTTCTGTTAAAGTTTTTAACTGCGGTTTTAAAATTGGGGTCAATAAAACAATTTAGCGTTCCACCTCTTTTAATTCTTGCTGCAAATTGTTTTGGTGCAGCTTGTTGAATACCCTCCCAAGTTAATCCTACTTGTTCTTCCATTGTTGTAGTAATAAGTAACGGTACATTTACTTCTGCTCCAACTCTGGCAAGCATTCTCAAATTATTTTCTACATTTTTTTTGTCTTGGCTGTAAATCCAATCCATTGTCATTTTTTGGTGGTCAACCAAAAGAATGGCAGAATTTTGAGGAGTGAATTGAGAAGGAACTTTTGCATTTTGTCCAAAACTCACTACTGAAACCATTGTTGCTACTACAAGTAACGTTGTTTGAAATACTTTTTTCATCATTTTATTTTTTTGTTTTAATAATGATGCAAATGTAGTTAGCTTTGCTACCGATTAGATAGTTGTTACCTGTAAGTAAGTAGTTACCAAAAAGTAAGTAATATGAAAAGCGAAACAAAAAATGATGCTTGTCCTTTTAAATTAAGGGCTTCAAGAGATGCTTTGGAAATCATTCAAGGTAAATGGCGTATTCCTATTGTTATCTCTTTAACTTATGGCGTAAAACGCTTTGGCGAAATTCAAAAAGATATTGGAGACGTTTCTCCAAAAATGTTGTCGCAAGAATTAAAAGCGTTAGAAGAAAATAAAATTATCAGTCGTATCTTATACGATAGTATGCCTGTCACTGTTGAGTATTCTCTTACGCCACTTGGTCTGTCAATGCAAAAGCTTTTAGACGAGTTGCTAAATTGGGGCAACCATTTTAGAAAAGAAATTGTCGGCAAATAATTGTCAATGTTTCAGGTTAGCAGGGTGTTTCACAGCATAACGCACAACACGCTAATATACGCAACTACTCCCAAAATCAAAATTTCCAACTCTTTGATTTTCATCACTTGCTATATGCGTTTTTTAGATTGTGGCTTGCGCAATTGCTGCACTTGCATTTACCCAGTCCCTTCCAAACTTCCCCCTTTCGCAAACAACCGATCTACTTGTTTTTCAATCGTTGCATCTTTCTCGACCGGTGGCGCATGGTGAGGTTTCAATCGTGCATCAAACACAACGGGTCCTTTGCATCCCCAGTGTTTGTATTCGGTAAACGAAGCAATACCATATACATCATGACTTGGATTGCAACGGGTATAAGTAACCCATAGATAGTTTTTCAATGTAGCTGCGGTAAAGCTGGGATCATCGCAGATGATTATTTGTGCGACAGATGAAAGTTCATGGTTTATAGTTGATAGTTCATGGTTAAGCAGCTCCATGTCTTTAGCCGCTTCTTCATACGTTGTAAACTTCTTTGTTTGCAACGCAACAACACCTGGCATGCAGAGTTGCGGATTTTCGAACTGTTGCAATTCTTTCAACACAGTTGGTACTTCTTTGCACAGTTCCCGTTTTTTATCGCCATAAGCAGCTAATACTAATTTACTGCCACTGTTTAAACCGGTGCCGGAATAATCCAAAGTATCAATGGTAGTGTTGGTATGGAAATGCAGATCACGTGTAAGATCGATGCGTTCAAAAATATATTCTAAGTACGGCTGCACATGGTGCGTATGCAGTTGATTGGTATCATCAGCTGTAATAAATAAAAACTTTGCCAGGCTTAACTGTCCCGTGCCGAGTACATGATTGGCGATGGTCAATAATTCTGCCGGTTGTTTGGTGGGCGTGTAAGGTGTGTAACGTTCACTGCCAATTGCCAGCAACAACGGATGCACACCTGCTGCATCAACAGCATGTACTTCTTTCAAGCCCGGTACTTCCTGTGGAATAGCGTTGCCCGTTAGTTCGTGGATCAGTTCACCAAAGCTGGTATCTTCTTGTGGTGGACGACCAACAACTGTAAACGCCCAGATCGCATTTTTCTTTGCATACACATTGTTCACCTTCATTAATGGAAACGGATGTGTTAAACTGTAATAACCGAGATGATCGCCAAATGGTCCTTCAGGTTTATTCTGTAAGGGATCAACTTCACCTGTAATAACAAAGTCAGCATCGGTACTGATGGCATTGCCCAATGCATCGTATGCATAACGGAAACGTCTGCCGCCCAATACACCGGCAAATGTCATTTCACTGATTCCTTCCGGCAACGGCATCACTGCACTCAATGTGTGCGATGGTGGTCCGCCAACAAAGCAACTTACTTTCAACGGTTGTCCTTTTGCATTTGCTTTTGTTTGGTGAATACCGATACCACGATGCAGTTGATAATGCAAACCAATTTCTTTGTTCAACTCATACTCGTTACCACTGAGCTGAATACGATACATGCCGAGATTCGATTTCATAATGCCGGGCTTGTCTATGTCTTCGGTATACACCTGTGGTAATGTAACAAAGGCGCCGCCATCCATCGGCCAATGTTTGATCAATGGAAGATCGCTTATCTGTATTTTGTCAAATGAAAAGGAGGAACGTTTTTTCGGTAATGCTTTCAGTGCTGCCAAACCTGTACTGAGGTTTTGAATCGGACTCTTTAAGGCTTTCATTGGATCGCCTTTTAATTCAATGAGCTTTTGCACCAATTGCAACGTATCACGAAAGATGAACTTGCTGCGATCGAGCGTGCCGAAAATATTGGAAGCGGCACGGTATTTCGAACCTTTCACATTTTCAAATAAAAGGGCGGGACCTTTGGCTTCATACACACGGAGATGAATAGCCGCCATTTCGAGGTGCGGATCAACTTCTTCTTTTATGCGTACCAAATGACCGTTCTTTTCAAGGTCGAGTAAACATTCTTCGAGTGAGCTGTATGACATAATTCTTCAAAGGTAGGTGGAGAACTGTTTCGAGTTTCATGTTGATGATTTTGGTTACGGGTGTCGGCACTCCGTTTTTTAATTCATCTTGTTGTTTTCTCAACGTTAACACAAAAATGGTATTGTTTAATAAAATACGGAGTGGTAAAAGTTACAAACACCCGTAACACTTAACCCATAACTTTTAACTTCTTCAAATTCAAACAAAATCGCCTTATCTGTGTTTAAACAACTTCACACATCTTTGCAGTATGGTTCAGGCATATAATTTTTTAGCATCGTGGCAGTTGTTCCCGGAAAAGTGCAGTTACGAATTTGGCGAAACACCCAAGAGTGGCAACTGTAAAATCGAATCGGTGAAGAACGGAGCGGAATTGATGATGAGTACCAACTGGGTGACGCATCTCAACGAAGCGTTTTATACATCGTACAATTTTGTACCGGATGCGGAACTGCATTCGTTTGAAAATACAGAAGTGGCACAGCAGATCCGTTCCGAAATTCCGAATTCATCCACAATGCTGGTAGAATTCATTACCAACGGACAAACAAAGTTCAGCGCTACGCATGAAATAATGCCCAATGGTTTTTTACGGATTACACAGAAAGGGTTTACGCCGGAGTACAAACGGTACACCAACGTAGAAATTTATCACAAACAGATGAGTGTGTTGCCGTATGCATCCAGCATCGGTGGAGTGGCTATTCGTCCAACAAAGGAAGGAGTGATTCGTCATCAGGCTTTAACGGCCATGGAAGAGCAAACCAATATGCAGCTCGATCAGATCAAACAACAAATTGAATTATTGGCAAGACAAGCACAAGAAATTGTAAAGCGCAAAGAATTATCATTAATGATCTATGATGCAAAGCTGAACTTTCGTCCGGTGATTGGGCAGGTGTATCATCTCTATCAAAAAAATGATGATAGCTATTTGTTGTCGATGGTGAGTCCGAAGGAGTGGGGTGGAACAGGGCCGTTCAAACAGTTTGTGGCATCGGCGAAATTGCTGGCAGATCATACGTGGATGGAAGTTTAGTTGAAGTACGAAGTAAGAAGTAGGAAGTACGAGGTACGAAAACTCCGAAAGCGGTAATTTTTTGGAATTTGGAATTTGTTGTTTGGATTTTGTCTTTTCGCTTTCTGCCTTCAACCCTAATCCATAAACCTTCTTACATTGCGTTATGAATTTTCCCATTGAAGTAAAGAAAAGCAATGTTGCGGGCAAAGGAGCATTTGCATTGAAATCCATTCCTGCCAAACGAAAACTCGGCAACATGGCCGGTGAAATTATCAGTTACAAAGAAGCGCAGCGAAGAGTAAAGAATCAGAAAGAAGGTGAATTGCTAATGGTGGAGTTTGATAACGATCCTGTGGCGTTGGATGCAAGCATCAACCGCAATGCATTATCCTACATTAATCATTCCTGCGATCCAAATACATACATGCGTCGTGCATACCGGCAAGTGGAATTCTATAGTAAACGCCCCATTAAAAAAGGCGAGGAGCTCACCTGCGATTATGGTGAAACACATCACGATGGAAAACTGCCGTGTAAATGCGGGGCGAAGAATTGCAGGGGATATATTTAGAAGAGTGTTACGGGTTAAAGGTTATGAGTTACGGGTTCTCATAATTTTTGTCATTCTGCAATCTAACTTCCTTCTTGAATATATCGTTGGCGTAGAAAATTTTAGGGAACATAAGCTTTCAGAGTGCTCACCCGTAACTCATAACCCCTAACTCATAACTGTATTCCTTAACTTTGGACAATGACTAAGCTCTCCGTTAACATCAACAAATTTGCCACACTCCGTAACAGCCGTGGTGGTAACAGGCCCAACGTATTGCAGGCTGCCATTGATGCGCAGAAATTTGGAGCTGATGGTGTAACGGTGCATCCCCGTCCTGACGAACGTCATATCCGTTACGATGATGTGCGGCAGATCAAACAGATCATCACCACTGAATTTAATATTGAAGGTAACTGCCGTGAGCAATCGTTTGTTGACCTGGTGCTGGAAGTAAAACCTGATCA
>CAWHOR010000062.1:0-9523 GCA_963830845.1 uncultured Bacteroidota bacterium | reverse complement strand
GTAACAAGCGTGACGCTTGCGCCAAGCAGGGTTGGGAAATTCTTAAATATTGAAATTGACAATTAGTGGAGTATGGTCGCTATGGGCGATCCAGTTTTCATATGACCCGATTTCGAAGTTTTTCACTTTGTCATACAGGTCTTCTGACGCAAAACAGTAATCAATATGATAAGGTTTTTCTTTTTTTCGTTGCAGGTAGAAAGTGGGATGACTTTCTTTTCCTTGTTCCTGGTTTTGATACCTGTGATACACGCTGTAGATATTCTTTTCTGTTAACTTGTTAACTACCTCCGAATGATTGCCAATTCTTTTTGGCCTGTCCCAAATTTTGTTGCTATTGAAATCGCCGGTTAATATGGTCGACCCAATGCTTAATAGTTGATCGTAATGTTTGATTGCTTTCCAAATCTGTTCTACATATTGCCCATCCGGATCGTTACGGTTGTTTGCCCAAATAGCGAAAAGTGTGAAGTCAAATAGACCACCTGTTACAGAAACAGGCGAAATAAACTTAATGTTTGGATTGTGTTGGTCAAGAAGTTTCAACTTGTAATTATTGTAAGAGAAAATACCAAGCCCTTTGTGCTGGTTGTCGCCAAACCATAACAAGTTAGTAGGGTTAATAGTTTTAGAGTTGAAAATCAGTTTATCGGGGTGTTCACATTCTGGAACAACTAAAATGTCTGGTTGTTGCAGCAAAATGAGATTTGCTTTTTTTCTAAAGGCTCCTTGACAATTCCAGGTTATTAGTTTCATTTTGATAGAAAACTTGTTTCTTGCCTTCGTTTGCATTCATCACCGCACTAAAGATAGGAAATGTACATAGCCCGCCGTCGTTAGGTGTTTTCACCAACGACACATGCACATAGCTGAGTTTGATTTGTTATTATTTATGCGGTTGGTCGGGAGACGCAACCTCGGCGTGTTTCTTCAATAATCATTTTTCTAACTTATGCTCTTGCACATAGTACACAACTTAAAGCTTGTAGTTGGTAACTCCAATAAGCAAAAGTTGCCGTTAATAAAAGTAGAAGAAAAAAGAATCTAACATTCTTCTGCTTGAATACAACAATGAGGCTAAAGATTAGGGAACAGAATGAGATCAAATAATACGACATACTAATAAGATCACCTGTAATCCTGTGTTTATTGTTAGCCGTTTGTACAACAGGGATTAGAAGAGAATATGCAAAATAACCTAGTCCTATAAGAGCTAACAAAAGCAGTTCTTTTCCACCTATTGTTTTACGGAATCTCTTAAGGGCCAAGGACATGATATTAAAGATAGCTTAGCAGGTTAGGTTATACAGTTAAAAGACAAGTCTAAAGTATCACTCCCCTTCCACAAACCGATACCCAACACCCCTTGCCGAATGAAAGTAAACCGGGTTACGGCTATCTTCTTCAAAATACTTACGGAAGTTGAGGATGAAGTTGTCGATGGTACGGGTAGTAGGATATACATTGTAACCCCAAACAACCTGTAGAATTTTTTCACGGGTTACTACTTCGTTCTTGTTTTCAATCAACAGGTGAAGGAGCATGTTTTCCTTTTTGCTGAGCTGTATTTTTTCACTTTTGAAGTTGATCGCTTCCTGTGCTTTAAAGTCAATATGGTTATTGCCGAAGCTGTAGCTTTCGCCAATGCTGTCTTTGTCCTGTATCTTTTTATTTTTCTCGATCAGCTTTTCAACACGCAGTAACAACTCTTCCAGATTAAACGGCTTGGTGAGGTAATCATCGGCACCTTTCTTTAAACCCAGCACACGGTCGTGGGAGGTATTCTTGGCACTCAACATCAAAATGGGTACATCGTTTTTGCGAATACGGATGCTTTCGGTAGCACTGATGCCATCCATCTCCGGCATCATCACATCCATAATAATGAGATCGAAATATTCATTCTCCACTGCCTTTAACGCAGCCACACCATCACCGGCTGTTGTTACTTCATAACCTTCCAGCTCCAGATTTAATTTCAACGCATCCAGTAAATGCTCTTCATCCTCCACGATTAAAATAGATGCTTTGTTTGTGGCCGACATATGTGTAGTGTTTAAAACTGAATTACAAAAATACTTCCACGTGGGGTATTGTTCATCACAAATATGTCACCATTGTGATCGGTAATGATCTTACGGGTCAGGTACAAGCCAAGCCCGGTACCTTTTGCTTTGCGTGTGTTTTCGTTACCGCTGCGGTAAAATTTTTCGAAGATCTTCTGTTTCTCTTCGTCGGGAACACCCATTCCTTCGTCACTTACTTTGATCTGTGTAATATCATTATCATCCATCAGATCAACATACACCGGACTTTCCTTCGGTGCATATTTCAATGCATTATCAATCAGGTTACTTAAAGCGATCTGGATCAACAATTCATCCCCTTCAATATAGAGATCTTTATCAGCACTGGCTTCAATTCGTCGGCCGGGGTAGCGGTTCTTATAATCGCTCACCACCGTTTCCACCACATCGGCCAGGTTTACTTCTTCATGCTCACGCTGGAAATTCTTTTCTTCCATTTGCGAAGCAAGGAGAATATTATTGGTGAGAATATTCAAACGGTTGGTTTCGCTCAAAGCACTCAACAATAGTTTTTGTTGCTGCACTTCATCGAGCTTGCGACGTAATACCGTTTCAATACTAAGACGAGTAGTGGCGATAGGTGTTTTTAATTCATGTGTAATGGCCATCATGAAATTCTGCTGCAGGGCCGATACTTCAATTTGCTTACGAATGGAGCGATACACAAACACCGCACCTGCCAATATCAACGCAAGAAAGGCCACACCTTCACCAATAAATTTTGCTGATTGTCTTTTCTGAAACAGCAACGCTTCATCCCGCAACAGATCGTATTGCGGATCGTCGAGTTTCAGTTGAGCTAGTTTCAAAGCAGTCATTTCACCACTTTGCCGTTCCAGTGAAATAAACCACCACACCAAGGCAGCCACTACATAAATGAGAAGAATCCAGAACCAGAAGGAGAAATTGCGGAAACTATATACTTTGTTGGTATAAGCCATTACTGTTTTGCTTTTTCAATACGCACACCGGCATTCATTACATGTAACAACGGATTGTCACGCATTGTTTGCTGCAGCCGGATGGTATAGTTACCCTGTTTTGTAAAACGGAGATTATTGAACAATGGATAACGCACTTCCCAGATATCGCTCATGCCTGTACCGATCCATTCGCCGTTTTGATTTTGAAGGGTTAGTTCAAAGCGTTCTTTTTGAAAAGTACTGTCGCCGGGTTGGCGGGTGGAAATATAGAGCCAGATATTTTTATACGCATACGCATCAGTATGTCGCAACGTTACAAATACATTGTAGGGTGTAACGGTATCGGTAATTGTAAAATTGATCTCGGGTTGCAGGCTGTAGCTCCATTCGTGTTTTGGAATCTCTGCATTTTTTTCAAATGTATCCATGGTACTGCAACCGGCAAGGAGGACCACTGCCAGTAAACAATTGCAAGTAATACTTTGTGTAAGGGTCTTCAATACGGGGAAAGGTTTCAAGCGAATATTTTTACAAATGTAAGAAGGCAAAGGGATAAAGGCACAAGGTAGAAGGAATAAGGTAAAAGGCACAACATCAAAGACATAATGTGTAATTCCAAACTACCAAATCCAAATTCCCAATTCCTGTTACCAGAGTATCTTCCAATCTGCCAGTGTCTTTTGAACTAAAGAATATTCAACACCTGTTCTTTTGCTTTTTCCAGTTCATCTTTCATTAATACCACCAGCTTTTGAATGCCGGAATCATAAGCCTTGGCACCGGTTGTATTTATTTCACGACCAATTTCCTGCAATACAAAGCCCAGCTTTTTGCCTTTTGAATCGTCGTTTTCTTTGAGGATGTTGAGGAAATAATCGCAGTGGTTGCGGAGGCGCACCTGCTCTTCACTGATGTCGATCTTTTCAATATAATAGATCATTTCCTGCTCAAGCCTGTTGGCATCGTAGTTCTCTTTGCCGAGTTGTTCTTCCATTTTGCGCCGCAGCTCTTCTTTCATTTTATGCTGACGCAATGGTTCCAGTTCAGAAATTTTTTCCTGGTAAGCAAGTATATTATTGATGCGTTCGATGAGATCTTTTTCCAGTGCTGCACCTTCCAGCAGTCGATGCTTATTAATAGCATCAATTGCATTTTGCAAAGTTTGCTTAAACTGACCGTATTGCTCTTCACTTAAAATATCGGTGTTGGGAACTACCACATCGGGCAAACGCAACATGGCAGCTAAAACATATTCGCTGAGTCCGATATTGAGATCATCGGCCACTTCCTTCAATGGTTGAAAATAAGCTTTGGCCATTTCTTTATTAATGGTGATTGCACCATTGCCGCCATTTTGTTTGAGCAGGATATTACAATCAATAGTACCACGCATCAGTTGCTCCGATAACATGGTGCGGATGGCAAATTCGTATGGTTTTAATAAAGGAGTAATTTTTAAATTGAGTTCAAACTGTTTTCCGTTGAGCGATTTTATTTCAACCAGAAACGTCTTGTCACCGGCAGCTTCTTCGGTTCTTCCGAAACCGGTCATTGATTTAAGCATAGCTTATTTTTCAGCAATGTAAAGAATTTCAGTTGTTCCAACTGATTTTATTAAGAATTGGAACAGCAGGTAGTTTGCAGAATAGAATTTTTGAAAATGAGTTGGATCGAAAACCGGTGAAGAGTTGTAGTAATGAATCAAACAGTGGAAGAAGAGCGGTTCTGAGAAAGAGAAATTGTATAAAACTAAAAAGCCCGGAAGACACCGAGCTTTTATGATGGATGGGTTAGTAAGTACCAGGAAATTTCTTTCCCGTCACAATATTAAAAATAATTTCTCCGATATAAAAAAATTTTCAAAAATATTTTATGCACATTTTAATTTTATCTGTGGAAAAGGGTTAAGGAGTTTTAGCATCTTTTGCGGTTGATATGTTTCTTTTTTTTTGAAAACAAGTAAACAGTAAAACATAAAATTGATTTTTGTTTTTCATGTTGCTTCGCTGTAATACAGTGTTGGCAATAGTTTCAGCGTAGTTGTTTTTGTTGTACTGTTTGTTTTAAAAAGCAACTCACCTGTTTTTTCGATTTGAAAAAGAAGAAACAGTACACTGTTTTTGTACGATCAATAACCAAAAAAAGACCAAAAAAAAAGTTTCAAAATTTTTATCCAGAACCTTGTTTTTACCCCGAAAAAACCCAAAACCGATTCCTTTGAACGTAATACACAGGCAAACACAAAGCATATTACCTTTGGTGAAAATCAGTTTATGAAGTTTCCTTCACCGGTTCCGGTACAATGGATTGCAGAATTAATCAATGCAACAGTTACAGGAAATACAAATGGGCTTGCAACAGGAATCAACGAAATACATAAAGTTGAAACCGGCGATCTGGTATTTGTAGATCATCCAAAGTACTACGATAAGTGTATTCACTCAGCTGCAAGCTTTATAATCATCAATAAAGAAACGGATGTACCCGAAGGAAAAGCATTGCTGGTATGTGAGCAACCGTTTGAAGCATATCTCAAAATTGTCCGGCACTTTCGTCCGTTTGTTCCATCTGCAACTCTTATCAGCGAATCGGCTGTAATTGGTGAAGGCACGGTTGTAATGCCCGGTGCATTTGTTGGTAATCATGTAACGCATTGGTAACAATTGTGTAATACATCCCAACGTTTCGATTTACGATCACACAGTAATTGGCAACAATGTAATTCTGCATGCTGGTACTGTTATTGGCAGCGATGCATTTTATTTCAACACAAAAAAGAACCGTGATGTATGGTATAAAAAAATGGAAAGTTGCGGACGGGTAGTAATTGAAGATGATGTGGAAATGGGATCTTGTTGTACGATTGATAAAGGTGTAACGCATGATACCGTGATTGGTCGTGGTACCAAATTCGATAACCAGGTGCATATTGGTCATGATAGTGTGATCGGCAAAAACTGTTTGTTTGCGGCACAGGTAGGTGTGGCAGGTGCTGTAGTAATTGAAGATGGTGTGGTATTGTGGGGACAGGCAGGTGTCAGTAAAACGTTGACCATTGGAGAAAATGCCGTGGTGTTTGCACAAAGCGGCGTGCCATCATCATTGGAAGGAAATAAATCGTACTTCGGCACACCGGTTGACGATGCATTGCAAAAACGCAAAGAGTTGGTATGGGTAAAACGGATACCTGAAATATGGGAAAGGTTATTAAAGTTAGAGTCGAAATAATCTAAACAATAATAAGCTCACCTAACTACAACTGCGTTTTGTATTTGCTCGCAGCTCATAGCTATAAGCTCGTAGCTTTCTCCCTATTCTTCCGGCCAATAATCATACGGCAACTGATCGGCTAAATTTTTCCACGCCCAGTAACCGCTGTTGATCACTTCCGTTTGTTCATAGAAAAAGCCGTTTTCGGTAATGACAAACCCGTTTAAAAATTCAAGTGTTGAGAGTTGCTCTTTTGCAGAAGCCGGATATTTGTTAGCAACGAGATATTCTTTTTCCATGGGTGATAAGGTGTATACGATGCGATACTTCCCAAACAGGTTGATCTCTCTGTCAACACTATCGATCAATACATATACTGCACTATCGTAAGGATTTGTAAGCGTGCTGATCTTGGGTTTGTTCGTAATACTGTCTTGATAAATTTCTTCAATCACAAATCCGTTTTCAGAAAGTGTACTGTCGTAATAGCAGCGCATAAAATGCATTCGTGAACCGAGGTAAGCCTTCTCCCTGTTCTTTACCCAGATGGCTTTTTGTTCTTCGGTCGAATCCAGTTCGGTATAAAATGCTACGCCAACATAGGCGCTGAATTTTGTACCGTAATCATAAATAAAGGAGTCGAGCTGGTATTGAATTTTATAGCCCAGCGCATAGTTGAGCACTACTACCGGTTCTTCTGCTTTTACTTTTAATACATTTCGTTTGCGGGAGAAATAAAATTTTAACGACTGTGGGTTTTCAATGCTGCATTGTTTGGCAAACGGTGTGCTGCCGATAAAGTAATTCGAAAAATGCGATCCGTATTTTGTCCAGCCATCTTTCACTTCGCTGCTGGCCTGTATCACTACTTCTTCCAGTTTGTTTTCTTTCTTTTTTAAAATGATGCTGAGTTCATTACTGTTATCCTGCGATGAACTGATCCGTACACTTTCGCTTGCGAAACCAGTGTAGGAAACAACAAGATTATGTCCGCCGGCTGGAACTTCTAGCCGAAATTCACCTTCTTTGTTGGTGATGGTTCCTTTGGTGGTATTTTGACAAAGTACAGAAGCACCTTCCAACGGAAGCCGTGTACTGTCGTCAATTACTTTTCCTTTGATATAAAAATAAGATTGTGCTGAAACGGATAAGGAAGAGAAGACAAGGATAATGGAGAGGATTGTTTTCATACGTGATCTTTCATTGAGCTTTAAAAATAAACAATTTTTGAGCCAACCATGAAATCCTTCTGTTATCGAATGAGCAAAAGGATAACGATTGATAGAAGTAACGCTGCTTCAACCAGTAGTTATGCACGTATTTTTTCGACGTAAGCTGAGGTTGGTTATTTAAGATTGTATTGTTGCTTTAACCACTTACTCGTCCGTCCAATCGTTTCATCAATTGGCGTGAATTTGAAATCTGGTAGTGCGGCCAATACTTTCGACGAATCGTAATAGGTTCTCACTTGTGCAGTGCTGGCCGTTTCTTTGGTGAGTAATGGTTCTTTGTTGCTGAACATGGCTTTGAGTGCCTCGAGTCGCCACACCAATTCGCCCATCCAGGGTTTTGCAAAACGATTCGGTGGACGTTTCCCCAATGAAGTTGCAATTTTGGTAAACAGTTCCTGAAAACTTAAATGTGTATTGCTCAATAAAAAACGTTCGGCTGAAATATCGCTTTGCATTAAACGGATCATTGCATCAGCTACATCTTTTGCATCAACAAAACCAGTTCCGCCGGTTGTGTACCAAGGGAATTGTTCCCACATTTTTTTAAAGATGGCAACCGATCCTGTTTCCCAATTTGATTCACCTAATATCACCGATGGATTTACAATGGCTGCATTCAAACCTTCTCCAATACCACGCCATACTTCCATTTCAGACAGGTATTTTGTTTTGCCGTAATGGGAATTGTTTGTCTCTTCGGTCCATTCTGTTTTTTCGGTGATCTGTTCGCCTTGACGCAAACGTCCAATGGCTGCAACCGAACTTACATGAATGAGTTTTTCAATATTATGTTCCAACGAGAGATTGACAATATTTGCGGTGCCTTCAATATTGATCTTGTACATCTGCTGCCGGCGGCTGGAATGATACGATACAACCGCTGCACAATGATATACCTGCTTACAACCTTGCATAGCTTCATCCAATACCGACGTGTCCAATACATCGCCTTTGATCCATTCGATCTGTTGCTTTTCTTCTTCGCTCAACAGCAATGGCATCGATGTGCGGAACAATGCTTTGATGGGTCCCTGCTTTTGTTGCAACAACTGTTTCAATAAAGCCGAGCCAACTAAACCTGCGCCGCCGGTAACGAAAACCATGATGGAATGGATAATTTATAATGGAAAATGTAAAATTAGGGGCTGCGTTCGATTATCAACTATCAATTATACAATTATCCGTTGTACTTGTAATAGCCCTCGCCGGTTTTGAGGCCAAGTTTATTTGATTCTACTTTTTCTTTTTGTATGGGTGATGGTTGTAAACGTTCGGGTTTGCCGAGTTGTTCATACACGCTGCAGCTAACAGCATAGTTGATATCGTTACCAATAAGGTCCATGAGTTTGAACGGACCCATTTTAAAACCACTGGCTTCCATTAATGCATCCACGGTTGCAAAATCGGCAGCACCGTCTTCCACCAATTTTAATGATTCAATATAATAAGGTCGTGCAACACGGTTTACGATAAAACCCGGTGAATCTTTACAGATGACAGGAGTTTTGTTCATCTGCTTTGTTAACGCAACTAACTGTTCAATTACTTCTTCATTGGTTTGATCGCCTTTTACCACTTCCACTAACTTCATGATCGTGGCAGGGTTAAAGAAATGCAGACCTGCCACACGTTGAGGTTGCTGTACAATTGTTGCTGCAGTGAAATAGAAAAAGATGATGTGTTACTGGCGAAAATGGTTTCACTGTGATTGATCTCTGCCAGTTGATTAAACAACGAAATCTTTGCTTCCAGTTTTTCAATGATGGCTTCAATAATTACATCAGCAATACAACCATTGATATCGTTGATATAGTGAAGATTTCCGCTCATGTTGCTCCGCTGCTCCTCTGTAATTTTTTGTTTCTGTACTAACGATTCAAGAGAAGAGTTAATGTTTGCTTCTGCTTTTTGCAACACTTCTTTGTTGAGATCAAACAGCAGGGTATAAATGCCGCTTTGTGCAGCTGCCTGTGCAATACCGCTGCCCATTGTTCCTGCACCGCAAACGCAAATTGTCTGAACCATGATTTCTATGATTTGAAGGATTAACAGGATGAAGTGTTTGAAACTG
>CAWHOR010000061.1:0-12387 GCA_963830845.1 uncultured Bacteroidota bacterium | reverse complement strand
CCGTTTGTGCAAAAATGAAACCGAGTGCTGCAACGGAAGCACAACCCATGATTGTAAAATCGGTCCAGCCAAATAAGAAGGAAAAGAAATTGCCAAATGAAAGTCGCAGGTATTCATACACACCACCCGATTCTTCAGTCAACGACGAAAGCCCCGCTAATGTAAATGCACCAAACATGGTAATAAGTCCGGCGCCAACCCATGCAGCAATGATCCATCCTTCACTCAATCCCGTTTGCGCCATAGGAACGATCTTCTTAAACACACCTGAACCGATCATCATACCGGCAACTAATAAAATGCCCGTGCTTAAACCCAATACACGTTTGAGTGTTGGTTGCTGATTGGTGGATGAAGGAGTTGTTTCGCTACTCATGAAAAGTTGTATGTGGTGTTACTAAAGTAACAGGATTATCTATAAAACAATTATTGTTCTTTTTCAAAGGTTGTAGCGTTGTTCTCCATTCATTCAAGATGATATTCTTTTTGTAAAAATGCAATAATACCTGCCGCCTTTTCACGCAATTGTGTGAGCCTTGTATCAAGAATCCTGTTACTTCCTTTTAATTGATGGATACGATAAGCTAAATCCTGGTGCAACGAGGCATCATACGAACGCAGCGGCGGGTTTCCGTCAGGTTTATGGATGATATTGTTATCGTCGAGCATTTTATCAAAAACATAAGGATCAAATATGAGTGACATCAACGGATCAACATCTCTTCGCTCATCCCGTTCATCTGTTATATTGCCAAGAATTGTTTCAACCAGTTTCTGATAACTGATGATGCTGTCTGCTGCCTGTTCATTCCGGATAAGCCGTAATGCTCCTGAATTTTTTAACTGGGCAATGGTTCTGTCACTTGGTTGAAAACGTCTGGTTCGAATAAGAACTCTTCCCAAATAATAAAATTCACCCTCATTGCCTTTGATCGTTTGTGTTTCTAAAAACTTCATCATGGAATCCAACTGTTCTTTTCTTGAGAGTTGGTACGCAAGATTTCGGTTGATGGAAGCCGTATCTGTTTTCAGATCTTCTATATACGATTTAATGAATTGTTTTTCCCTGCTGTTTTCGATTACATGCTCCAGCTGATACTCTGCTAAAAACCCACAGAACACAGCGAGGAATAACATTAAAAACTCCCAGAAATAACTTTTCCAGTTTTTCTTATGGTGCGGTGCAGCAGGGTCGTGGGCATGATGATGTACTTCCATATCTTTTATGTCTGATGGCGGATTTATGATGTCTGATGTTTCAGCAGATGCAATGGGTTCATCAGTTGAAGGAGTATTCAACTGTGTGTCTTGCTGTGGGCTGTCGTCTGTTGACGGTGGACCTTCTTTCTTTTCTTCCTGCATGGTTGAATTATGCTTTATCTATTTTCAAAATCGTTTGCAACAACACATTCGCCCCGTTGGCCATATCTGTTGCTGTTGAAAATTCTTTGGGTGAATGACTGATGCCGCCAACACTCGGAATAAAGATCATGGCAGCAGGAGCTATTTCTGCTATTTCCTGTGAATCATGACCGGCACCGCTTTGCATGAACTTTGTTGTAAAGCCCAATGCTTTTGCAGATGTGTTGATGATCTGCTGTAATTTTTTATCGGTCAATGCCGGTTTTGATTCATTGGCCTGCCGTTCAAAACTGATCTTGGTTTTTGTTATCTGTTGCAATCGTTGCTGCACGATTCTCTATTTCTTTAAACAGCATTTCAATCTTTGCAGCATTTAAATCACGGATCTCTAAACCCAACAATACCTTACCGGGAATCACATTGTAAGCACCTGGCTGTACAGCAATTTTTCCAACAGTACCTACCTGCGTTCCTTGTACACTGTTCACCACTTCGTTTACTGCAATAATAAATTTTGATGCAGCCAGCAACGCATCCTGTCGCAGGTTCATGGGAGTGGCACCTGCATGATTGGCAAAACCTTCTACCGTTACTTCCCAATGCACAATACCTACAATACCTTCCACCACACCGATCTGTATCTTTTCTCTTTCTAAAATGCCACCTTGCTCAATATGCAATTCAATCCATGCATGGATATCTCCTTTCGTACGCTTTACTGATTGAATATTATCAGGATTGCCGCCAAGAGCTTTGATGCCTTCTGCCTGTGTTAATCCACTTTGGCTTTTTTGTTTTAATCCGTCAGGAGTTAAATGACCAACCATTGCCATACTGCCAATGGTGCCGCCTTCTTCATTGGCAAAAATGACCACTTCCAACGGATGTTCTGTAACAACATTGTTTTCATTGAGGATCTCGATTACTTCCAATGCACTGATTGTACCAAGTGTACCATCATAGTTGCCACCATCGGGCACCATATCAATGTGCGAACCAAATGCAATGGGTTTGAGTGATGCATTTTTTCCTTTGCGTTTACCAATGATATTTCCGGCAGCATCAATCGTTGGGTTGAGTCCTGCTTTTTTCATCAGCTCCATAAACCATGCACGGCCTTCAATATCGCCTTTGGTATAAGCAACACGGTAACCACGTCCTTTTTCATCCATACCAAATTTTGCCAATTCAAAAATGCGGCTTTCAATACGTTTGCCGTTTACGATTAAAGCAGATCCTGCTTTTTTATTGTTTGAAAGTAATGATCCAAATACACCCAGACCAATAACGGTGAGTGATGATTGTTGAATGAAGTTTCTGCGTTGCATAGCTTTTAAATCGCTTTTTGATAACTCAATTTTAAATACTACCCTGATTGGGCTTTATAATCCCTCTTGTTTGATTTATTTATGATGATGCTTGCTTTTTTTATAATGCTCATTTAAAAGGTCAACTCCAAAGTCACCATCAAAATCCCGCCAAACGATGTGTATTTGATTGGCACCGTGAGTACTATTGTCAAACTCAATTAAAAAAGTTTTCCCTTGTATTCTGTAATAATGTGGAACTCCCTTTCGTAAGCTTCCCGCCCAACCAAATCTTATTTGATTAAAATCTTCTGCTACAATTCGCTTCATTCTCATCTCTGCAATTTCAGGCGGCATTGAAGAAAGATGACTGACAATTAATTTGTTTAAAATATTTTTTTGTTGAGTTGTTAAGTCTTTGGCTACTATTCCAACTGGCGTAAGCGGTCCAACCTGAATGGCGTTTGTGGTTACGATATCGCTGAATGCTTTTGATTGAAAAATTGCTTTTGCCTTTTGCTCATTCGGAAGCATGTTGATTAATTCAAAGCCAATATCTTCTTCGTCTTTAATTATTCGTCTTCCTTTATTTTTTCCTTCTTTTATTTCAGCAGGATCAACGCCAAAAAAGATGGGCGTTAATGCTAATTGATTATTTACGATTGTAAAATTTAGAGCAATATGATGCCCACTAAATTTCCATCCCCAAACACTGTCTTTTGCCGGCTCACCATAAAATGCGATGAAATGGTTTTCAGGTATCCGGTGTATCATGTCTGGCTCTAACTCTTTCAAATAATACTCATTATTCATAATGTCCTGTGTTCTTAAAAAACCTTTGTCACTTAAAAAGCTTTTAAGCAAAGAATAAATAGTACTCTTTTGTATGCTATCCAGGTCTTTTAAACAAACACCTCTTCTTGGAATTAAACTGGGAGGAAGATAGTTCCAATCGTATCTGGACATATCATCAAAAGGAAAAACCGCTTTTGTTCTTTGTGTGCTGTCTAAAGAATTTACAACTGTTAATGCAGATGAAAAATCAACAGTATTCTCCTGTGCAGTCAAACTGAAAGGAATGCATAGCTGAAAAGAAAATACATTGAGCAGTGTGATAAACAAGATTGTTGGTTGCCTTCTTTTCATTTTAAAAATTTGATTGAGCATGGCCTTATTATTTTTTAACTGCTTTACTTTCAATCCACTTATTAATTTTTGTTTCTAAAATAATCAGCGGTAAGCAGCCATCTTTCAACACTTCATCGTGGAATTCTTTAATGTCAAACTTGTTCCCCAATTTCTTCTTTGCTCTTTCACGCAGTTCAATAATTTTTAACTCGCCTATTTTATAGCTTACCGCCTGACCGGCTAAAACCATATATCGTTCTATACGTTGTTCCGCTTCAATAGCTGATACCGGTTGGTTCTCTAACACATAAGCAATGGCTTTTTCACGGCTCCATCCTTTGTAATGAATGCCTGCATCTACTACTAACCGAACAGCCCGTTCAATTTCACCATTTAGTCTGCCCAAATATTGATAGGGGTCGGTATACATGCCTAATTCAGTTCCTAAACTTTCTGCATACAATGCCCAACCTTCTCCAAAAGCACTTGTCGAGTATACTTTTCTGAATTCCGGAATATCGGCTTCCTGTTGAATAGCTACCTGGTAGTGATGCCCGGGAATAGCTTCGTGTATAAATAGATCTTCCATGGAGAAGTAATTGTATTGAGCCGGGTCATGAATTACTTCATAAAAAATGCCCGGTCTTTTTCCATCTCTTGACGGCTTCATATATTGAGCATTGGCACCGGCAGCCCGAAATTTTTCAGTAGCCCTTACTTCAAATTTTGCTTTGGGTGTTAAATTGAAAAGGATATTCAGTTGTGGCGACATTTTATCAAGGAAGCTTCTGTATCTGTCCAACACCTCCTCTTCGTTTTTAAATGGAAAGAATTTCGGGTCGGTTTTTACATATTCAAAAAATGATTTTAAGTCACCCTTAAAACCCACTTGTGTTTTTACAGAATCCATTTCTTTACGAATACGGCCAACTTCACTGAGTCCTAAATTGAAAATTTGTTCGGCGGTAATATTGGTGGTAGTAAAATATGCTAACCATAACTCATATTCCTTCTTTCCCTTATCATTATCTAACAGGCCCGATGTATTTCTTGCTTTTGGGATATAATCTGTAACAATATAATCATGGAGTTTTTTGTACGCCGGTTTAATAATGTTTTCAATGGCATTCGAATAATCTTTCTTCAATTGAACTGCAGCAGCACTATCTAAGTTGGTTGGTAGTTTTAATAAAGGTTTGTAAAAAACATTCGCCTCTACAGCAGCTTCAAATAACGGTTTTAATTGTGCCGGTACTTTTTCCATCGAAGCCCTTGGATTTGTATTGTTTTGGGTAACACCCTTTTTCATATTAACAATGGCCTGATCAACCCATGTTTGAAAGCCTTTCATACGGCTGATGAAATCTCTATAATCTTTTTCAGTATTGAAAGGAACAAAGCCTGCTCCAGAACCTAATGTTGCAAACTTTGTTGGAAAACTAAATACGAATTGGTCAACTGGTCGGTAGAAAAACCAGAAGTGATTACCGACCATTTCGTTTTCGGTTTTCAGTTTGTAAGTAAGCACATCAATACTTAACAACTCAGATGCTGTTAAGCCTGCTTTGTCAATGACAGCTAATTGACTGAGATATTTTTGATTGAGTGCTGTTGTCTTTTTTATATACTCTTCGCTGATCGTAATTTCAAGTTGGTTGTTGTAATCATTGATACCTGCTTCAGTAGCTTGCAATGGATTGAGTGCATAATATTCTTTTGAATATTGTTCCAGCAGTGACTCCAATTGTATCGGTTGGTTTTTCTTTTGTGCCAAAAGCGAAGAAGAAAAAAGATGCAGCAATGCAATGATCAAAAGAGTTGGTTTTACTTTTTTCATTTTGAAACTTATTTCATTGATTTAACTTCCGTTATTACAATTTTTATAGTTGTGTTGCCGATATTTTCTACATAGTGCTTGCCTGTATAACCCATCCAGGAAGCCGTTTCTGCCATTTCATCCACGATAATGGTTTCGCCATTTTCAAGATATACTTTTATTTTACCTCCGGTTACTACATAAGAAGATTTGGAAGGGTGTGTATGTGGCGTATCTTTTTCGCCTGGCTTCAACGTATATTCAAGCACTCTTACATATTCGTTTTCTAACAATAATTTGAAATTGGCTGGCGAAGCTTTTAATACATCTATGGTTAGTTTACTTGTATCTTTCGAAACAACAGGGTCTTTCGTTAAAGATGAGGCGTGGAGATGAGCAATTTTCCAACTTCCTTTTTCCTTTATCATTAGTAAGGTTCTTCTGGATAATGAATTTAATCCGTCGCCCAAATGAAATGTAACAATTGCATTTTGTTGATAAAGTTGGAGATGAATGTCCTTTGGGCTTATTTGTAATTGTCTACTATTTTTGATGTCTACAAATTCCGGGAAAATATTCAACCAGTTTTTTTCAATTTCTTGTCTGCCTTGTATCCGTTTTGCTTGATTCCAATATGGATAAAAAATAGTTGCATCATCTGTAAATGATTGTCGAAACGTGGTCCAATTAAAATGATTAAACGCTGTCACGAAATTATTTACGAATTTCATAACAGCAAGGGAGTCTTTATTCTGCGCCTTTAAACTAAAGTTAATCAGCAAGAAAAGAATCATTAAAGAAAACCGAATGTTATTCATTTTGTTTTAATTTTTAAGCTTGCCATACACTGCCTGCCCCGGAAAAACATTGTTTACCGATTTCCATTATTCAACACAAAACATTTATTCATCATTACCTATTCAATACCTGCTTTTTCTTAAGCACCACATCTCTCCATTTCATAAATGGTTTTTCAATGGCCAGGTGCAGCAACCATGCAACCAGAAAACAACATGCAATACAGATCAAAAACATCACATTTCCGTTTTTGTCAATTCCCCAATCAGAAAAGATTTCCTGTGACATATGGATCACTCCTTTGTGAGAAAGATAGATACCATACGAAAGCGTAGCAATAAGTGTGGTGACTTTTGAATTCCATTTATACAAAACGCTTGTTGGGCAAACAGCTCCTGTTACAAGAAATCCATAGCCTATGGCAATGAAAGGGAAACCAACAATTGAAGTTGTATAGGTTGAAAGGTCGGAGCAAAAGAAATAGGCAATGGTTAAGAGAACAAGGCCCGTCAGCAGTATCTGATTTCCATAGGCTGCGATTTTATTCCATGTATTTGGCAGATATTGATAAATGGCAGCAATGGAAACGCCAACCAATAGTCCATCGAGCCGATTGTAGGTTGGGTAATAAACGAATCTTATCCACGATACCAACGAACCTTCGCCGTCAACTGTTGGAAGATACTCTTGATGCCAGCTATACAATCTTGCTGCAAACCCGGCAGCAAACAGTAGTATCAAAACCCAATACCCTTTTTTAAAAAAATGTGTGGTTTGAAGAAGAAGTAGGATCAACGGAAGAAATAAATAAAAATGTTCTTCTACACACAAGGACCATGCGTGTGAAAATGTACCGAAGTTGACTGCATCTAACCCAAAGTTTTGCGTGAAGGTTAAAAACTTCCACAGTGGAGGCAGCGCTTCTTTTTCCCGAAAGAACGGAATGCAAAAATAAATGGCAACCACTACAAAATAAATGGGGATAATTCTGAAAAAGCGTTTCAAAAAGAATTCTTTCAAAGAAATTGTTTTTCCTTTTTTCATTTGTGCAAAGAGCTGCGATGAAATTAAAAACCCGCTTAGCACAAAAAACAGGTCAACGCCTGTCCAGCCAAACTGATCGAACTGTGTGGTCCACTCAGGAAACCCAAAATACCCAAGCTGGTAATGGAATCCCAATACAAGTAAAATGGCCAATGCTCTTAAATGGTCGAGTCCGTATAGTTTTTGTTGCGTCTTAATCATTTCAATTTCTAATCAATCGTGTTGAATGCAATACATTTATTTTCCATTGCTTTTTTTCTTTGATCAGGATAACCGTTTCCATCCATTTTACAACATCCTCTTTCCCGTTTCTTGTAAAGGTTGATTGCAGATAGTAGGTAACCCATGCCGTATTTTTATGAATGGCAGTGCTTACAAATTCAAAGCTGTTTGTTCGTTTAAAACCGGGAGCAGATGTACTCTGTATTACTTTTTGAATCATGGTATCGATCGTCCACACCTGGCCGTACTCATAAAAATGCACATCGGCAGTAACAAATGTTTTCAACGCAGCTGTATCAGCATTTGTCAAGGTTGCAAACATATTTTCAACGGCTTGCTGTACCCTTTTCTCTTCTTGTGTGGTTTGTGCATTTGCAGTCGCTGAAAAGAGCAATGCAATAAGAAGAATTTTTATTTTTTGCATTATGTGGAATTATTTTGTACTTTTTTATAATCCAGGTGTTAGTCTTTCAAACCACTGTTCACTTTATCCTGCTTCTTCTTTTTTACCTCTTTCATGGTGAAATAGATAATCGAGAATACGATGATAAATATGCCAATGCCTGTAAGTTCTGCTTTGCTTAAATTCGATAATAACCAAATGATACCGGCAGCAGCCAGCAATGGAACAATGATGCCACCGGGTACACGAAATGTTTTTTCAGCTGTTGCGGTCTCTTTTCTCCGAAGCTTTACTGAAGACAATACAACGCCGAGATAAATGATCAATAAAGCTGCGCTTGCAATAGTGGCTAATTGTTTAAAGCCGCCGGAAATGGCGAGTATCAATCCCAACGACGCATAACATGCAATGGCAACATGTGGTGTAAAGTAACGGTCATGAACTTTCGCTAATGGCTTTGGCAGTAGTCCATCTCTTGCACCGGCAAATAAGATACGTGGAATAGAAAGGATTTCTCCACCCAATGCACCAAGCATTGAAAGTGCACTGGCAGCAATAATGATGATGGCTCCCCATTTACCGAATGCAATGTTTGCTACGGCAGCCAATGGCGCATCTTTATGTACAGTAACTGTTGAACCAAGCACACCCTGCGTTACCAACTGAATGGAGATATATAAAAGTAGTACCGACGTTACACCTAAAAATATTCCAAGCGGTACGGTGCGTTTTGGATTTTTTATTTCGCCGCCATTACTTAACGGACCATCTAACCCAATGAATGCGAAAAATAAAAGTAAGGATGCAGCACCGAGATTGCTGACAGTTGGCTCGATCGTCCAACGTAAATTTTCGGGTGATAGAAATGCGGCACCTGCCACTACAACAGCAATGAGTGGAATTAATTTTCCCAGTGTGGCAAACTCGATCAGCCGCACACCGTTCTTTACACTTCGGATATTGATCAAGGCAATGCTGCCAAAAACAAATACCAACAATGCTGCCCGGTAGATCTCGTTACTTAAGAAAGGAAAAAAATAGCTCAATGTATCTACTAACGCATTGGCAATGGCTGCGTCTGATACAATGCATCCGCCCAGCCAATAGATATTGTTCGCTAAAAATCCTGCATACGGACCAAATGCATTTTCAATATAACTATACACACCACCGCTTACAGAAGTTTTAGAACCTACTTCAGCAAAGCAAAGACCAATTAAAAAGATCAATGCGCCGCAAACGAGATACGCAAGAATCGCAGCGGCACCAAGATCTTGCGCAATAATTGCAGGAATAATAAAGATGCCGGAACCTGCTGTGATGTTCAGGATCGCCAGGGTGAGCGACCGCACACCGATTTCACGTTTAAGATTTTCTTTTTTTGAAACCGGGTTCATGTGTTTTGGCTAAGTGTGAGTTTGATTGAACGCTATTTTATTTTGCTTCGATAGATCTGATAACGAGATTTAGCATTTCTGCCACTTTTGTATCATCCATCCAACGGGCAACTACTACCAGGTCATGTTCTTTGTCGATGATAATATAATTACCACCATAGCCAACAGCATAATATACGTTCGGTGAAATGCCTTTCCAACTCTGTTGAGTATTTAACCACCACAGGTAACCATAACCTTTATTTGCAGCCGAGGATTGCTGAACTGCAGTTACCCATTTTTCAGAAATCAGTTGTTGATTTTTCCATTTCCCGTTTCGCAAAAACAACAAACCAAACCGTGCATGATCCAATGTATTGATGAAGATGCCGCCGCCATGATGACCACCACCACTAACCGACTGAACATTTAAACCATCGATTGTTACAAATGAGTTTTCATAACCAAACCAACGCCATGTAGTAGAAGCGCCAATAGGATCCATGATCTTTTCTTTGAAAACAATTGGCAATGGTTTACGCCAAACCTGTAATAAAGAATAGGAAAGCAGATTTACACGTACGTCATTGTATTCATAATTCGTTCCCGGTTCAAGCAGTTTGCGGTTTTTCCAATCATCAATTGTTCCTTCTCTTGGTGGACGATCGGCCCAATCATCTAATCCAAACAAACTGCCGCTCCAGTCACTTGATTGAGTAAGCAAATGATCCCATGTTACTTTTGAATTGTGTGGCCCTTCAAATAATTCGCCCCACACATATTGACCTACTTTATCATGTACGCTTTTAATCAACCCATTATCAACCGCCAAACCTGCAACCGTAGAGAGATAACTTTTCGTTACGCTGAATGTCATATCAACACGATTTACATCACCCCACTGCGCAACGATATATCCGTTCTTTATAACAAGACCTGCTGGCCCGCCTCTTTCTTTCATCGGCCCGATCATTTTATAACCTGGCTCCCGTGAATACGATTTCATATTGGCAATACGCAGATCCCGTTCAACTTTATTTTCATTTTTCAATGCAAAGTTTACAGCACTGTCGAGCCAGGTTTTATTCATCTTTAACTCTTCAGGCTTTTTTGTTTGCCAATCGGCATCAGGAAAATAAACTTGTTGTGCTTGTAGCGTGAATGCATACAGACTTATAAAAATGAGTACTATTTTGTTTCTCATGACTTCTGCTTTCTTATTTATTTTAAAACGTATTGTACTGTTATCAACGATCTGATATATGTCTGTATTCTTTGTGCTACTGCTTTTAATGTGATCATTTGTTTCGCAAAGCACACGAAGGTTTGCACGAAGGCACAAAGAAGAAAACAATTCGAATTACATTATTTCTTATTCATCTCCATATAATCAAACACCAAGTTGCAAAACGCACTTACACCGGTTTTAAACCCACTATCGTCAATAAAAAATTCTGGTGTGTGATGTGAGGCAGAAGTTTTTGGATCTTTTCCTTTTGGTAAACCACCGATATAGAAATACAAGCCGGGAACTTTTTGTGCAAAGAAGGAGAAATCTTCAGAACCTGTTTCAGGAGGAACCAACATTACATTTTCTTTGCCCGCAGCTTTTTGTAAGGAAGGCAACATCATTTCTGTGAGTGCTTCGTTATTAAATGTAACGGGATAGTGAGCAGAGTAGGGTAATTCTAACACCGCTGTTGCACCGGCGCCTTGTGCCGTATGTTCCACAATTTCCCTGATGCGTTTAAATACCAACACTTCATCTGCATCACTTAATGTTCTTACTGTTCCTAACATCTCCACCTGTTCCGAAATAATATTCGAACGGTTGCCGGCATGAATTGAACCAATGGTAACAACGGCAGGATTTTCTGTGATGTTTACATTACGGCTTACAATGGTTTGAAGATTATTGATGATCTGTGCAGCCACCACAATAGGATCAACTGATGACCATGGCTCAGCACCATGCGATGGTTTTCCTTTCACGGTTATTTTCATATCACCTACACCGGCAAACATACCACCGGGACGATACGTGATCTTTCCAACTTCTACTTGTGCATTGATGTGTAAACCAAAGATCACATCCACTTTCGGATTTTCTAATACGCCCTCTTTCACCATCAGCTCTGCTCCACCTTCTTCCCCTTTTGGTGCGCCTTCTTCTGCAGGTTGAAAAATAAATTTGATAGTGCCTTTAATATCTTTCTTCATACCTGCCAGTATTTCCGCAACGCCCATCAGTATTGCCACATGTGAATCATGACCGCATGCATGCATTACACCCACCTCTTGACCGTTATATGTTCCTTTTGCTTTTGATGTAAACGGAAGATTCGTTTGTTCTGTTACAGGTAAAGCATCCATATCGGCACGCAATGCAATAACAGTTCCGGGTTTATCACCTTTCAGTATTCCAACCACGCCGGTTTTGGCAATATTTGTTTTTACTTCAATGCCTAAGGATTGCAAATGTTTGGCAACAAGTGCTGCTGTTCTTATTTCCCTGTTACTGAGTTCGGGGTTTTGATGAATGTCGTGCCGCCACTCAATTACTTTCGGTTCAATTTTCGTAGTAGCCGTGTTGATGGCTGTTGTGTAATTTGTTTTTTGCGCAAGAATGCTGTTGCTAAAAAGCAGAGCTGTAATAAGAAATACGTTCTTCATGCTTTGAATAGTTGTGTTGCTGTTTAATTATGTTGTTTGTTACTCCGTTTTCTTCAGTTCATCTGAATCAATACGGTTTATGTTGATGAATGGGCTCTTCATTAAATACCAGAAGGTTTGCTTTTTCTCCTCTTCAAATTCTTTCAATCCCAATTTGATCTGTTCAACCGGTTTATATTTAAATGTACCAAACAGGCGATCCCATAAAATGAAAATATCGGAGAAGTTTGAATCGGTATAATGCTGGTCCTGCTCGTG
>CAWHOR010000060.1:0-17212 GCA_963830845.1 uncultured Bacteroidota bacterium | reverse complement strand
ATTCTCCCGAAAAGGTGATTTGCTCGGCCGGAAAGGTACTTTTTCGAATGTGTTTCAACAATAAATCACAGCTTGTTTTACCGATTTCATAAGCAGGTTCCGCTACGGTCGACATCGTCGGGGATATGATTTCCGACATCGGGTCGTTCGTAAATCCAATGACCCCAACTTCCTGCCCGATCCGGATATTCAGGGCTCTTAAGGTTAGCATGGCTCCTATACCTTTCCGGTCGCAAACCGCAAATATTGCGTCAGGAGTATTACTTCTATCCTTAAACAAAGTAGCTGTGTTGCCGCTTCGCCATCCTTTTGCGAAAATCCTGAATGAATGACAAAGCTCTCCTGCACCGGCAAGTTGTGGGCCTGAAGGGCCTTATAGTATCCCTTAAGTCTGTTTTCGGTGAGCAACAGCTCCTTACATCCGGTAATGTGCGCTATTTTTTTATAGCCAGAATCAATCAGGTGTTCAACCGCTGTGTAGGCGCCGTTATAATCATCCTGCACCACTTTCGATGTTTTGATAGAACTGATAACCCGGTAGAAAAAAGATACCGGCAGGCCATCATCGATTATTTTTGAAATCTGGCCGAATTGTCGCCATCCCCCGCAACACAAGCCAGCAAGCCATCCAGGCTGCTTCCGGAAAGGTTTTCAAGCACCTGGCTTTCAATATCCGGAGAATCGTTGGTGATGTAGAGGACAACACTAAATCCATTCAGCTGGGCGATTTCCTGTATTTCCGTTAGTACGGTTGAAAAATAATAATTGGTGATACCAGGAATAATGATCCCCAGGTTGTGGGTGCTACGCTGCACCAGGCCCGTAGCGTTAAAGTTGGGTTTGTAATTCAATTGGCCAGCCATTTCCAAAACCTTTTGGCGCGTCTCCTTACTCACATCATATTTATCCCCCAATGCTCTTGAAACAGTTGCGATAGAAATGTTCAGCGCTTTGGCAATGCAAACAAGTATTAGCAGCGATTGCCTCCAACGATGCAAGTGTTTCATTCCCTTATCTGCCTGCTTACAAAATTGATGCGGAGAACAAAGCATCGAGTGAGCTGGTAAAAGAAACACTTGATGTGATGTATAACATCCGCACAATTCAAAAATCAAACGGTGAAGACGGGTGCAACCGTTACATCATCAGCCAATGTACCAGTGCTGAAAACGTAATGGAAGTATTTCAATTGTTATTATTAAGCGGCTGGAGCAAAGATGCGTTACCAATCGACATTGTACCATTGTTTGAAACAGTAGAAGATCTGCAACAGGCTCCTGCAGTAATGAAAATGTTGTATGAAAATCAAGTGTACAAAGATCATTTGCAGCAACGCAAAAAACAACAAACCATCATGCTTGGTTTTAGTGATGGTACAAAAGATGGTGGCTACCTCATGGCCAACTGGGGTATTTTCAAAGCCAAAGAAGAACTCACCCGCATTTCGAGTGAATATGGATATGATGTAGTGTTCTTTGACGGACGTGGTGGCCCGCCTGCACGTGGTGGTGGTAAAACACATCGCTTTTATGCATCCATGGGCAAACAGATTTCCAATAAAGAAATTCAATTAACGGTACAGGGACAAACCGTAAGTTCCAATTTTGGCACACACGATTCAGCACAATTCAATATTGAGCAATTGTTGAATGCAGGTATCAGTAACGATCTCTTCTCTTCCACCAAAGCATTGGAGCAGGAAGAAGAAACATTGATACTGGAAGTGGCAAAGAAAAGTTTTGATGCGTATGTGGAATTAAAGAAGCATCCTTACTTTATGCAATACCTCGTTGATGTAAGTCCGTTGAAATATTACAGCGAAACAAATATTGCCAGTCGTCCTGCAAAGCGTGGTGGTTCTTCCCGTCTTGAATTAAAAGATCTCCGTGCCATTCCATATGTAGGTGCGTGGAGCCAGATCAAACAAAATGTAACCGGTTACTATGGTGTGGGCACTGCATTGAAAGCATTGGACGACCAGGGACGTTTTGCTGAGATCAAACAACTGTATCAAAATTCGCTCTTCATTAAAACACTCATGGACAACTGTGAGATGGCGATGAAAAAATGTTTCTTTCCGTTAACAGAATACCTGCGTGATCATCCGGTGTATGGTGAAATTTGGCAGAAGATTTATAATGAATACGAACTCACCAAGAAATATGTATTGCTGCTGAGCGGCAATACGGAGTTGATGGAAGATTACCCGTTGAACAATTATCCATTCAAATGCGTGAACGTATTGTGATGCCACTCATCACCATTCAGCAATATGCCATTGCCAAATGCAGAGAGATGAATGAGCGTGGGCAACAATCGCCGCACAAAGCAGCGTACGAAAAACTCATCATCCGCAGTTCGTTTGGAATTATTAATGCGGCGAGGAATTCAGCGTAAGGAATTTACGTTTAGAGATATTGAAAAATCCGTGTACTGGTTGTGCACGGATTTTTTTTGCAGCAATTGTGCAACCGAACAACCTGCCTGACGGCAGGCAGGTCTAAAAAACGCATATAGCAAGTGATGAAAATCAAAGAGTTGGAAAATTCACTATTGAAGGTAGATGCGTATATTAGCGTGTAAAGCCAAATGTAGAACGACAACAAACAAGAAGGTAAATTGAACTGGTTTGATAAAATAAAAGAGTTGACAAGTAGGAAAGACAAATCACCTAACCTGAAAAAAGGAGAAATAAAACAAATTCTCATTCAGACAGCAAGTGAAGTTTTGCCTGACTTTGAATTTTTAGCATATAAAAACGGTTGCTACTCATTCCAACGACTAAGACAAATGAACAATTTGAAAGTCTATGAAATACTATACATAATCTTTACTCCTAAAGACAAAAACTTTGCTTGTTCAATTGCTTCACTATTAAATCCTGAATACATATATTCAAATCATTACAACACTGGGTTTATAAACCCACACAAAGACTTAAAAGTGTTAAGACATAACTCAGGTGCTTTGAATATTCAAGACGCTTACTATTTTCATAACGGACAAGTTGAAACGACTACTAAAATTGTAAAAGAAATCTTTGGAGACTACAAGAAATATGGACTCCTATTTCTTGATCATCAATTTGAAAGACTAAAATCGAATGAAATAGTTAAACGTGGACTTGAATACATAGGTAATTTACAAGCCGACAAGCAAAAACTGAAAAACGAAATATTAGGAGAGCTAAATAAAGGTGGAGTTTTAATACCGAGCATAAGGCATCCGATTTATATTGACCTTAAAGAAAAATTGTTTTCAGTTGAAGGACTAACTAAAGACGACCGTAGATTAATACCTAAGACTGCACACGAGTTGTTAGAATTATATTGGATGAGATGAAAATAACAACTGGCTCTCTCCGCTGTTGGAATGAATCAATTAGACGCACGCCGTGGTTGCGTCTCCCGACCAACCACACTACCGTCTCTTCTTTGTTTGCATAAATTCTCCAGAAAAATGATACAACATAAGAAGGTGGGGATCTGTTTTTCTGACGCAGGCCCCCACCTGCTGCCAATCGTGACGCATCAATCCATTTTATACAGTTAACGTTCATAAAGCCAATGCACAAGTCAGGATATTTTCGTCAGCAGAGCCTGTTGTGCGTAATATAAGGAAGGCGTAGTTTTGAATATACCCCGTAGAGGGTATGCAGATAATAAACATTATACGTTTCTTTTACTGAAAGAAACTCTATGACAACGAAATCTGCCTATGTTCTGTTTTTATTTACCATTACATTTTTATTTTCCTGCAAGAAGACCGATAACAATAATTCCACCACTACTGTTGGGTCTGATTTTTTTATAGAGGGAAAGGGAATGCGAAAAGTTTGGGGGATGCAATCTGACAGAGTAGGCTTAGGCGCATTCAATATCAATAAACTAACCACAACAGCCGATGGCTTTATACATACTGCGTTTACCTATGCCAATGCCAATGCGAATGGCGCTCCGGCGAGTTATGCCGCTTACAGAAAAAAAATAAATATTACTACTGGCGATACCGTGGCCACCAGTGGCATACCAACCTTTGTGAATAAAACATACATTGGTCAGTCTGGTTTTGGTTGCGGGCAATTTGATTTAATACCCTATACGGATAAACTGGTTTTTTCGGACCTTCAATTCATTTATGGCGACACATACAACGATCCGAACTGGGCGAGAATGTTATTTGGCGATGGTAATGGATTTGAAAAAATTTATGCAACAAGGCAAGCTCTATGTCAGGGTTTGTATGAAAATGCAGGACAGAATCTCGGCGTGAGTTATTTTAGTAACGACGTAAAATATGCCTACGTTGCAAAAAAAATAAATAATCAGGCCGTATCAGCCAGTGTAGAAATGCCCATCAATGGAGGCCCTTTAGCTTTTATCGCCTTAAAAACAGATAGTTTACTGGTGATGGATTTCAATGCTAACACAGTGTTGGCAAAAATACCGATGACGTTATTTACACCTTACATCCCATCCAATTATCCCTATGACCATAAGCCAAACAGCCGTATGATTACAAAACGGAGTTTTGACGGAACTAAAATAATTGGCACTGTTTTTCATACAGCTAATTATTTCCCGCTGGGAAATGGACGGATGTTCAGCACATTTGTATATGAGATTGCAACAAAAACACTTGCGCTTAAAGTGCAGAATAGTTTTTTAAACACAGGTTTTTATGTAACCGAAACCGAAGATGTTGACGATAATGGCAATTACTATTACCTGGCCTCTGTAGCAAATCCAACAGTTGATACTAAAATTACCATCAATAAAATTACTCCAACATCAGGTAACACCCCTTATAAAACAGGTTTTTTAAACAATAGCAGCACGCTTCTATGTTTGAGACTTGTATCCAACAAATTGATAATCGCTTGTGGCGTTAGTGGCAACGGAACCTTTTCTGATAATCGGGGTAAAGGTTCCCTTGTTATTGCTGTAGAGCAGTAAGAATATGTTTGAGTAAGTTTCGAACGACTATTCCAAATACTTAATCTATCAGATAAATAATTACTCTCGCCGCTGTTGGTATGTATCAAATAAAAACACGCCGTGGTTGTGTCGCCTGACCAACAACATAGACTCACCTACCCTCTCTATTATTCAACACAAGCAACTGCATAAAGAAGTAACGCAATGCACAGGTCGGGAGACCTGCGCAAGTTTAGAACATCAACTATTTATATTATTCAATCAAACTCCTTGACAGAATAATTTTTTGATAATTATTCTATATTTATTGTTTATCAATAAATATTTATTATTTTTGTGACATCATTTTAAACTACTACGAATCATGTCAAAACGAAACGACTACTTATTAAAGGGCCTGTATATTGTTGCATGGCTCATTTTTGTTGGGTTGTCCATTGAAGCCGGCGGCCTTATCGTAAATTTTATTTTCAGTATTTACAAACCTGAATTTGTTCAAAACTTATATCAGAAACTCGACTTGAGTGAAATGTATAACCGGGGTAAATGGGCATTTTACGCCATGTATAGTTTTATCCTCTTCATCGCCATCCTGAAGGCATATATGTTCTATGTTGTCATCAGACTCATGGGCAAACTGAATCTGGCAAAACCATTCAGTGAATATGTTTCGAAACAAATTACACAAATCAGCTACTACACACTTTCAATTGGGTTCCTTAGCTATTTTGCCCGGGAATCAGCCAGGAATTTGCAACATCATGGATTTGAAATTGATCAACTGAATCAATTCTGGGGCGACAGCCAGGCATATATTTTAATGGCGGCGGTGATCTACGTAATTGCCACCATCTTTTCAAAAGGAGTTGAAATGCAAAACGAAAACGATCTAACTGTGTAACCTATGGCAATTATTGTAAACCTGGATGTGATGATGGCAAGGAGGAAAATGTCGCTGAATGAACTTTCGGAAAAAGTTGGTTTAACATTGTCGAATCTGTCCATTTTAAAAACCGGTAAAGCAAAAGCGATCCGCTTCAGCACACTCGAAGCAATTTGTAAAGCATTGGATTGCCAGCCTGCTGATATTTTGGAATATGCTGATGAGGATAAATGATCTGTTTTGATAAGTTCTCCGGCGAAATGATACAGCATGCAAAACGCAGAGATGTCTCCTGCTTTCGACAGGAAGCGTAAGAGGTTTCGTAAATGCAACAGTTCCTAAATGAATGTAACATGAATGCTGTGCCCTCAAAACAACACATCAGGATCAACCGAAAGCTGTTTTCAATGAACGATAAACACAAACTACTCCCCGCATATTTCTGTATTTTTGCCCGTCTTAAAAAAGAACTATGAGCAAAGTACAAGTAGGGCTGGTGCAAATGAGCTGCACAGCCAATAAAGAAGAGAATCTCCAAAAGGCGATTGCCAAAACGAGAGAAGCGGCCGCCAAAGGTGCACAGATCGTTTGTTTGCAGGAGTTGTTTACATCGCTTTATTTCTGCGATGAAGAGAACTATGATAATTTCCTGCTGGCCGAAGCCATTCCCGGTCCGTCTACAGATGCACTAAGTGCTGTTGCCAAAGAACTTGGTGTAGTGATCATTGCTTCACTCTTCGAAAAACGTACACAGGGCTTGTATCACAATACCACTGCAGTACTGGATGCTGATGGAACTTACCTCGGCAAGTACCGCAAAATGCATATCCCTGATGATCCGGCGTACTATGAAAAATTCTATTTCACACCCGGTGATCTTGGTTATAAAATATTCAAGACAAAATTCGCCAACATCGGTATCCTCATCTGTTGGGATCAATGGTATCCGGAAGCGGCACGTATTACCGCATTGATGGGTGCTGAAATTTTATTCTATCCAACAGCGATCGGTTGGGCTACATCGCAAGACGAAGCAACTAATACCGAACAATACAATGCATGGCAAACGATGCAACGGAGTCATGCAGTTGCAAATGGCATTCATGTTGTAAGTGTGAATCGTGTTGGGTTGGAACAAGATGGTGCCATGCAATTCTGGGGCGGTTCGTTTGTAAGTAATCCGTTTGGTACGTTGTTGTATAAAGCAACACATACCGAAGAAGAAGTGCATGTACAGGAACTGGATCTGAAAAAAACAGATCAGTACCGGACGCATTGGCCGTTTTTAAGGGACAGAAGAATAGATTCGTATCAACCAATTACAAAACGCTTTATTGACGAGGATTAAGCCCCATCCCCTAAAGGGGCAAAGCAACAGCATAATAAAAAGTAAACTCACTATAATTTTCTAATGCCAATCACTCTCTCAAACTCTTTACATAACTCCCCTTTAGGGGATGGGAGCAAAACTCCCAAAGAACTCGGCTATTTTTTTCCTGCTGAATTTGCTCCACACGTTGCGACGTGGCTTTCGTGGCCTCACAAGGAAGCAAGCTGGCCAGGAAAAATTCAAGCCATCTTCCCGTATTACGCACAGTTCATTAAAACGCTGGCGTTAAGTGAGCAGGTACGCATTAATGTGGCTGATGAAGGGATGAAGAATTTTGCATTGGGTCATTTGCAAACAGCAGCAGTTGATCTGAGTAAAGTTGAATTCTTTTTTCATCCAACAAACGATGCATGGTGCAGGGATCATGGACCTGCATTTTTAATCAATCCAAATGCAGAACAGAAAAAAGTAATTGTTGATTGGGGTTACAATGCATGGGGCGGGAAATATCCTCCCTTCGATCTGGATGATGTGGTGCCAACATTGATTGGGAAGCACTATAATATTCCTGTATTCAATCCGGGCATTGTAATGGAAGGTGGTTCTGTTGAGTTTAATGGCAAGGGAACTCTGATGACCTCAACAGCTTGTTTGTTGAATCGAAAACCGTAACCCACATTTGAATCAACAACAGATCGAAGAATATCTGATCAACTATTATGGTGTTGAACAAATTCTTTGGATCGACGAAGGAATTGTGGGTGATGATACCGATGGACATATTGATGATACGGTTCGTTTTGTAAATGAAGACACCGTGCTGACTGTGATCGAAGAAAATAAAGCTGATGAGAATTATGAGCTGTTGCAACATAACTTAAAACAGTTACAGCAAATGCGTTTGCTCAATGGTAAACAGTTGAATATTGTGGAATTACCAATGCCTGATGAATTAATTTATGATGAGCAACGACTCCCCTGCTCGTACGCTAACTTTTATATTTCGAACAAGCATGTGATTGTTCCAACGTTCCGCTCAGCAAAAGATGACAAAGCTTTACAGATTATTCAGCAATGCTTTCCGGATCGTGAAGTAGTAGGTATTGATTCTACAGAGATCATTTGGGGGCTGGGAAGTTTCCATTGTTTAAGTCAGCAGGAACCGGCTGTATAACATTTTTTCACTTACATGTTGTCAGCACGCTTGATTGTTGTCTGTTCACCTGAAAGCTGACCGTACAGCATTGTGCACCTGATCAAGTTCATACTTCGCAGCTACGAATCAATTGAACATATTTTCGTTTGATGGGCAGTCAGCTTTCAGCTGAACAGTCATCAAACGAAAAACCTCCTGTAAATACAGGAGGTTAATCGATTGCCTGCTATAGAAAGAGCGGGCCTGCCATATATAAAAAAGGAAACTGAATGGCCTATGTTCAAGTTAGAATTTATACACGGCAGCCACTAAAAAGCTCGCAGCTGTTTTTTCATTAAATACCCCGGCTTTGTCAGCGTAGATAGATGCACCTGCACTTTCAATACGTAACTCAGGAATGAAGGTGAAACCACCTACTCTGAAGTTTGCTGAAAGTGTGTTGGCAAAAATGGATGTGCCAAATCCTTTTGCACCATCTTTATCATCAAACAATTCGCTGCGGAGTGTTAAACCAAACGTTTCTGTTGGATCAACAGTAAGATAAGTTGCAAAGCCCCACCAGGTTAATGGATCTACATTTTTTGAACCATCCCAAGCCTTTGTGTTATTCATTGTTGCGTTTACACCAATGTTAAATTTGCTGTTCACTGCAAACGTACCTACAAAGTCAAACTGATTTACAATCGATGTATCCGGATTTTTACCACCTACATAGTTGGCATATAATTTAATCCCATCAGTTGCAGCTAAGCTATACTGTGCAATAAAAAATTTCTTTTGAATTTGTCCGGACGGCAACAAACGTAAATCGGTTGGATTTGAAATACCTACCATGAACCCACTTTTACCAGCAGTGATATCCGCCTTCAAACCAGTATGTGTGAAAGGTCCGTTGGTGAACATATAGCTCATGCTGTAGTTGCGGTTCAGTTGAGGATCAACCAACTCATAACCAACATGTGTAGCCCAGGTACCTGCGGTGAATTTCAACGCTGCTACCGGAGAATAGCTTACATACAATTGTTTTACTGCTGCAAAAATGCCTGCATCGTTGTATGCAAATTCCATTGCACGTGGACCAAAACCCAAATCAGCAACGGCACTTACTTTTTCGCCTGCATGTTCAAATTTTACAGAAGCCATACCAATTGCAAACGTGTTGTTCGCATTTGTAAAGCTGGTTTTATTATTACCACCTTGCTTACGGAAATCGTATTTGAAATATGTATCTGCTGAACCGCTGATCGTGAGAGCCGGTTTTTTTTCTGGTTCATCTGTAGCTGCTACAGTTGAGTCTGTTGGTGGAGTAACTACTTCAAGTGCAGTGTTTTGCTGCGCAAATGATGACATAAGAGTAACGGTCAGGAGCGAACCTGTTGCGAATAATTTTCGTAACATTGTAATAGATTTTAAGTGTTAATAAGGGTACAGCAGATGCGTTGCGTCAACAACTCATCATAATGCTGTACCTTTTTGTTTTAAGTGAAGTGTGCAGTTAAGTTTTTATTTATTCATTAATTGCTTCAGAAACTTCTTCTTCTTTCATTTGTCCGGTTTTGGAAACCAGCAATGTTCCCTGCAAATACTTTTCATCGTGCTGAGAAGCATCCAATCCAAGCTCTTCTTCTGCTTCAGTTACACGCATTGGCAAGATGAAGTTGATAAACTTAAAGATGAGATAAGAAACAGTAAAGCTGTATGCTACTACAATTCCTAATGCTTTTACCTGTGTAAAGAAGAAAGCAGGATTTCCATAGAACCAACCTTCTGGTCCGCCGGTAATTCCGTGTACAGTTGTGCTGGCAAATACACCAGTAAGCAACATACCTACAATACCGCCAATACCATGGCAAGGGAATACATCGAGCGTATCATCCAGTCTTGATTTTTGTTTATAGTAAACTGCAATATTTGAAATGATGGCAGATACAACACCAATGAAAATACTTTGTGGAATACCTACAAAACCGGCACCTGGCGTAATGGCAACCAGACCAACAACGGCACCAATACAGAAACCAAGTACAGAAGGTTTTTTACCACGCAATACATCAAAGAACATCCAGCTTAAACCTGCTGCAGCAGCAGCTGTATTTGTGGTTGCGAAAGCAGATACGGCCAATGCGTTTGCACCCAATGCTGAACCGGCATTAAAACCGAACCAACCAAACCAAAGTAAACCGGTACCAATTAAAACATATGGTACGTTTGCTGGTGGAATTTCTTTGTTTTCCATGTGTACTTTACGACGCTTCAATACCAAAGCACCTGCTAAAGCAGCACAACCTGCAGAAATGTGTACCACGGTACCACCTGCAAAATCCCAAACACCCATCAAGGCGAGGAATCCTTCAGGATGCCAGCTCCAATGTGCAAGGGGAGCATATACCAATAAGCAAAAGAGTACTGTGAACAGAACGTACGAAGTAAAACGGATACGCTCTGCTACTGCCCCTACTACCAGACCCGGCGTGATGATCGCAAACATCATTTGAAAGATGGCGAACAATCCCAACGGAATGCTTGGAGCTAAACTCCAGGGAGCACCGGAAGAAACATCTTTAAAGAATAAAAACGTTCTTGGATCTCCGATGAAACCGCCAATAGAATCACCAAAAGCGAGACTGAAACCAACGACTACCCATAACACACCTACAATACCTGCGGCAACCACACTTTTGATCATGGTTGAAATCACATTTTTGCGGTGCACCATCCCGCCATAGAAAAAGGCAAGACCGGGAGTCATTAAGAATACGAGGGCTGTTGCTACAATGATCCATGCAATGTCTGCACCATTATAAACACCTTCTTTGTCTACAAAGGCTGAAGCAGCCGGAATAAAGAGCGCTGCAATGGCAACTAATGCCAAAATGAGGAAAGGGGCAATTTGCCGTGGGGTTACTTTTTTAATCATGGTCGATCGATTTTTTAAGAGTTAACATTAATTATTTCTATAATTAATCATTATTTAACTAAACTACATATAAAAAATAATAGCAACGGTTAGTTTTTATCACATTTTATAAATTATAATATTTACTGAATGGCAATAAAAAAACAGGTGCAAGTATTTATTTTTTAATTACTTACACCTGTTTAAGCTGTTTGGGCATCATAAAACCCAAAGAATATACTATCTAATTTATTAACGAAAAAGTAGCTGTTTGATCTTTTGTTTCCAAAATTGATGAACCTGTTAGAAATTCATCCACTTTACGGGCACATTCTCTGCCCTCACTGATGGCCCATACAACCAGCGATTGCCCCCTGCGAATATCACCTGCTGTAAACACTTTATTGATATTGGTCTTGTATTCCTTTTCAGTAGCTTTTACATTCTTACGCTCATCAAGCTCCACTCCTAACTGTTCCAGCAAACCAACATATTGCGGATTTACAAAACCCATTGCCAGTAATGCCAGTTCACAAGGAATAGTGCGTTCGCTGCCTTCCCGTTCAACAAAGGAAGAAGGGCGACCATCTTCACTGCTCTTCCATTCGAGATCAACGATTTTTAATGCTTTCAGATTTCCGTTTTCATCGCCTATAAATTCTTTGGTAGCCACTGCCCATTTGCGATCGGCACCTTCTTCGTGTGAAGAGGATGTTTTCAACGTCATGGGATAAGTTGGCCAGGGCATAAACGTTGTTCTGTCTTTTGGCGGCATTGGCATCAACTCAAACTGTGTTACGGATTTTGCATTATGACGGTTACTTGTACCTACACAATCGCTGCCGGTATCGCCACCACCGATCACCACTACATTTTTATCTGTTGCAAAAACCTGCTCCGTAAGAATATTGCTTTCAATGGTTGCGTTTGCCAACGGATCAAGACCTGCATTTCGTTTGTTTTGTTGCTTTAAGAATTGCATGGCAAAATAAACACCGTTCAATTCTCTGCCGGGTACGTTCAAGTCTCTTGGAACTGTTGAACCACCTGCTAATACAATGGCATGATATTCACGCAACAGATCATTCACACTTACGTTTACACCCACATTTGCATTGCATTTGAATGTAACACCCTCTTCTTCCATCAACTTCACACGACGGTCGATCACCCATTTCTCTAATTTGAAATCGGGAATGCCATAACGTAACAAACCACCGGGTTGATCATCACGCTCAAATACAGTTACTGTATGACCTGCATAGTTTAATTGCGTTGCAGCAGCTAATCCTGCAGGACCACTTCCAACAACTGCTACTTTTTTACCTGTGCGTTTGTTGATCTTTTTTGCTTTTACAAAACCTTTATCAAATGCAATTTCAATGATATGCTTTTCAATTTCTTCAATGGCAATAGCGGGCTGATTGATACCAAGCACACAAGCCGTTTCGCAAGGTGCAGGACAAATTCTTCCTGTAAACTCAGGAAAGTTATTGGTAGAAGAAAGAATATCGTATGCCTCTTTCCATTCCTTGCGATACACCGCATCGTTAAACTCAGGAATTACATTGCCTAACGGACAACCATTGTGACAAAAGGGAACACCACAGTCCATGCAACGTCCACTTTGCTGATTGAGTTTTTCATCAGAATAACGATTCACAAATTCTTTGTAATCGCCTACACGTTCTTCCACACTTCGCTTGGTAGGAAGCTCTCTTGTAAATTCTAAAAATCCAGTTGGTTTACCCATGAGAAACTATTTATTTTCTGTTTCTTAAAAGCTGTTTACAAAATGGAAAGTTGATTCTGTGCAAGCCGTTGGTGAGGACACCAACGGCGGCGGTCCACAGTGGTCGGTGTCTTCACCGACCACTGTTCGATCTATACGAAATTCACAAAATCATTTTTAAACAACCTCTTATTATTACAATGATTATTTACTTACGCCGATCGTTTGTGTACTCTTCTGTAATGCTTTCTTGTAATCAGAAGGAAACACTTTTACAAAATGATGTAATTGATTTTCAAAATCATCCAGTACAAACTTGGCAACGGTGCTGCCAGTGTATTCGTAATGATTGCGGATCATTTGCTTTAACTCTGCTGCATCATCATCACCCACAGGATCAAGATCAACCATTTCTTTATTACAGTTACCTGCAAATTTTCCTTTTACATCATACACATACGCAATACCGCCACTCATACCCGCTGCAAAGTTTCGTCCGGTATCTCCTAAAATCACTACACGACCGCCGGTCATGTATTCGCAACCATGATCGCCCACACTTTCCACTACTACATTGGCACCTGAGTTGCGTACAGCAAAACGTTCACCTGCTTTCCCACGAATAAAAGCTTCACCATCCGTTGCACCATAAAAGGCAACGTTACCGATAATGATATTTTCTTCCGGCGTGTACGTAGCATATTTGGATGGATAGATCACCAACCGTGCACCACTCAATCCTTTACCGAAATAATCATTGGCATCACCTTCCAGTTCAAGTGTTACACCTTTTGTATTGAAGGCACCAAAACTTTGCCCGGCAGTACCGGTGAATTTGAAATGAATGGTATCAGCCGGTAATCCTTCTGCACGATATTTTTTTGTGATCTCGTTCGACAAAATCGTTCCAGCAGTTCGATCTGTATTCTTAATATCAAATGATGCTTTTACTTTTTCTTTATTCTCCAATGCAGGTTTTGCAGCAGCTAATAATTTCCAATCGAGCACATCGGCCAACCCATGATCCTGTTCTTCGGTACAATACAATCCTGTGTATTCTCCCGCTGGTTCTTTGTACAGAATAGGCGACAGATCAAGCTTGCTGAATTTCCAGTGATTGATATTTTCACGCATCTGTAAACAATCAACCTGGCCAACCATTTCATTTACTGTCTTGAAACCAAGTTCAGCCATGATCTCCCGCAACTCCTGCACCATAAAGCGGAAGAAGTTTACCACATGATCTGCATCACCAGTAAAACGTTTGCGTAATTCAGGATCTTGTGTAGCAACTCCAACAGGACATGTATTCAAATGACACTTGCGCATCATGATACAACCTTCAACAACCAACGCTGCTGTTGCAACACCCCACTCTTCTGCACCTAACAATGCAGCAATGGCAATATCACGACCTGTTTTCATTTGTCCATCGGCCTGCACCACCACACGACTACGCAATTTATTTTTCACCAATGTTTGATGTGCTTCTGCCAAACCAAGTTCCCATGGAAGACCTGCATGTTTGATCGATGAAACCGGTGATGCACCTGTACCGCCATCATGTCCGCTGATCAACACCACATCTGCTTTTGCTTTGGTAACACCTGCAGCAATGGTTCCAACACCTGCTTTACTAACCAACTTTACATTGATTCGTGCAGCACGGTTGGCATTCTTCAAATCAAATATTAATTGTGCCAGATCTTCAATCGAATAAATATCATGATGCGGCGGTGGAGAAATCAACCCAACACCGGGCGTTGAGTGACGTGTTTTACCGATCCACTCATCTACTTTATGTCCGGGCAACTGTCCACCTTCACCGGGCTTTGCACCTTGTGCCATTTTAATTTGCAATTCATCTGCTTCAGTGAGATATAAACTTGTTACACCAAAACGTGCAGATGCTACTTGCTTAATTGCAGAACGCATACTGTCGCCATTGGGCAAACGATCATAACGTCGTTCATCTTCACCACCTTCACCGGTATTGCTTTTTCCACCAAGGCGATTCATGGCAATGGCCAATGTAGTATGTGCTTCCCATGAAATAGAACCAAAGCTCATAGCACCTGTTGCAAAACGTTTGTAAATAGCTTCAGCCGATTCAACTTCATCAATACTAACCGACGGACGATTGCGTTTGAACTCAAACAAACTACGCAATGTAGCAGCACGTTCACTTTGATCGTTTACATGCTTCGAATATTTTTTGAACGTTGCATAGTCATTCATCTTTGTTGCATACTGCAACAAGTGAATAGTTGTTGGATTGAACAAATGAAATTCGCCTTTGCGTTTCCACTGATACACACCACCAACCGGCAAACGATCAACCGGAATATCTTTTTTACTGAAGGCGAAATAATGTTTCACCAATGCTTCTTTTGCAATTTCTTCTAAGCCGATGCCTTGTATACGACTTGTTGCACCTGTAAAATATTTATCAACCACATCCTGGTTGATACCAAGTATTTCAAGGATCTGTGCACCTTGGTATGATTGCAATGTGGAGATACCCATCTTAGAAAATACTTTCAACAAACCATCGCAAACTGCTTTGATATAATTCTTGCGTAAACCTTCCCACTCCTGTTCAGTTTCGAGCTGTCCGTTGATTTTCATATTACGGATCGACGCCAATGCCAGGTAAGGATTTACTGCCGTTGCACCAAACGCAATCAAACAGGCAAAGTGATGCACTTCCCACACATCCCCCGCTTCTACAACAATACCTACCTGTCCACGTAATCCTTTCCGAATCAAATGATGATGTACAGCAGCAGTTGCAAGTAACGATGGAATAGCAGCATGATCACTATCAACAGCACGATCGCAGAGGATCAACACTTCAAATCCATCATGCACTGCATCTTCTGCATAACGACATAAACGTTCAAGACCTGCTTTGAGTGAACCCGGTTTCCCATCGGCACGGAAATAAGTTTGTAATGTTTTTGCCTGGAAGATTCCCGTATCAATACTCCGGATCTTTTCCAGATCAGTACTTGTCAATACCGGATGTTTCAATGCTACGGTATGACAATGCATGGGATCTTCTTCTAACAAATTACCATTGTTACCAACGAATGCAGCAAGACTCATCACCATACGTTCACGAATAGGATCAATCGGCGGATTGGTTACCTGTGCAAATAATTGTTTGAAGTAAGAAGTTAAATGCTGCGGTTGATCACTGAGTACAGCTAATGGTGTATCAGTTCCCATTGAACCGATCGGTTCTTTTCCATCAATTGCCATTGGCTTGATGATGGAATCAATATCTTCAGTAGAATAGCCAAACGCTTTCTGATATTTATGAATGCTTTCATCACTGAGATGTGTAAACGCTACACGTGGCTCAGGTAATTCTTCCAAACGAATTTTATTTTGATTCAACCAATCTGCATATGGTTTTTGTGAGCAGATGGTTTGTTTCAGTTCTTCATCACTAATGATGCGCCCCTGCTCCATATCCACCACAAACATTTTACCCGGATGCAAACGGCCTTGCTTCACAATTGTTTTTGGATCGATCCACAACACACCACTTTCACTCGCCATTACAACTCGATCATCAGTGGTGATGCAATAACGTGAAGGACGAAGACCATTACGATCTAACGTAGCACCAATCATTTTTCCATCAGTAAAGGAAATGGATGCAGGACCATCCCATGGCTCCATGATCGATGCATGATATTCGTAGAATGCTTTCTTCACCGGATCCATATCATCATTACCATCCCATGCTTCAGGGATCAACATCATCATCACATGTGGTAAACTACGACCGGTCATTGCAAGCAATTCGATCATGTTATCCAGACAGGCAGAATCAGATTGACCACCTGTAACGATCGGCAACAACATCTCCATTTCTTCTTTGCTGAAGTTGGGAGAAGTAAAGCCATGCTCACTTGATTTTAACCAGTTGATATTTCCCTGTAATGTATTGATCTCACCATTGTGTGCAATGAAACGAAACGGCTGCGCCAATTTCCAGGAAGGAAATGTATTGGTAGCAAAGCGGCTGTGCACCAAACCAAAAGCACTCACCACACGCTTGTTGTTGAGATCAGGAAAATAACCACGTACCTGTCCGCTGGTTAATTGACCTTTGTACACAACTGTTTTATACGAGAGCGATGCAATGTAAAATCCAATGGCATCTTTTTTTACGGTACTGTTGATGAGATGTGATGCATGATTCCGCAACACAAACAACTTGCGTTCAAATTCATCAGGATTTGTAATGTGATCGGGCGATGCAAC
>CAWHOR010000059.1:0-18891 GCA_963830845.1 uncultured Bacteroidota bacterium | reverse complement strand
TGGACCAGGAGGCCACCAGCCGCGCCGCCTCGCGGCCCTCTGGCGCCGGAAAGCGGTAACAGGCGGCCCCCTGGGCCTCAACCCGCGCATGGGTGCCGGCGGGCCATTCGCGGAACAGCATATTCGCCGGCACCGGATGGCGCAGCACCACCCCCGGAATTTCCACGATCCCCGCAGCCAACCGCGCCCCCATCGCATTGGCATGCGCGGCAAGCCGCAGCCAGAGATCGCCGGCCAGGTAGCCCTCCATCTGCGCCGACAAGAACCGGTGTTTGGAGACGAATGCCCGCCCCGCTTGCGGCGAAACTCAAACTCCCACGATTTCGCCGGATCAAAGATCACCACGGCCTCCACCCCAAGGCAGCCGTTCTTGGTGCCGCCAAAGGACACCACATCAACCCCGGCCTTCCAGGTCATCTCGGCAGCGGTCGCGCCCGTCGCCACCAGCGCATTGGCAAAGCGCGCACCATCAAGATGCACGGGCAGGCCGCAGCCCCGGGCAATCGCCGCCAGGGCGGCAATTTCGGCGGGCGTATACACGGTGCCTGCCTCGGTCACGTTGGTCACCGACAGCATGCCGCGTTGAACACCGTGAACCCCGGCCTCTCCGACGCGGGACAGGGCGTTGGTCAGGGTGGCGGGGGTGATCAGCCCGTGCTCGCCCTCTACGGGAATCAGCTTTGCGCCGTTGGTGAAGAATTCGGGCGCGCCGCATTCATCGACCGCGATATGGGCGTCGGCCTGCGCGAAAACCGCCGTCCACGGGGCCGCGTAGAGCGCCAGCGCCAAGGAATTCGCCGCAGTGCCGGTCGCCACAAGGTAAACCGCAGCCTCGGGGGCTTCCAACACCTTGCGAATTCGGTCGCGGACTCGATATCCATGATCGGGATCAGCACCCGTAGGAGACGGTGCATAACCCGCCATTCGCGGCAGTGGACGGCGGCAAGAATTTCGTCGGCGCAGCGCCTGAAGCTGTTGTCTGAAGCAAATATCCATTACAGAAAATCCTCGACTAATATGATCTTCCCATTCGTCTTCGGGGCACTCTCAAATCTGTAGACCGCCCCGATCCCCGCACCGACATGGCCTGCCTCTGTGCACGCGATCAGGGTCACCAGAAATCAACGGGTGCCAGTCAAAAAGTTGCTGTCCCTCGGCACGCAGACGATAGGCGCAGGTTGAGGGCATCCAATAGGCGCTTTTCGCTAACGTTTCCGGGGTCAAAAAACACACATTCCGGCACAAAGGACTTGCGCGTTTCATAACTGGCCGCAACGGCAGCTTTCGTCGTCGAGCAGGCGGCAGGCGATACGGGTCAGTGACACCTCACCTGTGTCCGCATCCTCGAGTTTGTTCAGGCAGCATTTCCCGCATCCGTCACAGACAGATTCCCATTCGGTCCGGTTCATTCGTTCCAGCGGAATGGTTTCCCAGAAACGCGGGCGGGGCGTGTCAGACATGGGCAAGGATATCCCGTGCCTGGGCACAATCGGCCGCCATCTGGGTGATCAGCGCATCCAGACTGTCAAACTTCAGTTCCGGCCGAAGGTAATCGACCAGCGCCACCGACAGGGTAGAGCCGTAAAGATCACCCTTGAAATCGAAAAGGAAGGTTTCGCAGTTCGCAACGTTCTCACCAAACATGGGTCGCACGCCAATAGAGGCCGCCCCATCGTAGGAACCGGCATATGCGCCGTCGCACGTCGACCTTTACCGCATAGACCCCGAACCGCGGGAGATGCAGCCCGGCGACCGACATGTTGGCGGTCGGATACCCCAGCTCGCGGCCGCGCTGGTCGCCGTGGATCACCTCGCCTTCAATCCGGTGCCAGTGGCCCAGCATGGCCGCGGCATCACGGGGGCGGCCATCGGTCAAGGCCTGACGGATGGCGGTTGAGGAAATCTCTGTCGTGCCAGAACGGATAAGCTGGGCAATCGTCACGCCAAAGCCATATGTACTGCCCAAAGCCTGCAGGTCAGCGCTGGTGCCGCTGCGGCCTTTGCCAAAGCAAAAGTCGGCCCCGACCACCACATGCGAGACGCCCAGACCTTCGGCCGGAATCTGCCGGGCAAAGGTATCGGGCGACATAGAGGCGATGCGCGCGTCAAAGGGCAGGGCATAGAGATCCTGCACGCCCACTTGGCCAAGCGGTTGGTGCGCGCCTCGGCGTTCATCAGCCGAAACGGGGGCGGCGTCCGGGGCAAAATATTCTCGCGGGTGGGGTTCAAAGGTGATCACGCCAAGACGGCCTTGGGTTTGGGCAAGCGCAATGACCGAACGGTGGCCGATATGGACCCCGTCAAAATTGCCCATGGCAACCGAAGCGCCTCGCGCTGCCGGATCAAGCCCTTGCCAGTCTTGGTGAACGCGCATCTTCCCCCTGTGCGGGGCCCGGCCCCGTCAGTCGAACTTGCGGCTTGGCGCCAGAACCAGCGCCTCGCCCTTCAGGACCACGGTATTGCCCACTGCGCAGCATCTTCTCCAGGTAAAGTAAAACCGGGAGGAATGATTGGTTGCGGCTTATCTACTACCTTTTTAATTGGTTTTTTTGCTGCAGAGGCTACAGGTGCAGCAGGCGCTTCTTCTTTTTTCTTTTTCACTTTTGGTGCGGTTGCTTCGGGGTCACCACTTTCTACCATGGCCTCTTCAGTACCTGAAGCGGTGGTGGTTTTTATAATTCGCTTGCGTTTGCCTTTTTCATCGGCACCTTTGTTTTCACTTGCCATAACCGCCTGTTTATCGAGAATTTTGTAAATAAGTTCTTGTTTGTCCATTTTCTTGGAACCTGTAAGTTTCAGTTGCTCTGCAATATCAAGCAACTCAGGAACGAGCATGTCGTTCAATTGGAGGATGTCGTACATAAAAAATTTAGTTCATTAACACGGGTGGGTAAAATCGTTAGACTTGTTTTAATCTGAAAGTATGTTGCTAATGTTTAAGGGAACTTGGAGCGACCGAATTTGATGAGCTTGATGAAGTCGGATTTTAAATATCGGTCAGATTCCAGTGCAATGTTACGGTAAATTTGGAAAATCCAAAAATAAACGTACGAACGGTTGATACACAAGTGTTCATCGTTCTTGAATGCGTTTAGTAAAAAGCAAGCTTTCTGAGAATGTAGTAATTATCTTTGCCGCTCAAAATTTCAGTGTTTATGTTCAACAAACGGATCAAGATCAAGGAATTGCTTACTTGGGAACCCCAGGAGCAAGAGATAACAGTAATGGGTTGGGTGCGTACATTTCGCAATAACCAGTTTATTGCGTTGAATGATGGTAGCAGCAATAACAACCTGCAGGTAGTATTGGAACTTGGGAAGTTTGAGGAAGAGCTATTGAAACGCATTACTACGTCTGCTTCGTTGAAAGTAAGCGGAACCGTTTTGCCTTCAGTAGGCAAGGGACAAAAGCTGGAACTAAAAGCCACCACTATTGAAATACTGGGCGATAGTGATGCCGAGAAATATCCATTGCAACCAAAAAAACATAGCCTTGAATTTTTGCGTGAGATAGCTCACCTGCGTTTCCGTACTAATACGTTTGGTTCAGTTTTTCGTCTACGTCATGCATTAGCGTTTGCAGTGCACAAGTTTTATAACGAAAAGGGATTCCTGTATTTACACACACCCGTTGTTACTGCAAGTGATGCGGAAGGGGCCGGTGAAATGTTTCGTGTTTCAACCTTACCATTTGACAATCCTCCACGCAATGAAGATGGAACAATCAATTTCAAAGAGGATTTTTTTGGAAGAGCTACCAACCTTACTGTTAGCGGACAATTGGAAGGTGAATTAGGTGCAACAGCATTTGGTGAGATTTATACATTCGGTCCAACCTTCCGTGCAGAGAACTCAAACACGGCAAGACATTTAGCTGAGTTCTGGATGATAGAACCGGAGATGGCCTTTTGTGACCTTGAAGATAATATGAACCTAGCAGAAGAGTTTATTAAATACATCATCCGTTATGCAATGGAGAACAATCGGGAAGACTTAGAGTTTCTTGCACAGCGATTGGCAGATGAAGAAAAACAATTGCCACAAGACAAGCGCAGCGAAATGGGCCTCATTGAAAAACTGGAGTTTGTTTTGAACAACGATTTTGAACGCATCACTTATACACAGGCCATCGATATTTTATTACAATCGCCTGCTTACAAAAAGAAGAAGTTTCAGTACGATGTTAAGTGGGGCATTGATATGCAGAGCGAACATGAACGCTATCTCGTAGAAAAGCATTTCAAAAAGCCTGTGATCGTTACAAATTATCCAGCAGCAATCAAAGCGTTTTATATGCGGCAGGATGATGGTTGCGAACCCGGAAAAGAAACAGTGGCAGCAATGGATATTCTGGCGCCGGGTATCGGCGAAATTGTAGGAGGTTCACAAAGGGAAGAGCGTATGGAGAAACTTGAACAACGGATGAAAGAGATGCATGTATCTGCGGAGGAACTTTGGTGGTACCTAGATACAAGACGCTTCGGTTCAGTTCCACATGCCGGCTTTGGGCTGGGTTTTGAACGAATGGTTCAGTTTGTAACCGGAATGGGCAATATTCGAGACGTTATTGCTTTCCCCCGTACGCCTAAGAATTGCGAGTTTTAGACAACATGCAGCGGAAAACAGCGTTAAGTACTCTATCCATAAAATCTGACTATGCAAAAAACCTTTTTACTTCGTTCAATCGCTTTGATTGTACTTTTTGCCGGAAGCTGTAAAAAGCCAGGAGGTACTAACTCACCTGCTGATGCTGGAGACTACCAACCCCTCACAGTTGGAAGTCAATGGAATTATACTGTAACAGGAAGTAATGCCGGTTCGTTTACTTTTTCAGTAATTAATAAAGACAGTACAATTAACGGCCGCAATTACAAAGTGATGGCGAATACGGCAGGTGCAAATGAATATATTCATAAATCGGGCGGAGACTATTACCGTTATAACCCTGTTGTTGAATTAAACAACCAGGTAGTCGAACTCCTTTATTTAAAAGATAATATTGCAAAGGGACAAAGCTGGACAGAGGTGAAAACAGTGAATGTAAATTTCACAGGTTTTGGAACGGTGCCTGTTACTGCAACTTTGGTGTGTACAATTTCTGAAAAGGGAATTGATTATGTTGTAAACGGTGTAACGTTCAAAGATGTAATTAAGGTTACGGTTGTTCCTGCTTTTAGTGCCATCTTACCGCCCCCTTTTGGCGCAACCCCAATCGTTCCGGACTCCCACGATCTTCAATATTTTTATGCAAAAAATGTAGGACTTATCTACAGTAAAACGAGTTTAGTTATTGCATTAGCTTCGGTTAATTCCAGCTCGGAAACCAAACTGGGAGCATATACAATCAAATAGATTTAGTTTTTTTGTTTCAAGTAGGAATCGATTCGTGTTGAAACATTTTCTCTTACAGAATAATAAAACAGGTTAAAATCGCCTGCATGATAATTTTTTGATTTCAGAAATAGGCCAAATGGAAACTTTGGTTTGTTGATCCACAACGCACCCTTTACAATACGTGCACCATTTGTATAGCGATAAGGTTTATTGAATTTGAGGAGAACAGCCCCTTTGTTTGCTTTTCTTGAAATTGCTGAGTCTGACAGCGACCAGCTTAATGGATTTACGACCCAACTGTTTCCGTTTTCCAGTTTAACATAGTCCGGTAAATATCCTTCACGAAATGTACGCCAGGTTACGAAGCACTGCGTATCGGTTGGATCGGTGCACGGGGTAAGCTCCGTGAAATAATTTTTCGGTACCGTTAGCCCAACAATGTAAGCACAAACCAATTGTTCCTTCAGTTGTTTGTTTTCAAAAAATTCTTTCAGCAAACGACCGGCATGCAATGTTCCCTGGCTATGCGATGCTATAATAATAGGCCGGTTATGGTTATGTAGTTGCAGATAAGAAACAAAGGCCGCTTTTACATCTTGATAAGCTTGCTCCATAGCAGCGTTGGCCTTAGCCGTATCACTCGAAAAAAATGAATAGAGATGTGCTTGCCTGTAACGGGGTGCATAAACATTTGCACTACTATTAAAAACACTGGCTTGGTATAGAATGGATGTTCGATCAGTTTTTTTATTCAGGTCGGCATCGTTGATCGAAGCATTCCAAACAATACCCTGCAGTTTTTGTTCAGTAAGCGTAGTTGGATGTATAAAGAACACATCAGCTGATCGCTCCTTTTTTTCATTCCGCAGCGGTTGGGGAATACTGTCAGATGGATCTTGTTTGAGCGGATGGGCGGCCCAATAGCGAAGATCTGCATAGTTAGGAATGCTGTCTGCTGCAGTAAGTTCACTTCTATATTCGTTTGTCCGGGATCGATTAGATGATGAACAACTGCCGAGCAGAAAACTTACTAAAAGGGCGCTCCAGAAAAAACCTTTCGTTGATTCAATCAATTTTGTAATTTTTGCAAGCCAAACCTACTATAATTGAATCGAATAGAGTACTAATAAAACGTGATAGTTATGACAATTCCTGTAGTTGACCTTGCCGAGTTTACCAGTGCCGATGCAGTTTTAAAGCAAAAATTTGTAAACGAATTGGGGCGTGCCTACGAAGAGGTTGGCTTCGTGGCAGTAAAGAATCATGGTGTGCCTGATCATTTAATTGCTGATCTGTATAAATACGTACAGCAGTTTTTTTCATTGCCACTTGAAAAAAAGAGAGAGTATGAAATTCCTGATTTGGCAGGACAACGTGGTTATACCTCATTTGGAAAAGAGCATGCGAAAGGAAGTGAAGCGCCGGATCTGAAAGAGTTTTTTCAATATGGACAAAAAGCCGAAGGTGAGGAATATATACCGGAGGAATATCCAGACAATTTGCAGGTGACTGAGATCCCTACATTTAACCCAACATTTCACGAGTCGTATCGTGCATTCGAAGAGTCTGGAAAAAAATTATTGCAGGCAATTGCATTATACCTTGGGTTGGATGAATTTTATTTTGATCAATGGGTACGCAACGGCAATTCGATTCTACGTGCCATTCATTATCCTCCTATCACGAATGAACCTAAAAGTGCGATACGTGCTGAACAGCACGAAGATATTAATCTCATTACGTTGTTGGTGGGTGCATCTGCAGATGGGTTACAAATTCTTACAAAGCAGAATGAATGGGTTGGCGTTACATCGTTGCCCGAGCAAATTGTAGTAAACGTGGGCGACATGCTGCAACGGTTAACCAATAATAAATTATGTTCCACCACACATCGTGTAGTAAATCCTCCACGTGAGTTGTGGCACACGTCCCGTTTTTCAATTCCATTCTTCTTGCACCCAAAGGGAAATATGTCGTTAGCATGTCTGGATAGTTGTGTAGATGAAGCAAATCCGAAACATTATCCGGATGCAACTGCAGGTGAGTATTTGGATGAACGCTTGCGTGAAATTGGTTTAAAAAAATAGCATCGAAACAAATTAAAATTCGCCATCTGAAATTTATCCGCCACATTCCTTTTTTAAAAGCTGTATTGCTTTACACACTCACTGCATTTGGTGGGCCACAAGGGCATATTGGAATGCTGATGAAAATATTTGTAAAGCGACGGAGAGATTTAACAGAACAAGAGTTGACCGATTTGATTTCTTTCTGTCAGTTGCTGCCTGGTGCAAGTTCAACACAAACGATTACACTTATTGGTTACAAACGTGGAGGTTTACCTCTTGCATTGGTTACACTCATTGTGTGGGTTTTGCCTGCGTGTTTGATCATGGGTGGACTTTCATTCTTTGTTCATTTTCTTGATAAAAAAGCGCTGCACACAGATATCTTTAAATTCCTGCAACCGATGGCGGTTGGATTTTTAATTTATGCCGCATGGAGCACCTACAAAACAGCAGTGAATAATCAGATCACCCGTGTCATCATGGTAGTGGCGGCAATAGCAGTGTATTTATTTTTTAAAACGCCTTGGGTGTTTCCCATCATTCTCATCGCTGCAGGCGTTGTTACAAACTTTAATAAAAAACGTATTCCGCAAAAGGAAATACCACGCAGAAAAGTAAAATGGACCAATATCTGGTTGTTTGCTTTTGTATTTATTGTTGCTGGTTTTTTGAGTGAAACAGCAAGGAAGCAACAGTGGGAAAACCGTCGTGCATTTAATCTGTTTGAAAACTTTTATCGGTTTGGAAGTTTGGTGTTTGGAGGTGGACAGGTATTAGTGCCCATGATGTATGAGCAATTTGTAATTCGGGAAAAAACCCAATACATGACGGGTGAGGAATTGTTGACTGGGGCAGGTTTTGTGCAAGGGGTGCCGGGTCCTGTTTTTTCAATGGCCTCTTATACGGGCGGTATGGCCATGCGTGACTTGGGAAAAGAGCAACAGGTACTTGGAATTATTATTGGAGCCGTCGCAATTTTTTTACCAAGTCTTTTATTAGTGCTATTCTTTTTTCCGATCTGGAATAATTTAAAAAAGTATGCAGTTGTATATCGATCGTTGGAGGGGATCAATGCAGCAACAGTAGGCTTAATGGCTGCGTCTGCTTTTTATGTGGCAAGGGATATTTCCATCCTGGATATGAAGGCAATCAGTTACCTTGAACCTGATGGTTATTTTTTCAACAACTGTTTTGTTGGCCACTACAAAAATTCCTCCACCAGTCATTGCTTTTGTTTGTTTGCTACTCGGTTGGATTTTTTAGTTTGTAATAGCCAGCATTTTCAATTTCATCACAAACAGTATCGGGAACAAGATAACGGATTGATTTGCCTTCCTGTATTAACTCACGGATATGTGTAGCCGAAATCTCTAGTAGTGGTGCCTGCAACACCGTGAGCTGTTTTACGTTTGGTTGAACAGCAGAGAAGCCAGGTCTTGTATAAACTTGAATCGGATAGTTGTTCATGATTTTTTCTGCATTCTTCCACTTTTCGAGATTTTGCAAACTGTCACTTCCCATTATGATGGTAAACTGGTGTTGAGGATATTTCTCCTCGAGGTAGGCAAGTGTGGTGGTTGTGTATGACGGTTTCGGTAAACGGAATTCGATATCAACTGCTTTCAACGCTGCTGTTTTTTGAATCGCAAGATTTACGAGATGTAGTCGGTCATATTCGTTCAAGCAGATGTTTTTGCTGTTTGAACGGATTTTGCGGGGAGATGATAAACCAAACCTGGGCAAGATCGGTCTCGTTGAGGATATGCTGCGCAATGATCAGGTGTCCGTTATGGACTCGGGTTAAAGGAGCCAAAATATAGTCCGATTTTCATTAATTAATTGAAATACAATTAGTTAGGAGTGTTTACAAGGATGCTTCTTGCTTCTTCAATGCGTAGGCTTAACTGATAACCTGCCACTTTGATGCTGATCGGATCGCCCAGTGGGGCCAACATTTCTACCAATACTTCTTCGCCGGGAACACAACCCATTTCCATCAGTTTTAAAAAGATCTCATCATTTTCAAACGAATGAATCACCCCTTTCTGTCCCGGTTCTAGCTCAGATAATCTTTTCATATTCAACTGCAAAAGTATTGCATCCTGCTTTGAAAGTTTTCCGAATTTTGCAGAATAATGGCAGCAACTCCCGTTCATTTTTTTTACCAGAACGTCAGGTTCAGTTTTCCCAATCGAACACTACTCAAGCGTTTTATCGCAAAACTTGTTTTCAGCGGAAAAGCAGACGGCTACAGAACATCAACATCATTTTCTGTACCGATGAGGCTTTGCTCGCCATCAACAGAGATTTTCTGCAGCATGATTATTTTACCGATATTATCACATTCCCTTTGTCAGCTAAAGGGAGAGCCTGTCAATGCAGAGTTGTACATCAGCATCGATCGGGTAAAAGACAATGCAAAACAAGCTGCTGTAAGTTTTCAAGAAGAGCTGCATCGGGTGATCCTTCATGGTTGTCTCCACCTGACCGGCTACAACGACAAGTCTTCACAACAAATTAAGAAGATGCGTGAACGTGAGGATCATTATTTGCGTTTATACGCCAAACATCGTCGATGATCCGTTTCGCCTTATCTCTTTTGCTTCTCATCTTTACTGGTCTTGCCTATGGGCAAGGTGTAATTGTATTGCAGGATAAGTCCTTTGTGTACAAGGATAACCGGGACACCGCTGTCTGGAATCGCTTGGCGGCTAATTCAGCGTTCCAGTCACTGTCAACAATGGAGCAGGAGTTTTTCTATTGGAGCAATCTGATGCGAAAGAACCCGGCATTATTTAGCGAAATGGTTTTAAAAGAATTCCTGATTCAGTTTCCGGAGGCAAATTCAGCAGAGTCTAGATCATTGATTACAGACCTGAAGGATATAAAGACCCCACTTCCTTTTTTACTTCCTGACGAAGGCTTGATCAGAATGGCAAAAACACATGCGGCCGACCTAAAGAACCGAGGCGGCATTATTTCCCATCAATCGTCTTCAGGAAAAAGTTTTGTGGATCGAATCAAAGAGATAGGAGGGTATCGTTGCGGGGCCGAGAATGTGTTTGTAGGAACACCCCAAGCATTGGATGCTTTGATCCTGCTTTTGATCGATAAGGGAGTAAGGGATAAGGGGCATCGAAAAAACCTCCTGGATCAAAACTTTACCCTGATGGGAGCTTCGTTTGTTGAAACCGGAAAAAGCAAGGCTGTGCTGGTTCAGGATTTCGGTTGTAAATAAGTTTCACGAAACACGGTTTCACCCTGAAACTGTGTTTCGTGAAACAGTAACTTTGCTCAAAATCAGAATAATGCCCAGAAAGAGATGGACTGCCCAAACAGAACTTACCCCTTCACTATTAAAGTTCAGAGAAAAGAGAAAGTGGCAGATCGCACTTAGAAGGTATCTCCTTGAGCGAAACCCCTGCGTTTCGTATGCACCTTACTTCGGACTCGATATTGAAAGCTTTCGGAAGTGGATCGAAATGCAGTTTTCACCTGACCTCTCTTGGGACAACTTCGGCACCCACTGGCAGTTTGATCATATTATACCCGTTACCTATTTTGATTTTGTCGACGATAGTGAATTAATGCTCTGTTGGAACTTCACCAATATACGGGTGGAAGCTGTGCAGAAAAATAAGGATCGTGGTAATCGGGTAGATGTGTTGATGGCAAAGGATTACTTCGAGGGATTGTATAATGAAACAGGCTATGAGGTTTGCCGGGCTTTATTGGATAAGATCAGCCGGATTGAAATATCGGAGATGATTTCAACCACTCAACAAACGGAGTTTATTAACCAGTATAAAGACTACCTAAAGCATATTGAAGGCTTTAGTTCCTATGAATTTGAACTATTGAATTCAGGGAGAGATATCGAAGAGGTAAAGAAAGAAGCAGAATTGATCAAGAAACTGGGTCGCTAGACCTTTGCTGCCAATTTCCTGATGGTTAAACGAAAACAAGTTGGCTAACTTTGCGGCTTATGTTTCCAGAATACGATGTGATAGTAGTAGGCGCCGGACATGCCGGTTGTGAGGCTGCAGCTTCGGCGGCCAACATGGGTAGCAAAGTATTGCTCATTACCATGAATATGCAAACCATTGCCCAAATGAGCTGTAACCCGGCCATGGGTGGTATTGCAAAAGGGCAGATCGTACGGGAAATTGACGCCCTTGGAGGCTATAGTGGAATTGTGAGCGATAAAAGCATGATTCAGTTCCGGATGCTCAATCGGTCCAAAGGTCCGGCCATGTGGAGCCCACGTACACAAAACGACCGGATGTTGTTTGCCATTACCTGGCGGGAAATGCTGGAGCAAACTCCGAATGTTGACTTTTACCAGGACATGGTGAAGGGTTTGCTTGTAAAAGATGGGTATTGCAATGGAGTCATTACCGGGCTTGGTCATGAGATCAGGTCGAAAGCCGTGGTAGTAACCAGCGGCACCTTTTTGAACGGCGTCATCCATATCGGCGAAAAACAACTGGGCGGCGGACGTATCTCCGAAAAGGCCTCCACCGGTATCACTGAGCAATTGGTAGAATTGGGTTTTGAAAGTGATCGTTTGAAAACCGGCACGCCTCCCCGTATTGACGGACGCAGCCTCGATTATTCCAAAATGGAAGAGCAGAAGGGCGACGATGAGATCACCGGCTTCTCTTATATGGATGTGCCCATTATTAAACCTGCCGAGCAACGAAGCTGTTATATTACATACACCAGTGCAGCCGTACACGATGTTTTAAAAACCGGGTTCGATCGTAGCCCCATGTACCAGGGACGCATTCAGGGTATGGGTCCACGCTATTGCCCAAGTATAGAAGATAAGATCAACCGCTTTGCAGAAAGGGAGCGTCATCAACTGTTTGTAGAACCGGAAGGCTGGAATACTGTTGAGATCTATGTAAACGGATTCTCCACGTCATTACCAGAGCAAGTTCAATACGAAGCACTTCGTAAAGTGGTAGGTTTTGAAAATGCACGGATGTTCCGTCCGGGTTATGCTATTGAGTATGATTTCTTTCCACCTACTCAGTTAACCTATTCGCTCGAAACAAAACAGATCCAGAACCTCTTCTTTGCAGGACAGATCAACGGCACTACCGGTTATGAAGAAGCAGCCTGCCAGGGATTAATGGCGGGCATCAATGCCCATTTAAAAGCAACCGAACAGGCGCCGTTCATTTTGAAACGAAGCGATGCCTACATCGGCGTTCTTATTGATGATCTCATCAGCAAAGGAACCGATGAACCATACCGCATGTTTACAAGTCGTGCTGAATACCGCACCTTGTTGCGTCAGGATAATGCGGATCTGCGTTTGACAGAACTCAGCTACAAAATGGGATTGGCTACACAGGAACGAATGGATAAAACAAGAAACAAACTTGAAGCCGTAGAAAAGATCAAACAAACGCTCAACGACATTTCATTGGCACCGGAAGAAATCAATTCATTTCTTGAAGCCAACAACAGTGCTGCGTTAACACAGAAACAAAAAGCTGCGCAGATATTATTACGCCCCGGCATTTCACTACAACAACTCATCCTTGCTTCACCAACATTACAAGAACTAACGGGAACGCCTACCGCAGAAATTGCAGAACAGGCAGAGATACAGGTGAAATATGATGTATATATTGAAAAAGAAAAAGAACTCGTACAACGAATGAGTCAACTGGAAGATCTTGAAATTCCATCGAGCTTTGATTACAACAAACTCTCTTCACTCAGTACAGAAGCATTGCAGAAATTTAAAAAGATCAAACCACAAACATTAGGACAGGCATCACGCATCTCCGGTGTAAACCCAAGCGATGTGCAGATACTGATGGTGTATATGGGAAGATAAGAGATGATGCACATCATTTCTGTAAATTTCTGACAGCTTTTTAGAACTGTTAACTCCATTTATCTTTTTCGTTTTACTGCCTGTCATTAATTGCTACGATAGCATTCGTTTTTCAGCAACATTTGTTGAACCGAATCATCATGCAATATGGAACAAGCCATATTCGTATTCACTTGTTTGAAAAAACAGGTTATTGATTCGGGTGTAGCTCAACACTTGAACAAATGAAAATTACGTTAAACCTTATCATCCTTTTTTTTGCTTGCATTGCTGCAGCAGCACAAACATCCGTGCGTGGAAAAATTACATTGAAAGTTGCCAATCAAGATCAGCAACCGGTTGAAAATGCAACAGCCGAATTACTCCGCAGCAACGATTCTTCCTTAGTGAAAACAGCATTGTCTGATAAAGCCGGACTGGTTGAATTTGAAGCGATCCCTTTCGGAACGTATATCATCCGCACAACGCTTGTGAATCACGAAAAACAATTCTCAACCGTTATTACCCTTTCCGAAACGCAGACATCAGTAACGGTTGCTGATCAGGTGCTGCGTCCATCTGCTACACAATTAAAAACCATTGAAGTAACCGGCAAGAAACCATTTATTCAACGCCTTGGAGATCGTATTGTGGTGAATGTAGAAAACAGTGTCGTAAGTGCAGGCAGTTCTGCATTTGATGTACTGGAACGTTCGCCCGGTATTTTAATTGATGCGAATGATAACCTGAGCATGCGTGGACGCAGCGGTGTGATCATCATGATCGATGGCAAACCAACACCCATGAGTGGTGCAGACTTAGCAAATTATTTACGCAGCCTTCCATCCAATGCTATTGAACGGATTGATCTAATCACCAACCCATCTTCTAAATATGATGCGGCGGGTAATGCAGGCATCATTGATATCCGCATGAAAAAAGATCAACGTTTTGGAACCAATGGCAGCATTACGGCCGGGTACGGACAAGGCGTATATCCAAAAGCAAACGGAGGAATTAATTTCAACCATCGCAACAAGATCATGAATTTGTTTGGTGGCTACAACTATGCCTACCGGATGAACCTCAACAATCTGTTGCTCGATCGGAATTTTTACACCGATGCTGGTGTGTTTACCGGAAAAGATGAAAAAAATAATTACACCAAAATTCCACTCGACTTACATACACTTCGTTTAGGTGCCGATTTCTTTCCATCAAAAAAAACAGTGATCGGTTTTGTGGTGAACAGCAATTTGAATTTTATCAATCCATTTAATAATAATAGCTCGGTTGTAATTGATGGAAACAAACAACCCCTCTTCACCTTCCGTACTCAAACAAGAAACAGAAGCAGTAACCGGAATGTAGTGGGGAATGTAAACATCAAACATACCTTCGACAGTACAGGAAGAGAATTGACAGCTGATATTGACATGGGGTATTTTGGATCAGCCAATAATTCACGGGTAGCTACGCAATATTATAATCTCAATGGCGGACAGTTGCAACCCGATTATATTTTAGACGGATTGCAGGATGGTATTCTTCGTCTTGCAACGGCAAAAGCAGATTATGTACATCCGTTAAAAAACAACGCACGTTTTGAAGCAGGATTTAAAACAAGCCTGGTACATGCCGATAATGATGCACGCTTTTTTGATATGAGCAACGGAACGCCGGTGGATGATGAAAACAAGACCAATCATTTTTATTACGATGAAAATATTAATGCAGCCTATACCAACTTCAAAAAGGAATACAAGAAGTTTGATCTGCAGATCGGCTTACGTGCTGAGAATACCAATGTAAAAACAAAACAGGTAAAAGGAAATGTAACCTGGGATTCATCGTACACACAATTATTCCCCAGTGCATTCTTCAACTACAAATTACATGAAGATCATACACTGGGCGTATCCGTTAGTCGCCGTATCGACCGACCCAATTATTCGCAACTCAACCCCTTCCTGTTCTTAATTGATGTAACAACCTATTCAACCGGCAACCCATCATTGTTACCACAGTTCACCTGGAGTTACGAGTTGAACTACACGATGAAGAATATCAACTTCACTTTGGGCTATAGTCGCACAAAAAGTAATCAGAACATCGTGATCACCCGATTCAAAGATGCGTTCCCAAATATCCCGGCCGATGACAACATCACGGTGCAGATTCCGGTCAATCTTTCTTCGTCTGATTACTACGGCTTAACAATAGCTGCACCCATCCGCATCAACAAATGGTGGAACATGATGAACAACGCCAATGTTTTTTACAATCACTTCAATGGAACCCTTGCAGGAACCACATTGGATAACGGAAAGGTTGTTGTAAACCTCAGCAGCAACCACACATTCACCTTTGGAAAAGGATGGACCAGTGAATTGTTTGGTAACTATAATTCCGGTGGACAATATGGGTTTATGGTGATGCGTCCGCAATGGGGTGTTGGTGCAGGTATACAAAAAAGTTTGTGGAAAGGAAAAGGACAAGTACGGTTCAACATCACCGATATTTTCTGGACCAATCTGCCACGTGCAACGATCACCTATAATAATTATATCGAAATATGGAGAGCCTACCGTGAAACAAGAGTAGCCAACCTCAGCTTCACCTATCGCTTTGGAAGTAATAAAGTAGCACAGGCGAGAAGAAGAACAACCGCATCAGAAGAAGAACGCCAACGTGCCCAATAAAGACCGCAGATGATGTGATTGCAATGATGACCTTGATAAAAGCAGAGACATCGGTTTTAATCTCTGCAATCAGTGACTCTATTAATTAGATACATTTTTTCTCATGTTGATATCGGGCTGGTAGTCTTGCCGGCCCTCTTTTTTCTCAGCTTGCTGAGAAAAAATAATAAGCAATAAGCAATGGGCAATAAGCAAAACCTGATACACAAAATGTTTGTGTTTTTTTGCCTATTGCTGATTGTCAATTGCCTATTAACTATTGCTCATTGCCAATTGTATTTCTTGAACCTTATGCCTTGTATTTCGCCTTGTACCTTTCTATCTCAATTCTTTCTTCCTTGCAATCTGCAGTAACTGTAAATGGGGTTGTAAATGCAGCAGACTGTCTTTTTGTAAAAACTGGCGGAGATGTTTGTAGAAGTGACTGTAATCGTAATAGCCATACACGCCGTAGTGAAATGTTTGCGGACGGGAAATGATATGACTAACGGCTTTGCGTATGCGCAGTACCTGCAAGGCCTGTTTGCTGCTGAGTCCGGTACTGGTTTCAAAATAACGTTGGAGTGTGCGGGTGGAAACATGATGCTGTAAAGCCAGGTCTTCTACTGCTGTATGAAAACTATTATCGATCACTGCTTTTTGCAAAATGGAAGTAACAATACTGATGGGCTTTAAGGAACCCTGGTATTGCTCAATGATCTGCTCGTAATGCCGGGTTAAATACTGCACCCGTTTTTCAAACGTAAACAACTGTTTTACATTGTTGATCACCGTTTGTTCCATGAGGTAACTCAAGGGAAACATGGTGCCGCTGTATTCAGAAAAATTTACTTTTTTCTCAAAGATCACCGGACTCACTTTAAACTTAATACCAAACACTACATTACCGGGTTGATGAAATGCTTCAATATGATTGAGCCTTGGTAAAAAACCATCGCCACGCAGTTGTTGTTTGTTCTGCTCGATCTGCATGGAATAAGGCGTACCCAGATTAATGAGATAGGAATAACCAAGATTGGGAAACAATACATCACTAAAACCTTCCGGATATTTCTGCCAGAGATGTTCAAATTTTGTTTGCCAGAAAAATTCAATGAACAACGCCAAGGGCCCCGTTACATAATGCCGGTAGTAGTTGGTTTCGAAGTGATCGGTATGAACAAACTCGATGTGTTGCACAGCACCAAAGTATACAACAACAGAACCGTGTGCAATGGATTCATGATGAACGGCACACCGCTTATCAACTATTCACGTTAACGCTTTATTAGGAAACCATACACAAACAAACCAAGCGTTAGTAACACGTGCACCACGAGCCATGCTTTTTGCCAGCCTTTTCGGTTAGTCCACTTCACAGCCGGGTTAAACGGATCGAAGATCAATGCGATTCCGAGGTTGGATGCTGCAGTAACAATATCCTTACTTACAAACAGAAAGTAAAGACTTACTAAAACGAACGCCACATAACCCCAGCGGTTGATAACCGGGCTGATGTCTTTTGCTGTTGCTTTTTCTGTTGTCATCATTTTTGTTTTCTGATAGGTAGACAGTGGCGCAAATTTGTTACAACGTTCCATGTTAAGAAATCATGACCAGAGGAATAATAGGCAATAGACAATGGGCAATGAGCAACAGACAAGAGGCAATTAGCAATGTTCAAGAAAAGGTTATCACTTCTATTTGCATATTGCATATTGACTGTTGCCTATTTTTTCTGTGTTCGTCCCCGCCTTACCGTCTTCCCGGCAACGATATTTCACAAAAGAAACGGCCGTCAGAAAAATCCAACGGCCGTTCAAGTATGATCAGTAGTAAACTTAATGTTGCTGTTTGTTCTGGGGCAAATGCACCGGCTTTAAACGAATGATACGCAACGCATGCATCACACGCATAATCAAAAAGGTTAAATCAAATTCGTACCACTTACGGGCAAAGTTGGCATTGTCTTTATCCTTGTGGTGATTGTTCTGAAACAGTTCACCCATCAGCAATACACCCCATGGCGTTGTGTTTTTGCTGTGGTCTTCAATTTTGTAATTGCGGTAACCCATCTTGTGACCAAACCAGTTTACGATAGCACCCTGAATAGGCCCCATCAAAAAATGAATCGGCAATAACAGGAACCACCAGAAGCTGGGTGCAAAAAAGAAATAGAAGGCAACATAGCCTGCAATAAAAAACCCACGGGTAATATTGTTATGACCAAACTTATCGAGCTTATCCCAAACAGGTAAGTATTCACGTGTAAACTCCGGATCGGGCACATTTTTACCGGTAACAAATCCACTGAAAATGCGTGCAGTGTGCACCATCATTTGCCAGATGTCTTTAAAGAAATGTGGCGAGTGCGGATCTTTCTCTGTATCGCTGTAAGCGTGGTGCATGCGATGCATTACTGCATAAGCACGTGGCACCAAAAACGAAGAGCCCTGTACAAACCATGTTAAGAAATAAAATGTTTTTTCCCAGCCCGGCTTGGCCGTGTACATCTGGTGGGAAGCATAACGATGGAGAAAGAACGAATGAAAGAACAAACTTAAAAACCAATGCAATGTAAAAAACAAGAGAATCGCTGTCATGATAAACCGAATAGAATAAATGAAATAAGGTTGCAAAGAAAGCACATAAAAAGCACACAACATGAACTGTAGAAAAACAAGACGAAGTTTTGACTGAATTAATCAACAGTCAGTCGTAAAAGCAAACAACTGTGTGTAAAAAAGTTGCTGAAATTATCTGCTCATTTACCAATTACAATCACTAACTTTCTTCATCAGAACCCCACCCCGTTGATTGCTTGCGTTAGTTCCACCCCATTGATTGCTGCCCACTTCTATTTGTAAACTCAAAACCAACCGACACATGAAACATGTTTTCCTGGTGATCAGCATTATTGGATTAATGCTTGCCTGCAACAACGAAACGGAACCAGCAACAACCGACGCTGCCAC
>CAWHOR010000058.1:0-77468 GCA_963830845.1 uncultured Bacteroidota bacterium | reverse complement strand
TAGGCTGTCATGAACAAGTTTTGTGCTTCAGCAGATTTATTGGCAACTGCCACAGATAACGCCACGCCTCCTAATTGCTGTGCCATACCTTGGCTCATGCGTTCGTTGCCATGCAATGCAATGGCATGGGCAATTTCATGGCCCACTACTACTGCCAGCGCTGCTTCGTTTTGTGTAACAGGTAACAGCCCAGTGTACACAACCACTTTACCGCCGGGCATACACCATGCATTCACTTCTTTATTGTCGATCAGATTAAATTCCCATTTGTAGCCTTCCAGCAAATCGCCTTTCCCTTCCTTCTGTAAATATTGAGTGATGGCCGATGCAATACGAGTACCTACACGTCTTACCATTTCGGCATCTTTGTTTACGCTAACCGGCACTATTTTATTCTGCGACAAAAATTGCTGGTATTGCTGTGTTGCCAACGACTGTAACTCTTTTTCAGGTAATAACTTCAATTGACTGCGGCCTGTTACCTGATTTTTTGCACAACCTATCATGAGGAAGGCAAAAACAACAAATGAGCTGAGTATTTTTTTCATCGTTCATTGATTTGTTTTATGGATTTCAATTTGCATACCAAGTTTAAACACAGTATATGCTACAGAATGTTAAGGTTTTTTCTTCTTTCTGAAACCGTTAAACTTGTTTTCTGTTCCTGAAAATAACCGGCGGATATTGGGCCAATGCATCCCGATCACCAATGCTGCTGCAATCACCGAAAACCAACGCATGTACACATTCGTTTCAACTACAGCAAACCAAACGCAAGCTGTAAATACAACAACGGCAATAATGGATCCGAGTGAAATATATTTCGTTAAAAATACGACGATCAAAAAAGCGCCTACACTAATGAGTGCTGTCCACGGTTGAATAGCGATCACTACTCCAAATAATGTAGCCACACCTTTTCCTCCTCTGAAACCTGCGAATATGGGGAAGATATGTCCGGCAACTGCAGTTAATCCGAATATCAGTTTCCAGAATGTAAGTTCCGTTCCTAACCATGAAGACGGATCAACAGCTTGCGCCAGTTGCACCGCAGCCATTCCTTTTCCCATATCGATCAGCAACACCACAATTCCCCACACAGCACCTAATACCCGAAAGGTATTGGAGGCGCCCATATTTTTACTGCCGTGTTCACGGATATCAATATTGAAAAAAAACTTTCCGATCCAGTAAGCAGTTGGAATGGAACCGATGAGATAAGCTGCTATGATCAACAAACCAAGGTTCATCTTATGCCTGTTTGCTGAACAATAAACAACTCCATTGATTCCGCTCCGATGTTTGTTGCAACTGTAATTGCTGATTGTTTGCAGCATCAATGAGTAATTGATCTTCGGCTGCGTAGAATCCACTGATGAGTAAATAACCATTGCTGTTTAATACAGCGGCCATTGTTCCCATTGTTGCGAGCAGAATATGGCGGTTGATGTTGGCCAGTATTATATCAAACTTCTTTTGGTCCGGTGGTGCGGTTGCTTTTTCTACAAGAATGTTTTTGCAATGATTGTTCGTTACATTCTCCAATGAATTTTCAACACAAATCTCATCGTTATCGATAGCCAATACATCCGTTGCACCAAGCTTTTCTGCAAGGATGGCCAGCACACCTGTACCGCAGCCAAAATCAAAAACTGTTTTGTTGCTGAAATCGATCTGCTGCATTTGTTTCATCATTTGCCAGGTGGTGGCATGATGCCCTGTACCAAAACTCATTTTTGGAGTGATCACAATTTCGTGCTGCACAGTTGTGATGGGTTGATGAAAATGAGCACGTACGGCCACAAAATCATGCACGATCACGGGCTCATAATTCTCTTCCCATTCCTGATTCCAGTTGCGGGGAGCGATCATTTCCTTTTGATATTCTTTTGACAAAGGCTGTAACAATTCAATCAACACGGCTTCATTGAATTCATTCTCACTGATGAAAGCGTTGAGTTGATCTTCACTTTCTTCAAAGCCATCATAGCCTTCGTCGCTCAGTAACGCAAGTAATAATTCCTGCTCCTGTTCATCAGCTAACGGAGATGCTTATCTTAATATAGTTGTCCATATGTAATAAAAAAGGTCCCGCTTTTGGCGGGACCGTAAAGGTCATTTATTTAAATGAAATTAAAGACGCTCTTCACCATTTTTCCTTCTTCGTTCCGTGGCTGTACCTGCGGACGTGGAGCTGCATCTGGTTTTGGCATCAACGCTTTGCGGCTCAATTTAAACTTACCGGTACGTGGATCTAAACCAATCAATTTTACTTTCACCACATCACCTACATTCAGTACACCTTCCATGCTATCCAAACGCTTCCAGCTTATTTCACTGATGTGTAATAAACCTTCTTTCTTTGGCAGGAATTCTACAAAGGCTCCAAATTCTTTGATTCCTTTTACAGTAGCTTCATATACACCACCTACTTCCGGAACCATCACAATTCCTTTCACCCAAGCAACAGCTTTATCCAATCCTGTTTTCTCTTGTGAGAAGATGCTTACTTCACCGTAGTTACCTACTTCTTCAATCGTGATCGTAGTTCCTGTTTCACGCTGAATTTCCTGAATCACTTTACCACCTGGTCCGATCACTGCACCAATAAATTCTTTATCGATGATCAGTTTCTCCATACGTGGTGCATGTGGTTTCACCTCAGGACGTGCTTCCGGCATACACTCATACATGGCATCAAGAATATGTAAGCGACCTGCTTTTGCCTGGTTCAATGCTTCACGCATTACATCCATACTCAAACCATCTACTTTAATATCCATCTGCACACCGCAAATACCTTCACGTGTACCGGTTACTTTAAAATCCATATCACCCAGATGATCTTCATCACCAAGAATATCAGTTAAGATCGCATACTTACCATCGCCACGTGTGATCAATCCCATTGCAACACCACTTACGTGTTTTTGCACTGGCACACCTGCATCCATCAACGCCAGTGAACCGGCGCAAACAGTCGCCATCGATGATGAACCATTTGATTCAAGAATATCACTCACAACACGAACGGTGTATGGATATTCACTACCCGGCATCATTTGTTTTAATGAACGTTGAGCAAGATTACCATGTCCAACTTCACGACGACCAACGCCACGCATCATTTTCACTTCACCTGTTGAGAAGGGAGGAAAATTATAATGCAGGAAGAATTTTGAATAGTTACTGTTTGCCGCACTTTCCACCAACAACTCATCGAGTTTTGTACCCAACGTTACAGTTGTTAATGATTGTGTTTCACCACGAGTAAACAAAGCCGAACCGTGTGGTGTTGGTAATGGTTCAATTTCCATTGCAAGCGGACGTACCTCATCTAACTTACGGCCATCCAAACGAACACGATCTTCAAGGATCATATTACGTACTACTTCCCATTTCAGATCTTCGTAGTATTTCTTTGCAAACTTTTTATCAGCATCGGTTGCTTCTTCGCCGAGGCTTGCAATCAACTCTTCTTTCAGTTTGCTGTAAGCTTCACTGCGTTCGTTCTTGGCGCTGCCTGCTCTTGAAATAGCATACACTTTATCTTTTGCAAAAGCGATCACCTTTTGGTTGATCTCTTCATTTAGCTTCCGGCTTTTTGTAATCACGCTTGCCTGTAACAGCTTTCAGATCTCTTAATTCAGCCTGCGCTTTAATCTGAATACGGATAGCATCATGTGCCATTTCCAATGCTTTCACTAAATCTTCTTCACTGCACTCTTTTGCTTCACCTTCCACCATCATCAGATTCTTTTCGGTAGCAGCAATGAGGAATTCAGAACTTGCTCTTGCCAATTGTGAACGGGTTGGATTGATCACCATTTCACCGTCAACAGTTGCAATACGTACTTCCGAAATAATTTCTTTGATCGGAATATCTGAAACAGCTAATGCAGCCGATGCAGCCAAACAAGCCAATGCATCAGGCATTACCTCTGCATCAGATGAAACGAGACTGATCAATACCTGCACATCGCACAAATAATCTTCAGGGAACAACGGACGTAATGCACGATCAATTAAACGACTGGTGAGAATTTCATAATCGTTCAATCTTGCTTCACGCTTAAAAAATGAACCGGGAATACGACCCGCAGAAGCGAATTTTTCCTGGTAGTCAACAGACAATGGGAAGAAATCCTGTCCATCTCTTGGGTCTTTATTGGCAACAACGGTTGCGAGCAAAATACAATTGCCCTGGCGAACGGTTACAGCACCATCGGCCTGGCGGGCCAGCTTACCGGTTTCAATGGTAACAATACGGCCATCACCCAAATCGAATGATTTACTGATAGGTTGTGATAACATACTAAAAATGTTGTTTTTGAATTGACGGCAGGCAGGCGGGAAGAGAGCCGTACAGGCAATTCAGTGAATAATGAATTGAAGGGAGAAACCTGTAACAAAAACAAAATTCCCAACCGCATTAACTGTGTTGGGAATAATGAATTATTTACATATCCGTGTTATTTACGGAGACCTAATTTCTCAAGTAACGCACGGTAAGCAACCAAGTCTGTTTTACTCAGATAGCTGAGTAAACTTTTGCGTTGACCTACCAACTGCATCAGACCACGGTTTGTGGAGAAATCTTTCTTATTTACTTTCTGATGGGTTGCGATGTGGCTGATACGCTCAGTAAGAAGAGCGATCTGTCCTTCAGTTGAACCGGTGTTTTTCTCGTTACCACCGTAAGTTGCGAAAATGCTTGCTTTTTTTTCTTTTGTAATTGCTGACATCTCAGATTTTTTTAATTGACATCCAAATTTTTCATCTATAAATTGGCGGCAAAGGTAGGGGAAAACTGTTTAAAAGCAAGAAAAAGGCGGGCTAAAAATTCTTTGAAATATAGCGATTGAGACCTTCACGGGCTGTTTTTTGTACTTTTTTCCTGAAAAAAGAGGTGCCGCCCAGCAATTTGCCCTTCCAGCCCATGGCCTGACCGGCCCAGCGATGGAGATCGAACGAATCAGTATGGCGGAATATTTTCCCGTCCTTAAATTCAAACTCAGCGTGGATCCGGTTGATGACCCGGCGGCCGGTAGATGAAAAAATATACACTGCCACCCAATCGGCACTGCCTGTTTGCTCAGTGGCCTGCACATGGCTGAAGGTAATTTCCAGTTCCCCTTTGCTTCGTTCAATGAGCATCTTCCACATGGCCGGCACTTCGGCTCCTGTTAATCCAACAAATACCTCGTCGGTAAATGTGGCTGCGGGATGGTAGCAAGCTTCCATGGTTTGTCCATCGCCGTTGGCAAAAGCTGTATAAAACCGTTTAATGAGTTCTTCCATAAAAACGAGTTGAATTGAACAATAAGCAGTAAGTTAAACATTCATTTGAACTATCTTGCCAGCTAAATTTTCAGCTTGGCAAGCATCATCTGTACTGTAACCAACGACCTGACATACGATCAACGGATGATCCGCATCTGTAGTTCGTTAGCGCAGCAAGGTTATGCAGTAACACTGGTGGGCCGAAAGTTGAAAACATCTTCACCGTTAGACAGCAAGCTCTTTTCACAAAAACGATTGGTTTGTTTTTTCAGCAAGGGAGTTTTATTTTATGCTGAATATAATCTGCGCTTGTTTATCTGGTTACTGTTTCAAAAAGCAGATTGCATTTGTGCCATCGATCTCGATACCATTCTCCCCTGCCTCTTTGCATCGAAATTGAAAAAAACCAAACGGGTGTATGATGCACATGAATTGTTTTGTGAGATGAAAGAAATTATAACACGCCCTTCACGTTACAAGGTCTGGAAATGGATCGAACGCTATGCTGTTCCGCAATTCAAACATGGTTATACTGTTTGCGAACCGATTGCTGATGAATTTGAAAATATGTATGGAGTGAAGTATAAAGTGGTAAGGAATGTTCCCGTTAAGAGGCCAAAGGTAGAAGGTGAAGGGCATAGGGAAGGCAGTGAACAACCTTCAACCTTCAACCTTAAACCTTCAGCCCTCAATCCTTCAACCTTCTTCCTCTACCAGGGTGCCGTAAACGAAGGACGAAGTTTTGAAACACTGATCCCGGCCATGAAAAATGTATCAGCTCCTCTCCAGATTTATGGGGATGGAAATTTTCTGCAACAAACAGATGAACTGATCCGGCAACATCAACTGCAGGAAAAGGTTTTATTAAAAGGGAAACGAACGCCGCAGGAATTGAGAGCAATTACATCGCAAGCCCATGCAGGCATTACATTGTTCGAAAACAACGGACGAAGTAATTATCTTTCGCTGGCCAACCGGTTCTTTGATTATATACAGGCAGGTATTCCGCAGTTGTGTATTGACTTCCCCTCTTACCGTACGATCAATGATCAATATGAAATTGCGTTACTGATTCCCGATACGAGTGAGGCATCAATTGCAACGGGTTTAAACCTTTTGCTCACCGATACTGTTCTATATGAACGCTTGAAATTCAACTGCCGAAAAGCCGCTGAACAATTGAACTGGCAGGAAGAAGAAAAAATACTTATCTCATTTTACAAACATACCCTTGAGTAAACAGATCCATATCGTTTCGTTTGATGTCCCCTTCCCTGCCGATTACGGTGGTATTATTGATGTGTTTTATAAAATAAAAGCATTGCATGCCATTGGTGTAGCTGTGCATTTGCATTGTTTTGAATATGGAAGAGGCATACAACCTGAATTGGAAAAATATTGTGCATCAGTCCATTATTATAAACGACAGGAAGGGCACAAAGGTTTTTCATTGCAACTGCCTTACATTGTCGCATCACGCAATGATGAGGAACTATGGGAACGGTTGAATGCGGATGAACATCCTGTTTTGTTTGAAGGCGTACATACAACTTATGGACTTACAACTGGTGCAGTGAAGAAAAAAAATATTGCTATCCGTTTACACAACACCGAATTTGAATATTATAAGCAATTGGGACAATGGGAAATATCGGTGGTACGAAAAGCGTACATGCATCATGAGAGCAGGTTGCTCAAACGATATGAAGCAACACTAAAAGATCATTCCATCCTTGCGCTATCGCAAGATGATTGCATCACCTATAAGAAACAATTCAAAGCAAATCGTGTTTCCTATCTCCCTGCATTTATTCCCAACAATATGGTAACCTGTAAAACAGGAACAGGAACATTTGCATTGTATCATGGAAATTTATCAGTAGCTGAAAATGAAAAAACAGCTATCTGGTTATTGGAGAAAATTTTTCGTGACCTTGAAATACCGTTTGTGGTAGCAGGAAAAAACCCGTCAGCAAAATTGATTGAGCTGGCACATAAACGGGCACATACCTGTATTGTTTCAAACCCCACCGAAGCTGAGTTGAACGATCTGATGCACAAAGCCCAGTTACATATATTACCCTCGTTCACAAATTCAGGTATTAAATTAAAATTACTGAATGCTTTGTTTAAAGGCCGACATGTATTGGTGAATGATGCCATGCTGCACGGAACAGGATTGGAGAAAGCCTGCCAGTTAGCAAATAACCCAACGGAGTTGAAATATCATGCATTCCGTTTATTTCACAAAGCATTTACGGATGATGATGTTGAATTACGGGAAGGTTTGTTACAGCAGCATTTCAACAACAAAAAAAATGCAGAGCAGCTTATGCGTGTTCTACAGTAGCATTATCCCACACTTTACCGCCTTCTGTTTTTACCATGCGTGCAGGGAATTTTTTGATTACCATAAAATCATGGGTTGCCATAATCACCGCTGTATTGTAATCTTTTGCAACCTGTATGAGCAGGTTCATAATCTCATCACTTGTTTCCGGATCGAGGTTACCTGTCGGTTCATCGGCCAGTATTAATTTCGGAGAGTTGAGCAGTGCACGTGCAATATCCACACGTTGCTGTTCGCCACCGCTCATTTCAAAGGTCATTTTAAACCCTTTCGATTTCAAGCCCACTTTATCCAACACATCATTGATCTTTTCTTCCATCAGGTTTTCATCTTTCCAACCGGTTGCCTTCAACACGAATTTTAAATTCTCGTGTACATTGCGATCGGTCAACAATTGAAAATCCTGGAACACCACGCCCAGACTGCGGCGTAAAAACGGAACTTTCTTCCAATCCATTTGTCGCAGGTTAAAACCCGCAACAGTGGTATCACCGTCTGTTAAAGGCAATTCACCATACAAGGTTTTCAGTAATGATGATTTACCTGTTCCCGTTTTACCAACGAGGTACACAAACTCTCCCTCATTGACGGTAAGATTCACATCACTCAGGATCAAATTTCCACTCTGGTAAATATTAACGTTCTTTATTTCTACGATTGGAGGCATTATATTTGGCTTTTGGCAAAAATAGACAATTCACATACTTATAAAGACACTGTTTTGATTTTATGAAAAACTTATTGATTCTACTCCTACTACTTGTTTCTTCTGCACTTTTTGGTCAACAAAACGATACTACGCAAAATACGAATCTTCAATTATCAGATTCAGTATTTAGAAAGGTTGAAGTAGAATCCTATTTTCCGGGTGGTGACCAACTTTGGAATAAGTATGTACAATCAAAAATTGAAAAGGGTTTAAAGAAACTTTTAAAAGACAAAAAAAGCAACGGTACATGCGAAGTGCAGTTTATTGTTAATACAGATGGCAGCATTATTAATGTTGAAGCACTCACATTAACTGATTCGTACTTGGCAGAGATTTTTGTAAGTGCCGTAAAAGGGAGTCCTAAATGGGTTCCAGCCTATCAATCCGGCAAACCGGTTAAGGCATGGCGTCGACAAAAGGTAACATTTAAACGTCCGGCAGATTAATCATTGGAGAAAAGAATTCGTTTTACTCCAATTCACATATACTAATGATACCCGAAATATCGCCAACTCTTCATTAAAACTGCATCGTAAATGAAAAGCGTATTTACACTTCTTTTGATTGTCAGCTTTACAAACGTATTTGCCCAAACAAACACTGTTAGTCGCAAAAAAAACATTGATCCAACCGCAATGGTTGCCGGATCGTTCGGAGGCAACATTCAAGCTGCGAAATTTAAAGCAGCGAAAAAGATAGACGTGAAAGCTGCTGATACTTCTGCGTCAGTTACATCCTACACAATTTATTTTCAAGGCAAAGGTTTTGAAACCGCACCGGGTATGTTAGAAAATATCAAAGGCAATCTTTTTACGAAAGATGTTGCCCGCTTACTTGCAAGATGTGCTCCCGGAACCACCGTCACCATCGACGATATAAACGTTCTATCCGGTGGCGTAATCAAAAAAGTTCCATCTCTCCATTTTATTCTGCATTAAAACGTTTCGATTTTCGGTAAAAAAACTCTTTAACTAAATTTTTAGTTGTTAAACTAATTTTTTAGTTATACATTCGGTTTATGAATACGGAAAAACTAAAACCGCTTACAAAAGCTGAAGAGCAGGTGATGCAGATCATCTGGAAACTCAACAAAGCTTTTCTGCGAGAGATCGTGGATGCAATGCCAGTTCCCAAGCCACATCAAAATACGGTGGCAACGATTCTTAAAATTCTGATCGATAAAAAATATGTGAAGGCCGATGTGATTGGCCGCATGCATCAATACTACCCTGCCGTGTCGAAAGATATTTATTCAAAAGCCAGTATGAAAAACCTGGTGAAAGGATATTTTGAAGGATCGTTTTCAGATGCTGTTTCCTTTATGGTAAAAGAAAACAACCTGAGCATTGAAGAACTGGAGCTTCTATTGCAAACACTGAAAAAGAAATAACCATGACTGCCTTTGCTGAATACCTGTTGAAAGTAATGATTTGCTCCGGCGTATTGACCGGCTATTACTGGCTTGCACTCCGCAATAAATTATTTCATAGCTGGAACCGGTTTTATTTACTGGCAGCAGTTATTATATCGTTACTGTTACCTTTCATTAAGATCAGTTTTATAACAGAACCGCAACCGGAGAACTTACCGGCTTATACTGTTCTGCAAAGTGTTACTACCAATGAAGTTTGGTTTCCTGCGCAAACAACTGTTGCTGCTGAAACATTCAGCAAAGAGCAGGCAAGCATTCTTTTATATGTGCTTGTATCCATTGCGCTTTTTATAACATTGCTTGTAACATTGTTGCGGATCAAAAAACTACTCACTGCTTACGAACATTGGAAAATGAAAGACCTCACATTTGTTGATACCGATGCAAAGGGCACTCCATTCTCATTTCTCCATTATATATTCTGGAACAGAGAAATTGATTTTGAATCAGCACAAGGACAACAGATCTTCAAACACGAACTGATTCATGTAAAAGAAAAACACAGTATCGATAAATTATTTCTGCAGCTTGTATTAATTGTGTTCTGGATAAACCCCTTCTTCTGGATCATCCGGAAAGAGTTAACCATGATCCATGAATTTATTGCCGACCGGAAATCAGTAAAAGATAGCGACACTTCTGCTCTTGCTGCTATGATCCTTACTGCTGCATTTCCAGGCCACACCTTATCGCTCACCAATCCATTTTTTTATTCACCTATTAAACGAAGACTCCTTATGCTTTCCAAACTTCAAAACCCGAAAGTGGGCTACATCAGTCGCCTACTGCTATTGCCGTTGCTAACCATTTTATTTACTGCGTTTGCTTTAAAAATTAAAGAGAACGATGCTGTTTCAACTACTCCACTGTCAGTGAAATCACCGTCTGTTGAAATTCCTACCGATGATGGGCTTAAAAAAAGTATAGACTTTAGTGCAAAACAATCTATCAGTACAGATACTATTCCTGAAAAAAAATCAGAAACGTCTTTAATTAAAACCGAAACGAATGCTGATTTTAAAGGCGGAACAAAAGAATGGAATAAATATGTAGAGGCTTTTTTAGAAACCCATATCGCAACACTTGAGAAAGATCCTACTAGTGTAAATAACAGCTGCATGCTACAGTTCACTATTCAAAAAGATGGATCCATTACAGACATTCAGGTAATGACCAATACTGAAAGTGAATTGGCTAAGATCAGTGTTGAATTATTGAAAAGATAGTCCGAAGTGGCAACCTGCAATGGAGAACGGCACTCCGGTTGCAACTGTTGTAAAAAGATCAGTACATTTTTTTGATAAATATGGCCGGGCACGAATGAAAGATGCCACTAAAACATCCGAACAAAAAGAAAAAGGTTATGCATCGTTTGCAGAAAAACACGGACTTCATATTCTAAACGGGAATGTAATCACAAAAGAAGAAATGATTAGCTTTCTCAACCAGAATAAGGAACATAAGAACTGGCAAATAAATTCGATGGACGGTTTGGGAGGAAGAAACCGATATGGTGAAAAGGGCAGTAATGGAGTTTTTGAAGTAACAACTAAAGAAATAAGACCTACCGTAGCCATTGCTGCTGAAAATATCAATATTCTTTATGCAGCGATTGAAAATCCATTAAAGATTGCAATCAGTGATGTGCCTGAAACCCATTTAGAAATTGAAACTTCACAAGGAATACTTGAGAAGAAAGATAACAGGTATATTCTCAAAAATTTAAAGACCGGTGAAGTTATTATCAAGATCGGATACTATTATAAAACAGATCAAAAGAAAATTGAAGAAGTTCGTTTTAAAGTAATTCCCGCTCCAGAACCATCCATCACTCTAGCTGGGTCTAAAGGAGGAAGAATGTCAGTCGATATGTTTAAAAGTTCCAGACAATTAGATATAGACCCAGATTGGGAAATCACAGGATTTATTGTATACGTTACCGGAAATGGTTTCGAAAAGCCAGTTTTTAAACAAGTGACTAACAGTAATCAATTTAATGCTTCCGTGTTGGAATTAGTTTCAAAGGCTTCGCCCGGTACTACTATTACATTTGATGAGGTACGGGTAAAACTAAAAAATGGAAACTTAAAAAAATCGATGCCGGGAATTTTTCTAAATCTCTATTAGAAAAGTTACAAATAGAGCTCATGCCATGTATATGAAGAATTGGTGTAATCAAAAAACCAATTCTTCATCTCCCAACTTAATCACCAACTCTTTCTTCTCACTCGCTTCTACCCTGCCAATTACCTGTGCATCTACACCAAACGATTTAGAGATGTTGATCAATGTATCAGCATCTTTTTCATTTGTGTAAATCTCAAGTCTGGTTCCCATGTTAAACACCTGATACATTTCACGGGCATCTGCACCGGAAGCATCTTTGATCAAATCAAAAATGATAGGCGGTGTAAAGAGATTATCTTTTACAATTTTCATCGGCCCAGGTAAATATTTCATACACTTAGTTTGTCCGCCACCGCTGCAATGGATCAAACCATGTACAGCATCAAAATGGTTTTGTAAAATTTCTTTCAATACCGGTGCAAACGTTCTTGTTGGAGAAAGTAACAAATCAGCGATTGTAAGTCGTCCTTCGACTACGCTCAGTACTCCTTTGCCTATGCTTCGACTACGCTCAGCATCTAACTCATCAGCCAACCGATGTTTACCAATATACACCACATCATCACTCAACTTCGATTCAAATGTTTCAGGGAAATGATGCGCATAATATTTTTCCAATACATCATGTCGTGCACTTGTTAAGCCATTACTTCCTAAACCACTGTTGTAGGATGTCTCATAATTCGCCTGCCCAAATCCTGCCAAACCAACAATCACATCACCCGCTTTGATCTTATCATTACTGATCACTTTGTTCTTTGGCCAGCGAGCTGTCATTGTTCCGTTCACAGCGATGGTACGCACCACATCACCCACATCAGCCGTTTCACCACCGAGATAATGAATGTTCACACCATATTCTTTCAACTGTGCAAACAATTCTGCAGAACCATTGATGATCTGCTCCAACACTTCACCCGGAATAATTGTTTTGTTACGATCAACAGTTGAAGAGAATAAAATATTATCATAGATCCCAACGCAAAGCAGGTCGTCCAGATTCATTACAATTGCATCTTGCGCAATGCCTTTCCAAACCGAAGCGTTACCGGTTTCTTTCCAATACAAATAAGCAAGAATACTTTTTGTACCGGCACCATCAGCATGCGTTACATTTACCCAATCGGCATCGCCACCCAAATAATCGGGATAGAGTTTGCAAAATGCATTGGGATATAATCCCTGATCGAGATGTTCTACCGCTTTGTGTACTTCTTCCTTTTGTGCCGATACGCCCCGTTGATTATATAAAGACATGCTGCTGTGTTTGAGAGCCGCAAAACTAACACTTCCACGCATCAAATGTGTTACTTTTGCCACTTCAAATTATGAAGGTTTACAGAAGTCTGCAGCAGTTGCCCGTTTTTAACAGGGCCGTTCTTACCATCGGCACGTTTGATGGCGTGCATCTTGGTCATCAGCAGATCATCCGCCAGCTTTTAATGGAAGCGGAAGAAACGGGTGGCGAATCGGTGCTGATCAGTTTTTATCCACACCCCCGGAAGATCGTTCAGCCCGACAGACAAATCGCTGAACTCACCACATTAGATGAGCGGATCGAATTATTGAAACGACAGGGGTTGGACAATCTTGTAGTGGTTCCTTTCAACAAAGAATTTTCAGAACAAACCGCAGAAGAATATATCAAAAGCTTTTTGGTGGATCGATTTCATCCTGCACGTATCATTATTGGTTACGATCATAAGTTTGGTAACAACCGTGAAGGTGATTATCGTTTATTAGAACAGATGGGTGAGCAATACAACTATGTGGTGAAGGAAATTCCGCAGCAGTTGATCAATGAAGTAGCCATCAGCTCTACCAAAATCAGAAACGCACTTTCCAATGGCGAAATTGAAACCGCCAATCAATTACTGGGTTATCCGTATTTCTTTAAAGGAAATGTGATTGAAGGAAATAAACTTGGTCGAAACTGGGCTACCCTACTGCCAACCTGCAGATACAGGATCCTGATAAATTGGTTCCGGCCAATGGCGTATATGCCGTAGAAGCACAGATTGAAGGTGAAACCAGCATGCTGAAAGGAATGATGAACATTGGCAACCGTCCTACTGTTGATGGTACACGCAGAAGTGTGGAAGTAAATTTATTTGATTTTGATGAAGACATTTACAATCGTCATTTAAAAGTGCATGTTCGCTTTCACCTGCGGAACGAAGTGAAATTTGACGGACTGGAAAAACTGATTGAACAATTACATAAAGACAAAGAAATTTCGATCAGCAAACTGGCTGATAACTAAACGTAAGACAAACCTAAACTACTCAACATGCTTTCATCGATTAACCCAACTACAACCAACGCCTGGCAACAATTAACCGCTCATGCTGCACAAATGAAAAAAGTGCACATGCGTGATCTGTTTAAAGCTGATGCAAATCGTTTTCAAAAATTCAGCACTTGTGAAAATGATATGGTGTTTGATTATTCAAAGAATATCATCACCGAAGAAACCATGCAGTTGTTATTACAATTGGCAGATGAGTGTAAAGTGAAAGAAGCCATTGATAAAATGTTTGGTGGAGATGTAATCAATCATACTGAAAAAAGAGCTGTGCTTCATACAGCACTTCGCAATTTTTCCGATAAAGAAGTGTTGGTTGATGGAAAAAATGTAATGCCCGATATTCAACGTGTATTGGAACAGATGAAAAATTTCTGCGCAAATATTCACAGCGGTGAATGGAAAGGTTATACCGGCAAGAAAATAAAATACATCGTCAATATTGGAATTGGTGGCAGCGATCTTGGACCAGTGATGATCACCGAAGCATTGAGGCCTTATTGGGTAGATGGCATTGAAACCTATTTTGTAAGTAATGTTGACGGTACACATATTGCTGAAACCCTGAAGAAGGTTACACCTGATGAAACATTATTCCTGATTGCATCCAAAACATTTACCACGCAGGAAACCATGACCAATGCACACAGTGCAAGAAACTGGTTTTTGGAACATGCAAAAGATGAAGCACATGTAGCCAAACATTTTGCTGCCTTATCTACCAATGAAAAAGATGTGGTGAAGTTTGGTATTGATAAAGCCAACATGTTTGAATTCTGGGATTGGGTTGGTGGCCGTTACAGTTTGTGGAGTGCCATTGGTTTATCTATTGCATTAACGATCGGCTATAACAATTTTGAAGAATTACTGAAAGGTGCTTACCAGGCCGATGAACATTTCCGCACAGAAAAATTTTCGACGAATATTCCGGTGATCATGGCATTGCTCGGCACCTGGTATGTAAATTTTTTTGATGCAAAAAGTGAAGCGATTCTTCCTTACGATCAATACCTGCATCGCTTTGCAGCTTATTTCCAACAAGGAAATATGGAGAGCAATGGTAAGTATGTTGATCGCAGTGGCAATAAAGTAGATTACAGTACAGGTCCGATCATTTGGGGTGAGCCGGGCACAAATGGTCAGCATTCATTTTATCAATTGATCCACCAGGGCACTCATTTAATTCCTGCTGATTTTATTGCACCGGCCATCAGCCATAATCCGCTGAGCGATCATCATCCAAAACTCATGAGTAATTTCTTTGCACAAACAGAAGCACTCATGAATGGCAAATCAAAAGAAGAAGTAATTGCTGAAGGTGTAAAAGAAGAATTGATCCCTTATAAAGTATTTGAAGGCAATCGTCCTACCAATTCTATTCTTCTGAAGAAGATCACACCATTTACTTTGGGTGAATTAGTTGCACTCTACGAACACAAAATATTTGTACAAGGGGTTATCTGGAATGTGTACAGCTTCGATCAATGGGGTGTGGAACTCGGCAAGCAGTTAGCCAATAAAATTCTGCCTGAGTTAATAACAGATGATGCAGTGTCATCGCATGATGCATCTACTAATTCACTCATCAACTTATATAAGAACTTCCGCAAATAAGAAAAGCCTCCCGAACGGGAGGCTTTTCCTTCGTACACTTCGTATACAGCTTTTAATAAAGATAATTCAAAGCAGTTTTGTCGTTATTATTAAACGGACGGTTTGTTGTTGCACTTAAGCAAGCCAACATCCATGAATTAGCATCAGGTCCTGTTGGTGTACCGGGAATATGTATTGCACCTACACTACTTGCACCTTCATTGTAAGCAGAACCACCGCAACTGTACTGACGACTCATATAATCTGTATGACGGAAACCAATGCAATGGCCAATTTCATGCGCAACAACGGTTGTCATAAAATCAACTCCATAAGTGGTATACGTTTTTGCATAACTGATAGAACCATACGGGTTACCTCCACTTGGAAAACCCGCAGAGGCAATGTACTGGCGGGAGTTTACAATTCGAATAACAATGTTGCCACCGCTTGCTACACGTTGAAAAGTAAGTGTGAGACCTTCAGCATTATACCGGGCAATAGCGTTATTTACAGCAGTGGAAAAATTAGCCGGAATGTTATTGCCGGAAATACTTACAGTGATTGTGCGGGGGCCGTTTACAAGATTCGTGGTCCTGTATTGTTCTTCATTCGCAACAACCAGTTTATGTGCTGTTTGTTTCGTTTTTAAATCACCCTGATTCAGAAAGATGTCACCTTCAACAATAAAACCACCATCAGCTGCAATCACATTGTCAGTTGAAAAACCCAAGTCAGAAATTTGACTCAGAACTTCTTGCGAAACTTCTGCCTGTACATCTTCTTTAGCAGCCTTTGAACATGCTACAATAAAAAGTGCTGAAAATGCAACCACCGTAATAATTGAAAATAGCTTTCTCATGTTTAAAATGTTTAGGTTTAGAATAGGTTATTAAGTTAAACAAAATAATTGAAGTTTCAAGAAATGCATGCTGTTGTATTTAGTACGTTCAGCATCATCTCCTGAAAAAGAAAAGGCATCCTGTTTTTGCAGGATGCCTTTTAAATACAATGAAATCAATTAGTATACATAGTTCAATGCTGTTTGATCTGCACTGGTAAACGGACGGTTGAACGATGATGCAGTACTTCCGCATGCAAGCATCCATGAACCGGCACTTGGCCCTGTTGGAGTACCCGGAATGTAAACAGCTCCAACTCCTGCTGAACCTTCATTTACTGCAGAACCGCCACAACTATACGACCGGTTCATATAATCGGTATGACGGAAACCGATACAATGCCCCATTTCATGCGCAATGGTTGTAGCCAAAGGGTTTACTGCAATACTTGGAGTGTACCAATACGTGTTCATACGAATCTGGTTGAATGGATTTCCTCCACTGGTAGGAAATCCGGCTGAACCCAATGTATTACTCACCTGGTAGTACGTAACAATATTAATGTTTGCCGTAGCTGATCCTGTTATACGTTGAAAACGGACACGCAGGTTCAAGGCATTGTAACGACGGATCGCTTCATCCGTAGCTGCTACAAAGTTTGCCTGTGTGGTGTTCAGCTTTACAGTAAGCGTTCTCGGCAAACCACTTACGAGATAAGTTGTTCGGTAGTGCTCTTCGTTTGCATAGATCAACTCATTTGATGTAGGTGTTTGCCTCAGATTATCAGGCGTAAGCAGGATGTCACCTTCAACAAGGTAGCCTCCCTCTGTTTGAACAACCCCTTCGGTTGAAAACCCTTGTGCTGCAATTTGATTCAAAACATCTTGCGACACTTCAGAAGCAATTGATTCTTTTGCAGCTTTTTTACAAGCAACAAAAAATAAGGCAGAAAATGCGATTGCGGTGAAAACAAAAACAATTTTTCTCATGTTTAAACTGTGTTTAGGTTGAAAAATGATTGACACATTAAATTATTTATTTTTATCAGACGTAAATTGGAAATGATTGCAGCGCTGTTGCAAAGAAGAAGCTTGTTTCAACAAAAGGTAAAAACACTAAGAAAGATTACACAAATAATAATCAGCAGACGAGTTTGATTTTTTTTAAGGAGATTTATACACGATGAGATTTTATTCAATCAATTCATTCGTTGGCAAGAGAATAAGATGGAGAATGATCCTGTGTTCAATATTTTTTTTATTGGGCACAATTCTACATGCACAAGAAACAGATAAAAAAATTGTGGATAAGTTGTTGCCATTGTTAAAGGCTCAATTGCGGGTTTCAAAACCATCTGGTAAAGATTTGTACACTGTTGCAGTTACCGATCTTAAACAGTTTGAAAAACTTTTGCAAAAAAACAAATCGATTCGGCTCATTTCTGTTTACGAACCGGCAAAAATTGCTGTCGTTGAATGTAACTGGCACGAGCTTGAAAATATAGCAAGAGAAGAAATGATAATTGCCATTGATACAAAGCAAAAGGCAAAGGAAGAGTTACTGTTTGGTTTTATTGATTATGCAACCAACCGCATATCAACTATTCAAAACCGATTTCCTTTATTCAATGGAGCAGGAATCAATCTATCAGTAAAAGAACAAAAATTTGATACGAGTGATATCGATTTCAAAGGACGCATCATCCCATCAACATTCGCTGCAGCAACTGTATCCAGTCATGCATCGGTTATGGGAACAATGATGGCTGGCGGCGGCAATACCTGGTACAATACAAAAGGGGCAGCGTGGGGCAGCCGTATCAGCTCAGCCAGTTTTGACAACCTCGTACCTGAACCAAACAGCTATTACAATTCCTCGTCTATTGTTGTACAGAATCATTCGTATGGTACTGTTGTGGAAAGTTATTACGGTGCAGAGGCGGCAGCTTACGATGTGTCGGTAATTAATAACCCATCACTGGTTCATATTTTTTCGGCAGGCAACGCAGGAACGCAAACACCCAGCACCGGACCTTACGCAGCGGTTGCAGGCTATTCCAATCTCACAGGTAATTTTAAACATGCAAAAAACAATCTAACAGTTGGTCATACCGATTCATTCGGCATTGTGTTGCCGCCAAGCTCAAAAGGCCCTGCATTTGACGGACGAGTAAAACCGGAACTGGTTGCGTTTGGTGAAGATGGAAGTTCAGGTGCTGCTGCTTTGGTTTCGGGTATTGCAGCTGTATTGCATCATACTTACAAACAACAAAACAATGGAAGTACAGCACCTGCATCATTGATCAAAGCAGTTTTATTGAACAGTGCAGATGATGTTGAATCACCCGGTATTGATTTTAAATCGGGTTATGGAAGTGCCAACGCATTCAATGCTGTAAATACAATTGTACGGGGGCATTACTTTTCAGGATCAGTTACAGAAGCGGCACAAGCGCAATTCAGTATAACCATTCCTGCAGGCATAAAGCAATTGAAAGTAACATTGGTGTGGACCGATCCGCCCGCAACGCTCAATACAACAAAAGCATTGGTGAACGATCTGGATATGGAACTCACCCACACAGCTTCTTCTTCCACCTGGCAACCGTGGGTATTAAACAGTGCAGCATCCACTGCTTCCATTCAGCAATTACCTGTTCGGAAAAGAGACAGCCTGAATGTAGTAGAACAAATCAGCATTGATCACCCGCCGGCAGGTGATTATACAATTACAGTAAAAGGATTTTTGATTCCGGCAGGTGCCCAGGCATTTTCTATCGCTTATCAAATGGATACTGCCGATACTTTTCGCTGGGATTTCCCTACAGCATCCGATCATTTATTTCCAGAGGAAACCAATGTCCTTCGTTTTCAATCGGGCTACTCGTCCGCAAATGGACAAATAGAAATCAGTACAGATGCAGGTAATAACTGGCAACCAATCGGGAGCAATGTAAATCTTTCAACCGGTTATTATAAACTATCAATACCTGCCTTGGTCAGCAAAGCATTATTGCGCATGCGCATCAACAGCGACATATATGTTACCGATACGTTTACAATTTCAAACCGCATCGGCACCGCTGTAGGTTTTGCCTGTGTTGATTCCTTTCTGTTGTTGTGGGATAACGTGCCGTCAGCAACAAACTATCGTATCCGCCAGCTGGGAGTTCAATACATGGAGCCATTATTGGTAACGGCAGATACATTTCTTATACGCTCTACTTTAAACAATTCTGCAAAACATTACTCCGTTACGCCCATACTTGATGGAAAAGAAACGGTAGGCAGTTATACATTTAACTATGAAACCGCCGGAACAGGTTGTTATGTAAAAGCATTGCTTGCAGACCTCACCATTAATAACGAAGCTGCATTGCTGCTTGAGCTGGGCACTACGTTTCGTATTAAACGGATACGCTTTGAAAAACAACTGGCTGAAGGATTTACATCAATTGGAGAATACAATTCGATCAGTCAGCTACAATACTTCGCTACCGATCAAAAATTACATGCAGGAAGCAATCGTTACAGAGCTGTGCTTGAATTAGCCGACGGCCGATTGATCTATTCAGAAACAGCAACGCTTTATTTTACCGGAAGCAGACCTGCCGTTGTTTATCCCAACCCCGTGCAGAGAAATGGACAACTTACTGTTCTCACCGAACAGGACGAAGATGTTGTTTTTCAACTCATCGATACCTACGGACGGGTAGTGCTACAAAATCAACTGAATGATTATCCGCAGCAAATCTCCGTTAACAACCTGGCAACAGGGATGTATTACTTCAGGCTCCTGAAGAAAAATAAAAAAGTACAAACAGGTATAGTCATTATCAACTAAGCTGTTTGTACTAAAAAAGAATACTGATTAATTTATTTTAACTCCACAAATTACCGGGATATTCTGCGGCGGCAACGAGGTTATTTACACTTTGCTGTACACTTGGTGCGTCTTCTTTATACGTAACGCCAAACCACTGCGAAGAAGTTGGAATGACACTTACTACACCTAAACCTTGCTTGATGTAGGCATCCGCTACGATGGGAATAAAGAACTCTGACTTCTCTTCCTGTCCATGCTGCTGCAGAAACGTATTGAATAATGTTTCTGTTACAGTAAAAACAGAAGCATCAAAACACCAGAAATTCATACTTACACTCGATGCATAAGGAACTTCATGCTTTCCATTTGCATCTTCATAAACAATCTTATCGCCTTCGCCATATATCTTTGTACGCTCTGCAATACTTACGAGGTTGTTTGACGCATCTACTTCGCATACACCACGACTTACAGTACCGTTTGCACTTAACGTTTTTGCCAGTTGATAACCAATGATTGCCTGCTTTTGCGGACTGCATGCTGTTGTTAAAAACGTGTACGCTTTTTCAAATGCATCACGTCCATAAAAATCATCTGCATTGATAACAGCAAATGGTTCTTTGATGACATCTTTTGCACAAAGAATGGCATGTGCTGTGCCCCATGGTTTAGAGCGGGTTGCAGGAATATTGTAGCCCTCAGTAAATGAGTCAAGCTGCTGGTATACATAATCAATTTCAACACGGCCTTTCAGCTTCGGTTCAAATACAGCTTTGAAATTATCTGCAAAATCTTTGCGGATTATAAACACGACTTTTCCAAATCCGGCACGGATAGCATCATAAATTGAATAATCCATAATTGTTTCGCCTGACGGGCCAAAGCCTTCCATCTGTTTCATACTGCCGTAACGGCTTGCCATTCCTGCGGCTAAAATCAATAAAGTAGGTTGCATGTAATCAGTTATTTTTGAAGGCTACGAAGATAGGAAACTATCATTGTCAATCATCATGCAAACAGATGCACAAAAAATACACAGCAGTCCGGTAACATGGCAATTAAAAAATGGGCGGATTTTCTCCTTTACAGTTGCCAGACTTGACTTGCTGCATCCGTATGTATCCGGAAATAAATTTTTCAAACTCAAGTACAACCTTCAAAGCGCACTTAACGGGGATAAAGCGGGTATTGTAACAATGGGCGGTGCGTATTCCAATCATCTGGCTGCAACCGCATGGGCCTGCCATGAAAAAAAACTGAAGTCGGTCGGTATCATTCGTGGTGAGATAACGGAACCTCTAAACAGCACATTACTTTTTTGTAAACAATATGGCATGAAACTGATTGCAGTTCATCGAAACCAATATTATCAAGGCAGCAATGCTATACAAGAGATTATTACAGATCATGATCAATATTTCTTTGTACCCGAAGGTGGCGATAATACAGAAGGATTACAGGGATGTACAGAGATTCTGTCGCTATTGGAAGACGCTGATTCGTATTCACACATTGTTTGCAGTATTGGGACTGGTACAACATTTAAAGGTATTTGCAGGGCCGCATCAAGTCATCAAACTGTTATTGGCATTCCCGCATTAAAAATAAAAGAGGAAGAGCGCTCCTTGTTTTTGCGGCAACATATCAATCCATTATTGACTGCAACCCAGCTGATCTTATTTGACCATGCCGGAGATGGGTATGGAAAAATTTCTGAGAAACAACTTGATTTTATGAATTTGTTTTATCAACAAACAACAATTCCAACCGATATTGTATACACCGGCAAATTGATGCAAGCCGTATTACAACTGGCAGAGCAGGATTATTTTCTAACAACAGATAAAATTATCATTCTGCATACCGGCGGACTACAGGGAAACAGCAGCCTTCAGGATGGACGGTTACTATTCTGAACGGCATTATATTTGTGATTACAATGAACAAACTACAGACACACAAATCACTTATGAAGAAACTAAGTTTATTCATTCTTCCATTGATTTACTGTTTAACAGCAATTGCGCAAACAGATACACTTCCGAAATTTTCTGCTGTAAAAAAAAGAAACGGAGAGATACATATTAGTTGGTCAAACAGCTTTAAGAACGTATCGCAAATCAATATTCAACGTTCGAAGGACAGCTTACGAAATTTCAGCACCATTCATTCGGTTCCAAATCCAAATGTCCGTTCATACAGTTATGTTGATAAAACCGCAAAGAATGACAGTGGCTATTACCGCATTTTTGTTTTGTTTGAAGGCACAAATTATATTTTCACCCCCTCCTATAAGCTTTTTATTGATACCACGAAAGAAGTGATCGTTGAGGTTATAAAAGAACCAAAAATTCCGGCTATTCCTCCGAAAGAAAAACCTGTAGTTGTGAAAGAAGAAAAACCGCAACCTCCACCCAAACCGGTTTGGGTTCCATCTGTGTATGTATTTACAGGTAATGATGGCAACCCCGTTATCAGGCTGCCTGATGCAGTAGCAAAAAAATACAGCATTAAATTTATGAAAGAAGATGGCAGCCATCTGTTTACAATCCCTGCTGTTACTGAAACATATCTTACGTTGGATAAAGTAAACTTCATGAGATCCGGCTGGTATCATTTTGAACTGATGGAAAACGGCAATGTAAAAGAGAAAAACAAATTCCTCATTACAAGAGATTACTAATTCTTTATCCTTTTTGAACGATCAGATTAAAAATCAGGCAGCATTAATCCGCTTGTTCGTATACAAATCAGAAAAGTATGATTTGCTATGTGGCGATGATAAAACCTACTCTACTAAGCCAAGCCCTTGTAACGTTACTTCAAATACTTTTTCAAAGTTCCGCTTTACGTTTTCTTTTGCCTCTTCAAAATCAACAGTGTAACCTAATTCTTTTTCTAATGAAGTTACCTCTTTGTTTTCAATACCGCAGGGAATGATGTTGTTGAAATAATTAAGATCGGTATTTACGTTGAATGCAAACCCATGCATAGTTACCCAACGGCTGCAACGCACTCCCATTGCACAAATTTTTCGTTCTTTTCCTTTTACATCCGGATCGAGCCACACACCTGTTTCACCTTTGCTTCGCTCTCCTTTCAAGCCATACGCAGCCATCGTTAAAATAATTACCTCTTCCAGTTTGCGCAGGTATTTTCCAATATCTGTTTCAAATTTTTCCAGATCAAGAATCGGATAACCTACGATTTGTTGCGGACCATGAAAGGTGATATCGCCACCACGATTGGTTGGATAATATTCAATTCCTTTTTTCAATCGCTCTTCCTCCGAGATCAAAATATTTTTCACATCGCCACTTTTACCAAGTGTGTACACCGGTGGGTGTTCTACTAAAAGCAGATGATGGTGAGTGGTGAGTGATGAGTGCTGGTGAGCACGATCAACTATCGGCTCCGGGCTATTGGCTTTATTGCGTAACTCCGCTTTGATCGCTACATTTTCATTCAATAAAGATTCCTGGTAATCCCATGCTGCTTTATAGGGCATTGCACCTAAATCTTCGAATAGAACCGTTTGCTTCATTGGCTGCAAAGCTACGGGGAATTGGATGGATGCTCAAACGACTTACTTTTGCAGCTTATGAAGGAAGAAGAAATACTCGAACAGGATAGTGAACTGGAAAACGGGGATGGTTCGGAAGAGTTGTACGAACGAAAGCGTTTTGTAGTAAGCAAGGGGCAGGAACCCTTGCGTATCGACAAATACCTGATGACGAAAATTGAAGGCGCTACCCGTAACAAAGTACAACGTGGAATTGAAACAGGATTGGTATTGGTGAATAATGTGGTGGTGAAAGCGAATTACAAAGTACGCCCCGATGATGAGATCATCACTTTTTCTGACACAGCACCGGAAGATACAGAGATCAAACCGGAAGAACTGCCTCTCAATATTGTGTACGAAGATGAATCAGTAGTGATCGTGAATAAAGTAGCCGGCATGGTGATGCACCCCGGCAGTGGTAATTACAGCGGCACACTTGTGAATGGCATTGTATGGTATCTCAAACAACAGCAACCGGATTTAACAGCCGATCAATTACCACGCTTTGGCATGGTACATCGTATTGATAAAAACACCAGTGGATTGGTGGTGCTGGCAAAAAATGAACAGGCAAGTGTGCATTTGGCCAAACAGTTTTTTGATCATACAGTCGAGCGGAAATACATTGCCTTGGTGTGGGGCGATATAAAAGAAGACAGCGGAACCATTACCGGACATGTTGGCCGACATCAACGTTTCCGCAAGATCATGGATGTATATCCTGATGGAGAATATGGTAAAGAAGCCACAACTCACTATAAAGTACTGGAACGCTTCGGTTATACTACACTGGTAGAATGTCGATTGGAAACCGGGCGCACACACCAGATACGTGTACACATGCAGCATGTTGGTCACCCGTTGTTTAATGACGACACCTATGGTGGCGACCGCATTGTAAAAGGAACTGTTTACACCAAATACAAACAGTTTGTAGATAATTGTTTTGCCATCTGTTCACGTCAGGCTTTGCATGCTGAAACACTGGGCTTTACACATCCAAAAACACAAAAACGAATTCTGTTTGAAAGTGAGCTGGCTACTGATATGCAAAAAGTGATTGAAAAATGGCGGGTGTATACAAAGGCGAAGAATTTAACTGGTGATGAATAGATGCCCCATCCGACTTCCCCAAAGGGGAAGCCACCAACACACAGCCCACACTATTCAAAATGCTTGATGAGTTCAAAACAGCCACTAATGTCGATTAATGATTTATAGTTGATGTGGCAGAACTAAATGAATAGCAATTCGATGAAGCACCGTCCCTTCTCTACCGGAGAAGGGATAAGAGGGATGAGGCCTTACTTCGGAAACACCATCTTATAATCCACACTCACCTTTCCTCTTGAAATATCATCGAGTTTGCCTTTGAGTAATTTACGTTTCAACGGCTTGAGATAATCAATAAATAATTTCCCTTCAATGTGATCATATTCATGCAGAATTACTCTGGCTGTTAATCCATCAAATGTTTTTACATGCTCCGTAAACGTTTCGTCCATGAAACGGATCGTTACTTCTTCGGCACGATACACATCTTCCCGTATTTTGGGAATACTCAGGCATCCTTCATTGTACAACCAATCATCGCCAAGTAATTCTTCCACCTGGGCATTAATAAACACCTGTTTTATACCCGGACGGTCTGAGTAAAGTAAGGTTTCTGTTTCATCCATGTTGGCGAACATTTGTGCACTATCCACCACAAACAAACGAATATCCTTGTTTACCTGCGGTGCAGCCAAACCTACTCCACTCGACGAGTACATGGTTTCCCACATATCGGCAATGAATTTTTCCAACCCCGGATAATCAGGAGTAATGTCTTTGCTTACTTTCCGTAACACATCAAAGCCGTAGGCAACAATGGGAAGAATCATGCGATTTTAGATTTACGATTTTAGATTGCAGATTTACGCACACAATCACAACAATGTCTGATTTTATGATGGCGGATGGAGGATTTACAAACCAGCCTTCAACAAAAAATTAGCTGCAAATATAAGCAATGTGGGTGAAGAGAGGGTAATCTGCAATCGCAAATCTAAAATCTACAATTTCCCGAGATATTCCTGCAGCATAATCGTCGCTGCAATTTCATCCACCAGTTTTTTATCCCGTCGTTGGCTTTTCTTGAGCCCCATTTCGAGCATGGCGTTTTTGGCCATTTTGGAAGTATAGCGTTCATCCACTGTTTCAATGGGCATTGTCGGGAAGTTTTTCTTTAGTTGATCAATGGCCCGCTTTACTAACGGTGTAGCATGGGTGTCACTATCATCCCAGTTCGTCGGCATACCAATCACGTATCCACTCCACCTGTTCTTTGCTGAAATAATCCTTGAGAAAAGGGATGAAGTTTTTTGTTTCGATGGTAGTTAAACCGGTAGCAATGATTTGGAATGGATCTGTTACTGCAATGCCGGTGCGTTTACCGCCGTAGTCGATGCAGATGATTCTAGCCATTTAAATTCCATGAACCTTTGATGAACAATATATCTGTAATCACAAACGCTGCAAACACGACACTAGCTATGCCGTTGGCTGTCATAAATGCAATGTTCACTTTGCTGAGATCGTTAGGTCTTACAATTGCATGTTGATAGATGAGCATGCCGATGAACAAAACCACACCAACCCAATATAAGACACCAAAGCTTCCAAAATAGCCCGCAGCTGTTACTGAAAAGGCAGATAGTACATGTAAAAGTTCAGACACACGCAGCGCTCTTGCTTTTCCTAACCAAGCCGGTATTGATTTTAATTCATACTGCTTATCAAACTCTTCATCCTGCAACGCATAAATGATATCGAAACCACTCACCCAAAACAACACAGTGAATGAAAAAAGAATGGGCAACACGGCAAATGCACCTGTTACTGCTAAATAAGCGCCAATTGGCGCCAACGATAAACCAAGTCCTAATACCAAGTGACAAAGCGGTGTAAACCGTTTCGTATAGCTATACCCCAACACCACCAATAATGCAACCGGCGACAATGCAAAACAAAGGGTATTGATGAAATAAGTTGTAACAACAAACAACACACTGTTGATGATGGTGAACATTAATGCATTGTTGGCTGAAATAATTCCCGCAGGTATTTCCCGAATGGCGGTACGTGGATTTTTTGCATCAAAACTTCTATCTAAGTAACGATTGAACGCCATGGCTGCACTACGGGCAAAGATCATACAGAGAAGAACGAGGACAAATTTTGAAATAATCGTACTTCCGTAATACTTCCAGTTGCCCGCATCAAGTGGATCCACCCTCCATGCTATAGTTCTATTTAAATCCCATTGTCCACCATGTTCAATAACCCCATACACGATTGCCAAACAAAATCCAATGAGCGCAAAAGGCAATGCAAAAATGGTATGCGAAAATTTGATAAGTGATAGATAGTTCTTTACTGTGCTCATGTTGTTCCGTCCTGATTATTGGTTCAATATACCTTTTCTTGCCATTTCCCAAAGCACCACTCCTGCAGCAACTGAAATATTCAGCGAATGCTTACTTCCAAACTGTGGTATTTCAATACAGCCTTCACATTCGTGTAAGGTTTCCTGCTCCACACCTTCGGCTTCGTTGCCAAAGATGAGGGCAATTTTTTCTTCTTTCGCTTTTTCAAAATCCTGGAGCAAAATACTTCCTTCGGTCTGTTCTATACCAAACAGCTTGTAGCCGCTTGCTTTCAATTCAGCAATTGCTTCGGCAGTAGTTGCAAAGTATTTCCAGGTAACCGTTTCTGTTGCTCCCAATGCTGTTTTATGGATATCCCTGTGCGGGGGCTGCGGCGTGTAGCCAATGAGATAAATGGCTTCCACCAAGAAAGCATCGGCGGTACGGAACACGCTGCCCACATTCTGCATGCTGCGAATGTTCTCAAGCACAACGATCACCTTATTCTTTTCCGCTTTCTTAAATTCATCAACCGATTTGCGGTTGAGCTCATCCATGCCCAGTTTTCGCATGGTGCAAAGGTAATGGTGAATGGGCAATGGTTAATTGGCAATAGGCGATTGGCAATTGATAAAAGTAATACCATACTATCGCTTAATTCAAATTCAAATTGCAGCCAACCGTCGTCAGGGTTTGGAACCGCTGACGGGGTTTTGTACTTCCTACTTCTTACCTCATACATCCTACATCAGCCATCCCGCCCCATACTTCCCGCCTTCCATCCCCTAATAAAGCCTTACCTTTGCCGAAATTTTGACATTAGTTATGAACACATTTGAAGCGCTTGGCTTGGATGAAAGATTGATGAAAGCGATTAGTGAACTCGGTTTTACAACTCCCACTCCTATTCAGGAAAAAGCAATCCCCGTTCTGCTTAGCGGAACCACGGATTTGATCGGCCTTGCCCAAACGGGCACCGGCAAAACAGCAGCCTTTGGTTTGCCCTTGCTGCAATTATTAGACGAAAGCAAAAAACACCCACAGGCATTGATCGTTTGTCCTACACGTGAACTTTGCCTGCAGATCGTGAAAGAGATAGAAATTTTTAAGAAACACATGAAGGGAGTAGAAGTGGTTGCCGTGTACGGCGGTGCTTCAATCGGCATGCAGATCCGTGATATCAAACGTGGTGTCCAGATCGTCGTAGCAACTCCCGGACGTTTGATCGATCTGATCGAACGTAAAGCCATCAACCTTAGTGAAATCAAGTACGTGGTGTTGGATGAAGCAGATGAAATGCTGAACATGGGTTTCCAGGATGATATTGAATTCATTTTGCAGAACACACCAAAGAAAGAGAGTACCTGGTTATTCAGTGCAACCATGCCCCCTGAAATTCGTAAGGTGAGCCGTAAGTACATGAAAGAACCCGTAGAGGTAACCGTTGGTAAAATGAATACGGCCAACGTAAACATCGATCATCAATATTTTGTGGTGTCCTCACAGCACCGCTATGAAGCACTGAAGCGTTTGATCGATTTCAACCCCGGTATTTATGGGATCATTTTCACCCGTACTAAAATTGATGCACAAAACATCTCCGAGAAATTAACTCGTGAAGGATATGATATTGATGCCTTGCATGGTGATCTTACCCAACAACAGCGTGATGCCGTAATGGGTCAGTTCCGTGACAAAACATTGCAGTTGTTGATTGCAACGGATGTGGCAGCACGTGGGATCGATGTAAAAGACATCACACACGTAATCAACTACGAATTACCCGACGATATTGAAGTGTACACGCATCGTAGCGGCCGTACAGGTCGTGCCGGTAAAACGGGTATTTGTATGAGTATTGTACACAGTCGTGAAATTGGAAAGGTTCGCCAGATTGAACGTATTGCACAATCAAGGTTTAATAAGCTGGAAATCCCTACCGGAAAAGATGTTTGTCGCAAACAGTTTTTTTCCTTTATGGATAAGCTCATCAATATGGATGTGAGCAATGCAGAATACGAAACTTACATTCCGATGCTCCAGGAAAAATTTGCCGACATCAGCAAGGAAGAAATTCTGAAGCGTGTGGCATCGATGGAGTTTGACCGCTTCCTGAAGTATTATGAAAACTCAGAAGACCTCAATATCCGTGAGCGTGGCCGTGAGTTTGACAAATTCAAACGTGATGGTGATGGTGGTCGTCGTACCATCGAAAGAGAGCGCCCGGGTTCCGGACGTACACGTGACCGTGAGCGTCAACCTTACCGTGATACACAAGGTCGTGAGTTCAACGGTGGTGGCGGTTCAGGCAATTACATGCGTCTGTTTGTAAACCTCGGTACTAAAGATGGTTTTTACAAAGCCAGTTTCCTGCAATTCATTTTAGACATGAGTGATCTCAAAAAAGAATCCCTCGGTAAAATTGATATGCGTGAAATGAATAGCTGGGTTGAAGTAGATGCAAAAGCAGCAACGCAGATGATCCGTTCTATTGATGGGAAAAAATTCAAGGGACGAAACATTCGAATGAATGATGCGAATAGCAGATAAATATTTCAGTACATTCTAAGTAACGCCGCATCAATTGATGCGGCGTTTTAGTTTGTCAACTTCTATCGCAAAAAAATCCCCCTGCTTACGCAAGGGGATCTCTATGTCAATCAACTTAAGTTAATTAAGCACTCACTTTTCCTTTCACCTTCGCAATTACCTCTTCGGCAATGTTGTTTGGTGCAGGAGCATAGTGACTGAACTCCATGGTTGAAGTCGCACGACCTGAAGACAATGAACGCAACTGTGTTACATAACCAAACATTTCACTTAATGGAACTTTGGCTTTGATTACCTGTGCATTACCTTTTGTATCCATACCTTCCAGCATACCACGACGACGGTTCAAATCACCCGTTACATCACCCATGTACTGATCAGGAGTTACAACTTCTACTTTCATGATTGGCTCGAGCAAGATTGGTTTTGCTTTGCGTCCTGCTTCACGGAAACCGCTTTTCGCACACAATTCAAAAGACATTGCATCAGAGTCCACCTCATGGTAGCTACCATCAAATACACGCACTTTCATATCTACCATTGGGTAGTTGGCAAGTACACCATTTGTCATCGCTGTTTCAAAACCTTTTGTAATAGCAGGAACAAATTCTTTTGGAATTGATCCACCAAACAAATCGTTTACAAACTGGTAGCTCTTACCTGGATTTTCTTTGATCCATTCTTCATCAGCAGGTCCGATTTCAAAAATGATATCAGCGAACTTACCACGACCACCCGTTTGCTTTTTCAATATCTCACGGTGTTCAACGCTTTGTTTAAAGGCTTCTTTATAAGCCACCTGCGGTGCACCCTGGTTTACTTCCACTTTAAACTCACGACGCATACGATCAACAATGATCTCAAGGTGTAATTCACCCATACCACTAAGATGGTTTGACCTGTTTCTTCGTCTGTGTTTACACGTAATGTTGGATCTTCTTCCACCAGTTTCGAAATTGCCATACCCATTTTATCTACGTCAGCCTGTGTTTTTGGCTCAACTGCCAAAGCGATTACCGGCTCAGGAATAAACATATTCTCCAAGGTGATCGGATGATTTTCATCACACAATGTATCACCGGTTTTGATCTCTTTAAATCCAACTGCTGCACCAATATCACCTGCTTCAATAAAATCGATCGGATTTTGCTTGTTAGCAAACATTTTCATGATACGGCTGATACGCTCTTTCTTACCACTTCTTACGTTCAACACATAAGAACCAGCATCCAGATGACCAGAATAAACCCGGAAGAATGCCAAACGACCTACAAAGGATCGGTCATGATCTTAAATGCCAATGCTGCAAATGGTTCCTTTGCATCAGGCTTACGGGTAATTTCTTCACCGGTATCAGGATCAGTTCCTTTAATGGCTTCGAATATCCATTGGAGAAGGCAGGTAACGACAAACAGCATCCAATGCAGTTTGTACACCTTTATTTTTGAAAGATGAACCACACATCATCGGAACAATGCTAAGATCAATTGTTGCTTTACGGACCGCTTCATGAATTTCATCTTCAGTAATCGTATCCGGATTGTCGAAGAATTTCTCCATCAGTTTATCATCATATTCTGCAACAGCTTCTACCAGTTGAGCTCTCCAGTCTTTTGCTTCTTCAAGCATATCAGCAGGAATTTCAATTTCATCAAAAGTCATTCCTTCTGTTTCCATATGCCAGATGATACCTTTCATTTTGATCAGATCCACCACACCTGTAAAATCATCTTCAGCACCAATTGGTAACTGAAGAGGAACAGCTTTTGAACCCAGCATTTCTTTTACCTGCTTTACCACCATCAGGAAGTCAGCACCGCTACGGTCCATTTTATTTACGAAACCGATACGTGGTACATTGTAACGGTTTGCCTGGCGCCAAACAGTTTCAGACTGTGGTTCCACACCATCAACTGCAGAGAACAAAGCGATCAAACCATCCAATACACGCATTGAACGTTCTACCTCTACAGTAAAGTCAACGTGACCGGGAGTATCAATAATGTTGAAATAATATTTTTTAGTGTCTGCATATTCCTTTCCTTTATTGGTAGGAAAATTCCACTACACAGCTTACAGCAGCAGAAGTGATGGTAATACCTCTTTCTTTTTCCTGCTCCATCCAGTCGGTTGTAGCTGCACCATCATGCACCTCACCAATACGGTGAATCATACCGGTGTAGCGGAGGATACGCTCAGTAGTTGTGGTTTTACCGGCATCAATATGAGCCGCAATACCAAAGTTTCTTTGAAATTTTAAGTCTGCCATGACTATTTGTTTGAATGTTTATCTGTTTAAAAAAAACGTTGTGTGATTGTTATCTGCGACTGTTTCTCTGTTCGGCACCTGTGGCGTCGCACTCTTCAGGTTCAGGATGGCTATCAGCATATAGACGGGAAGAATCTGTCCGTTTTTACCGGAACACCTGTTGCTGATATGTAGATTTTTATACTCTCATAATACGCCGGTCAACAAATAATCCTGTTTCACTGTATGCACTCCTCACCTGTGATTACCTGTTTAGGCGCCGCAAAAGTAAGGAAATTACCTGACCTATAAATCAGTTGTGTTCGAAAAATGTGGGAAACAAAAATCCCCCTGTTTTGCAGGGGGATTCTGATATATTTTCCATTGCTGAAATTAAGATCTGAAATGCGCAAACGCTTTGTTAGCTTCAGCCATACGGTGTGTATCTTCTTTCTTTTTGAAAGCTCCACCTTCACCCTTGCTTGCACTTACAATTTCGTTAGCTAATTTATCAGCCATGCTACGACCGTTTCGCTCACGGCTGTAGCGAACGAGCCATTTGATGCTCAATGAAACTTTACGATCAGCACGTACTTCCGCAGGGATCTGGAAAGTAGCACCACCAATACGACGGCTGCGTACTTCAACAGCAGGAGTTACGTTTGCAACGGCTTTCTTCCAGATTTCATAACCGTCTTCGCCGGTTGTTTTTGCAACTTTTTCAATTGCATCGTAGAAGATTGTAAAAGCAGTGCTTTTCTTACCCTGCCACATCAGGTTGTTCACAAAACGAGTCACCAGTACATCGTTGAATTTAGGATCTGGTGCAAGTGCTATCTTTTTCGGTTTCGTCTTCCTCATTGTATATAAGAATTACTTAGTTCAGATTATTTTTTAGCCTTTTCTTTCTTGGTACCGTATTTCGAACGGCTCTGCTTACGGTCTTTTACACCGGCAGTATCCAACGAACCACGAACGATATGGTAACGTACACCCGGCAAATCCTTTACACGACCACCACGTACAAGTACAATGGAGTGTTCCTGCAGGTTATGTCCTTCACCCGGGATATAGGCAATCACCTCTATCTTTATTGGTCAAACGAACTTTAGCTACTTTACGTAACGCTGAGTTCGGTTTTTTAGGTGTGGTTGTGTACACACGGGTACATACACCTCTGCGGAACGGACACGCATCCAACGCACGGGATTTGCTCTTCGCCCTGATAATTTCTCTTCCTTTTCTTACTAATTGTTGTATTGTAGGCATTCGTAACCTTTTATTTTTCGGACGGCAAAGGTAGGAGGTTAAGATTTAATAACAAAAACTTTAGCCTTTTTTCTGCTATCAAATTAATCCACAAAGTAAGAATTCGTGTGGAAACAATATGAAAATGACACACAGCAACCTGTTTTCTTAAATTACCAAGGAATGAATCCCCGGACCCATATACTCTCATTTAACCAGCTACATTCGGAGGTGAGCTATCCTCTAACATTGATAATCATTCAAAAAGGCTTTTTTATCATCCGATAATTTAGTACGATTTTTGCCGTTAATTAGAAACAACAGATCGAAACTACTTCTATGAAGGCAGCTGCAAGAGGGGCATTTAGTGTTACTTATATTAGATGGGCGGCCCTCTTACTTCTGTTATTTTCGCCTTTCTTTCTGAAAGCGCAAACCCCAACTGCTAATTTCACTGCGAATACAGTTACCGGTTGTACTCCTTTAATTGTAACATTCACCGATCAATCAAGCGGCACCCCCACCAGCTGGCTTTGGGATTTAGGCAACGGAGTAACCTCAACCGCACAAAATCCATCAACCTTTTACACATCATCCGGTACATACACCGTAAGCCTTACTGTTACAAATGCGGCCGGTTCAAATACAACTATTCGAACCAATTATATTACGGTAAATGTACCTCCTACTGTTAATTTCACGTCGGATGTTACCAGTGGGTGCTTTCCGTTAAGAGCCCAATTTACAGATGCGTCTATTCCCGGTTTCGGCGTCATTACATCCTGGCGTTGGGCTTTTGGTAACGGAGATACATCAAATCTTCAAAATCCGTCGTATACATATAATACCTCCGGCTCTTACCTTGTAAGCCTTACCGTAACTAACAGTGCAGGCTGTACACAAACCTTGGTTCGAAATAATTATATCATTGTTTCAAACGGCGTAACAGCTGATTTCACTGTAACGCCTCCGGTAAATTGCAGCCCACCTGAAACATTCGGCTTCAATAATCTAACAGTGGGACCAGCTACTCTCTCCTATCAATGGGATTTTGGAGACGGCAGTCCCATTTCCACAGCAACATCGCCGTCGCATCTTTATACCAGTAACGGTCCGTTTACAGTGCGTTTAATTGCAGCGAGTACACAAGGATGTATTGACACCATCATCCGGCAAAATATTGTACAACTAAATAATTTCCAACCGGGAATCAGTTCTGTTGACAGTGCCTGTTCAAATACAGCCATCAGTTTTCAAAACACCTCTATCCCGCTTCCTGCCGGTTCCCTTTGGGATTTTGGAAATGGGAATACCTCCACAGACACCAATCCTGTTACAAACTATGCCTTATCAGGAACGTACATTGTTCAACTTATTAATCAATACGGGAGTTGTAATGATACCATAACAAAAAACATTACGATTCTGCCAAGGCCGGTCGCTGGGTTTATCAGCAACAATACCATTTCCTGCAGAGCACCGCATACCGTCAACTTTACAAACCAAACAACCGGAGCAACATCCTATATCTGGGATTTTGGTGATGGCAATACATCCACCACTATAAACCCTACCCATACCTACACCGCCACAGGGAATTATACAGTTACACTGATTGCTCTCAACAGCTCGGGCTGTACAGATACACTTACACGTACAAACTATGTACGCATACAAACTCCGCTGCTGAATCCGCTATTCTCTTCTGTAGAAGGTTGCGCCCCACTTACAATCAACATGCAGGCCAACTCATCATCGGTAGATAATATTGCTTCCTGGTTTTGGGATTTCGGCAATGGCAACACATCTACTTTGCAAAATCCAACATTTACTTTCGATTCAGGTAGTTACTCTATTAAACTTCGCATTGTTACAACACAAGGCTGCAGCGATTCTACAAGATTCGATAGCATAAGGGTTGGTGTGCCTCCTGCAGCAGCTTTCACTGCAATTCCAAATCCCGCCTGCGCTTTTCAACAAATCCAATTCACAGATTTGAGCACAGGTAATCCAGACCAATGGGCCTGGGACTTTCGTAACGGCGGCGGTTCTATTCTTCAAAACCCTCTCTATTCTTTTGATGACACAACAGGAACCTTCAGGGTTTTATTAATTGCATACAACAACCGTTGTGCAGACTCTGTTGGACTGGATGTAGAAATAGTACCTCCTGTTGCCAGGTTTACTTACAATGTACAATGCACCGTTAACAAGCGGGCCGTAAATTTTGTGAACCAGTCCAGTTATTCTCCAGCTGCAACTTTTGTTTGGAATTTTGGAGATGGTTCGCCAGTTTCTGCACTGGGGAACCCCACACACACCTATGCGGCGTTGGGTACTTATACAGTATCATTAACTGTTACCGATGGGGCTTGTTCGAATACGATTAATCAGGTTGTACGAATTGTTGATGAGCTTGCAGATTTCAATGCGTCTTCCCAAACTGTCTGCAAAAATGAACTGATCAATTTTACAAGTACAGGTTATAATCCCGCAAACGTTTCTGACTATTACTGGAATTTTGGCGATTCATTCTCAGCCACCACAGCAAATGCACAACATAGTTATACAAACGCCGGAACCTATACAGTTCTGCTTGCTATCACCGACATTAATGGATGCAGAGATACAGTTACAAAAAGCAATTATATCCGTGTAAACGGGCCCACTGCTGCATTCACAATTCAACAACAACAGATTTGCTTAAGCAATGATATTGTACTCATCAATAACTCCACAACCGACGGCACAAATGCTGTTACAAGTGCTGTTTGGCAAATGGGCAATGGAATTAGTGTTAGCTCATTAAGCTCACCGTTCCAGTATCGATATCCCGACACGGGTCTCTATTCGATTCGATTGGTGATTACTGATGCTGCAGGTTGTACAGATTCTGTTACGAATCCGGCAGTTGTTTCAGTAATACAACCTTTTGCTGCATTTTTATCTGATTCAGTGTCTTGTCCCGGAGCGCAAATTCAATTTACAAATCAAACAACGGGTGGCACAGCATTAAAAACATATCAATGGAATTTTGGCGATGGCTCTCCTGCATCAGGGCTTCCTGACCCGATGCACACATTTGCAATGACGGGAGTGTATAACGTGTCGCTAATCGCTACAGAGCCGATTGGTTGTGCTGACACAATCACCCGTACTGTTACAGTAAATGTTCCAGTTGCTTCATTTACAGTAAATGACACCATCAGTATCTGTCAGCCATTCCAGGCACAGTTTACCAATACAAGCAGCTTTGCCAGTTCTTACCAATGGAATTTTGGCGACGGCATCGGAACTTCTTCCAATCCGAATCCCACTTACTTGTATGCCCAACCGGGCACTTACTCCGTACGCTTAATCGTCTTTTCACCAGGCAATTGCACCGACACCGTCTATCGAACAATACGTATTGCTGCCGCAACCGGAACATTGAGTTACCAACCCCTTTCCGGTTGCAATCCACTAACCGCTACTTTACAGGTAAGAACCGGCGTGCCGCTCGAATACACCTGGGATTTTGGCGATGGAAACACATTGGTCAGCAACGACTCCAATCAAACACATATTTACGGTGCCGGTTTTTTTGTGCCTCGTGTTATTATTCGTGACAGGCTTGGCTGTGTTGGTATTATCCAGATAGCAGACACAATAAGAGCCTTTGGATCAAACCCCAACTTTGGTATTGATACCGGCTTATTTTGTAACAGCGGAACTGTTCAATTTATTGATTCAACTTACTCAAGCGATCAGATCACTTCTTATCTCTGGGATTTTGGAGATGGCAATACATCTACTTCACTTACGGCACCCTCGCATACATACACGGCGCCGGGATTGTATGATGTCCGTTTAACGGTTACAACGCTCAACAGTTGCATCAATACAATAACAAAACCTGCCCTCATAAGAGTTGTAACTACGCCTTCTATTGCAATTCTGGGCGATACCAGCTTTTGCGCACCTGCCGACATTCTTTTGCAGACGCATTGGCTTAATCCGGATACATCGGTTATTAACTGGCAGTGGAATATTGATGGCACTGTTTACAACACGCAAACACTCCCCACGATTACACGCTTGTTTGCAGATACAATAACCGCACAGTTAATTGCCGTAAATAACACGGGCTGCTCCGATACAGCTGTAAGCACTATTGTTGTTCACGCACCACCTCCTGTATTTGCCGGTAACGACACAACCATTTGCGTTAACACCTCTGCATTACTTACTGCAACGGGTGCTCAAACATTTATATGGAACAGTTCGCCAACTCTGAGTTGCACAAACTGTACTACTACAACAGCCAGCCCCATAACCGACACACAGTATTTTGTTACAGGTACATCACAATACGGATGCAGCAATACCGACAGCGTTCTTGTAAGAGTGAAACATCCCTTTACGATTGGTGTGAGTGCAAATGATACGATTTGTGTTGGCGAAACACTTCAATTACTTGCAACAGGTGCAGAAAATTACAGCTGGGCTCCCGCAACAGGATTAAACAATGCTGCAATAGCAAATCCACTTGCATCACCGGTAACAACTACTACCTATACGGTTACCGGATTCGACAGCAGCAATTGCTTTACTGATGTTGCATCCGTTACAATTTTCGTTTACAATTATCCAACGGTAAATGCCGGAAATGATACAATCATTATTGCAGGTACACCGGCACAGTTACTTGCCATCGGTTCTGCAGATATCACTTCGTTGATTTGGTCGCCTGCTTCCTCACTGAATTGTACAAACTGCAACAATCCGATTGCTACGCCTTTAAACAATACAACCTATCGAGTGGAAGTAAGCAATATTGCAGGCTGTTCGGTGTTTGATGAAGTAACTGTTTTTGTTGGATGCCTTGCCGGCCGTATTTATATACCGAATGCATTTACACCTAATAACGACGGACGGAACGATCGCTTTTACGTGATTGGAAACGGAGTAGAACAAATCAAACGCATGGTGGTATTCGACCGATGGGGAAAAGAGATATATTCAAAAACCAATATACCCGGCAACAATCCCTTGTATGGATGGGATGGTTCGTACAAAGGCATTGAACAACCACCGGGAGTATATGCTTACATAGCCGAAATTGTTTGTGGCGATGGCGGCGTTTTCAAGATGCACGGCACCATTACACTCATTCGATAAAATATCCTTACCTCTTCTTGTAAAAGCTGCGGCCATCCGCAGCTTTTATATTGCAAAAGAAAAATGGAATACTCTAACTTGTAGGAAAGAAAATCAACATGAACAGCAAATGGTTTTGTTGCAGTTTCAATTCTTCTTGTGTTGACGAACTATTCTGCTGCACAGCAAAAACCAAATATCATTTACATCATGACCGATGATCTTGGTTATGCAGATCTCAGTTGCTATGGACGGAAAGATTACCAAACACCAAACCTTGATAAGCTTGCATCGCAGGGAATGAAGTTTACACAAGCCTATGCCGCAGCACCTGTTTGCACACCTACACGTACAGCGTTTATGACAGGCCGTTATCCTGCACGTACTACAATTGGTTTATTAGAGCCATGGATACCTGTAAAACGTGATAGCGCCATTGGTTTAAATGCATCTGATTATTCAGTGGCTGCTTTAGTAAAAAAAGCAGGTTATAAAACAGCACTCATTGGTAAATGGCATTTAGGTATCGGGTCATCCTTCTCCCCACTTGATAATGGGTTTGATTATTTCTTTGGTACACAGACGGGAGGCGCAGATTATATTTCTCACAAAGGTGATGGTGGTGGACATGATCTTTATGAAAACAGAAAGCCCTATTATACCAAAGGATATACAACTGATTTACTTGGCGCAAAAACAATTTCATTCTTACAACAAACACACCGTAAACCATTCTTTTTAAGCTTGCAGTTTACTGCACCACATTGGCCCTGGCAGGGACCAAACGATCCTGCATTGCATGATAGTATTCCTATGAGCGCAAAACTGATGTCGACAATGGGAACTGCAGAGACATACAAAGCAATGATGAAAAGTCTGGACGACCAGGTTGGTCTTATTCTAAAAACGTTGGATGAAACTGGATTAGCTGCAAACACGATTGTGATCTTCACCAGCGATAATGGCGGTGAAAAATTTTCGGATATGGGACCATATGCAAAAATGAAAATGACGGTATGGGAAGGTGGTGTGCGGGTTCCTGCATTTGTACGCTGGCCCGGAAAAATAAAAGCAAATACAGTATCGCATCAACAGGTCATAACAATGGATTGGACAGCTACCATTCTTGCAGCTGCTGGTGCAAAAGCAAATGACAACTATTCACCTGATGGCATCGATCTACTTCCCTTACTTACAGGTAATCAACAAATTTTACCGAGAACATTTTACTGGCGCATATTTCAACGCCGCAATCAACACGCCATACTTGATCACAACTGGAAATACATTGTTGATGAAACAGGTGAACACCTGTTTGATCTATCAGTTGATGAAGGAGAACGCAACAATCTTGTTACAACCAAAACGGCAAAAGCGGAAGAGTTAAGGAAAAAATACAAAAGCTGGGAGCAATCGGTGTTAACGCCGCTGCCGTTGCAATGATTTTGTTTTATCGTTTGGTGGGGACACCAACCGGGGCGTGTTTTTTGGTTGATATACCAACAGCGGCAAGAGATACTGGGCTAGTGAGAATCATTTCTCGGTAAGGATAACATTGTCTATTAAATAATATGCCCCGTATTGCAAAGTTTGATCACAGCTTTTTTTTGATTTGCTTACACTATTTTTTAGCGAAATATACTTGTCAGACTTAAAGTTGCCAATTATGAAATTTGTTTCTGTACCCTTAGCTCTAAAATCAATTTCAAATTTCACCCAATTTGCGGTATCAGTTACATATTCATTAAATTCCATTGTAGGAGTAACCATGTGCAAGCTTTTATACTTTCCTTTAGCTAATTTCTTTAATTCTGAATATTCAGTGAAATATACTCCAATAGAATTAATGTAAAAGCCACTACAATCAGATGCATTCAAATAAAAGATAAATTTATAGTCCTTTTTATTAATTAATTTCTTTTTTAGACTGCCTACTAAATATTGTCTAAATTCAAACCTTTTATCAAAAACACTAAACCCTGCATAGCTACTCCCATTTTGTGGATTCTGGTAACCAGCGTCATTTAAGGGAACTGACGAACAATTAATGGTGGTATTACATTTTTCTGAAAAACGGTTATACCAGATTAAATCCTCAAAATCCTCTAAATAACACCAATCAAATCTAATAGAGTCATTTGCATAAGTATTTTCAAAACTACCATTGACAACTTGGTTCTCAAGTTCGGGTATATTTTTTACAGAGCTAAACTGCAACAGAAATAAAGCCAATATTGTTATTTTATTCATGTTTCTTTATTGCATCCAAAGACGTTTCATTTTATAATACACGTTCCTCTCATACGATTCTCCTGAAAGGACTTGTCGTCGTCAACGAACTAAATCTAAACTTGTTTCAACACTTCTCCACGGTATATAAGAGGTTATGAAAAAAAGAAAAACAAAAGAACTTACTTAAGAAGCAGAATAACCCTTTTTGCATAAAAAAAGCGGCCTCTTTCAAAGCCGCTCCACTGTTTTCATTGCAGGTTTATATCTTGAATAACCATTCATGTATATCTGCTGCTCTTCCTTCACGGATATCAGTTAAACGACGTTTCACTTCAGGTGAGATCGTCCATTTATCCGTATCAAATTTCATCACAGTATCTTTATAACATAATTCTTTGATCATAGAAATGGTTGCTGCAGTACCTGTACCAAACACTTCTTTCAATTCACCTGCTTCAAATGATTCCACCAGTTCATGAATACTGATGGCTCTTTCTTCAACCACATAACCCATGTCTTTCAACATTGCAATTACACTATCTCTTGTAACACCGGCAAGAATCGTTCCTTCCTCCAGACTTGGTGTGATGGCGATGTTGCCAATAATCACAAACCCGTTCATCATCCCAAATTCCTGCAGGTATTTGTGTTCAAGTGCATCTGTCCACAATACCTGATCGTATCCTTTTTTCTTTGCTTCGTTTGTTGGGTACATCGATGAACCATAGTTCCCTGCTGCTTTTGCAAAACCAACACCACCGGGCACAGCACGAACAAAATGTTCTTCCACATAGATCTTCATCGGCGTTGCATAGTAAGGACCTGTAGGACAAAGAATCACCATGAACTTATACTTATCACTCGGCTTCACTCCAATCACATCATCATTCGCAAACATAAACGGACGGATGTACAATGAATGATCCTTTTTCATCGGGATCCAATCCTTATCTATTTCAATCAACTTACGCATGCCTTCAATAAAAATTTCTTCCGGCACTGCAGGCATCTGCATACGCTCTGCCGATTTATTGAAACGTTGAAAATTATCGAACGGACGGAAAATATACGCTTCCCCATTTTCATGACGATACGCTTTAATGCCTTCGAAAATGCTTTGTCCGTAATGGATGGCAGCATTTGCAGGAGAAATGGTAATGGGTTGATAAGGTTTGATCTCGATATTCTTCCACTCTCCATCTTCGTAATCGGCAACCAGCATATGATCAGTAAAATGTTTTCCAAAAGGAACATTACCCAGATCGAGGCTGCTCAGTTTACTTGTTTCCGATTTTGTAATTAAAATTTCCATAGCACCAATCATAACTCGTTATTTTTGTGATGCAAAGAAACGAAAAAAACAAACAACGGTTTTACTGCTTATCAACGATGTCGTTCGACAACATTCAACTTACTGACGATCAATTAGCCGATTTGTACGGCAAACAACTCGTATTGGTTGAAAAATCCGACAATCATTCCAAAACTGAACCTGCTGTAACAAGGCCGGTAGTGATTGAACAACCGGTATCAGCAATTGCAACAACTCCGCAACAAGGCATTACCGGAAAAAACAAAAAACAATTTGTATGGCTGGTGGAAGAACATTATTTCCCTTACCTCAACGATGCTGACTTCCAGTTTTTGGGCGATGTATTGACTGCCTGCAAAATGAACATGGAAGATATTGCCCTGGTAAATGTGGCCAACAACCGTAATCACTTTGATGAACTGGTGCAGCAACTACGACCGAAGTTCGTGATTGCATCGGGTGTGCAGGTGGATGCGTTACCTATTCAACCTGCTGATTATCGTGTGCAGGAGCAACAAGGATATTTGTTATGTTGCACTGAAACATTAGAAGCGATCCGTACCGATAAAAGCAAAAAATCAAAACTATGGCTGGCATTGAAACAAATGCTTGGCCTGTAACCTTTTTATGCAACAACTCATTTTCGCCAGCGGCAACCGGCACAAAGCCGAAGAAATTGAAGCCGCTCTTCCCGAAGGTTTTCGCATCGTCACTATGAAAGATGCAGGTGTGGAAGAAGAAATTCCTGAACCTTTTGATACATTGGAAGAAAATTCAAAACACAAAGCACAGTTCCTGTTTGATCGGCTGCAACAGGACTGTTTTGCAGAAGATACCGGGCTGGAAGTAGAAGCATTGAACGGTGAGCCGGGTGTTAAATCGGCCCGTTATGCTGGTGAAGGACGGGATTTTGATGCGAATATTGACAAGCTGCTGTTGAATTTAGCAGCGCAAAAAAACTGGAACGCACGTTTCAGAACGGTGTTCACACTCATTAAACAAGGGATCGTGTACCAGTTTGAAGGCATCTGTACTGGCACGATTATAGAAAATAGAACCGGAACAGGGGGATTTGGATACGACCCTGTATTTTTACCCGACGGAAGTACACATACTTTTGCGGAGATGACCATGGAAGAAAAGAATCGTTTCAGCCATCGGAAAAAAGGGCTTGAATTGATGATTGAATTCCTGAAAAAAAGTTAAGGAGATTTACAGATGCAAAGCAACCAAATGATTCCTGATACCGACTTAATTACGGGATGCATTTCCGGCGACCGTCGTATGCAGAAAGCGATGTACGATAAGTACGCCGGCAAAATGTACGCTGTTTGCCTCCGCTACATGGGCAATGCCGACGACGCTCAGGATATTTTACAGGAAGGTTTTATTAAGATCTTTAAAAACCTGGAACGTTTCAGAGGCGAAGGATCGTTTGAAGGATGGGTACGACGCATTTTTGTAAATACCGCCATTGAACAGATCCGCAAAAAGAAAACAGACTTATCATTAACTGAGAAAGAAGAAAGTATAGAGCTCAAATCAGTTTCAGCGATTGAAAATATCAATGAAAAGGATTTGCTCAGAATCATAAAAGACCTATCGCCCGGCTACAGAAGCGTGTTTAACCTTTATGTAGTGGAAGGATATAGTCACAAAGAGATCGGCGAATTACTGGGCATCAGCGAAGGCACCAGTAAATCGCAATTGGCAAGAGCAAGAATGATCTTGCAGGAAAAAATTAAACGCTGAGCTGAATAATCATGAACGACTCTAATCTTCAACAATTACTTCTGCAAACAGAAGTTACCCCGCCGGAAATGGTTTGGGAGAAGATTGCTGTGGATCTTGATGAACTGGAAGCGGATAAACCTTTACAGCAGCAGCTTCTGCAACTCGAAGAAGAAGCCCCTTCATTTATTTGGGAACAATTACAACCCGCATTAGACGACCTTTCGATCCAACAAAAAATAAATTCAGTTGAAGAAACTGTTCCGGCAACTGCATGGGAGCAAATAGAGCAGCAGTTAAACTTTGAACAGAACGATGTATACATTGCTGCAACATTACAAGCAACTGAAGTAGTACCTCCTGCAACAGCCTGGTCTTTTATAGAAGAGTCATTGGAAGAAAGCGGAGCGAAAGTAATTTCCATCAACAGGAATTCTACACAACGTTTCTATCGTATAGCAGCCGCAGCGGCTGTTGTTGGCATTCTTGCATGGGGTGGTTATCGTTTATTGAATAATAATTCAACGCAACAATCTGCTCCAATCGCTTCTGCACAAGAATCGGCTACTCCCGATGTAGTAATTCCTGTTCCTGCTCAGCAAGACAGTATTGAGGAAGAAGTGCAACAGGACGCTACGCCTACACGTGTTCAAATTAAAGAACGCATCAAACAAAATCTGAAATTGAACGACGCTGTTGCTTATATCGAAACACCTGATCATAGTTTGGAAAATTATGTTCCTTACCAAGGAATCCATCATCAAAAACAACTCGCCCCGCAGGAAACAAGCAGCTTTTCTGAAAGTCAGTATTACATGTTGCTGAACGATGACGGAGAATTGGTTCGTGTTTCGAAAAAAATTACCGATCTGAAATGTGTGGCTGTTTCAGGTTCTACCACTGCTACTACGCAGGAATTAAAAGATTGCAACGACCAATTAAAACGCTGGCGTGAAAAGATGGCCATGGTTGCTGCTTTTTCTGCATCAGCCGGCGACATAGATCTCAATCAGCTAAGTAACAGTACTACCGATCAGCAATAATATTCTTATTAACCGCTTACCTTTTCAGCATGTCACGCATCCGCATCGCACCCCCCTCTTCGTTTTCGTTTACAGCAACAATTCCCGTACGTATAACAGATATTAATTACGGAAATCATGTTGGCAACGATGCGTTGCTTTCCATCATTCACGAAGCAAGAATGCAGTTTCTTATCAATCATGGATTTACCGAACTTGATTGCGGCGGTGTTGGATTAATTATGAGTGATGTGGGAATTGAATTTAAGAAGGAAGTATTTTATGGTGATGTGTTGCAGGTCAATGTGGCAGCAACTGATTTCAGCAGTATTGGATTCAATCTTTACTATCAACTCTTGAAAACAGATCGATCAATAGTGGCAGCTGCAAAAACAGGAATGATCTGTTATAACTATTCGCTGAAAAAAATTACACAAGTACCGGCTGTTGTGAGAGAGAAATTGGAAGGAGGCAGATAGCCAATGAGCAAAAGGCAATAGTGAATAGGCAATAATACAAAACGCAACAAGTAATTACTTCATCAACTTTATTTCATTGAGCAGCAAAGCAGCATAACGACTGTTCAACTGTACCAATTCATTATACTTCTGTACAGCTTCTGCTTTTTTATTTTGTTTCACCTGACACATTCCAATGTAGTAAACGGTTGTTTCAAAGCCGGGCTTCAATTCATTGGCTTTGTTTAACCGGGCCAATGCATCATCCACCCTGTTGAGAGAAAACAGAGAAAAGCCGAGCTCTGAATACGAAAGATAATTCTGTTCTTCAAACCCAATAGCTTTTTGTAAATACGGAACAGCTTCATTGAATTGACCAAGATCATTGTAGCACCAACCTATTCTGTAATGTATTTTTGATTCGGTACTATCCAATGAAAGTGCTTTCAGAAAATCAGCCAGTGCAAGCGCAGTTTTCTTTTGCGCATCTTTATACAAATCGCCTCTTGCGATATATGCTTTGTTATAAGAAGCATTTTGTTTGATCACCTGGTTAAAATCAGCAAGCGCTTCGTTTACTTTTCCAAGTTTGTATTTTGCAAAGCCTGCTTCATAAATAATTCGAAAATTTGTGGGATCGAGTTTTCGTGCATTCGTTAATGCAACAAGTGCTGAATCGTACTGCTCCAGTTCATTGTAACACCAACCCAATTCATAATGAGCCGCCGACATTGTCGGCTTCCGTTCAATCATTTGCTTGAAAAGAGGAAGAGCAGCTTCGCATTTACCCTCCCTGCGGAGTTTGCGTGCTTCTTGGTATAACTCGTCTGTTTTATCAGCCTGCGCTTTTGCTGTAAAAAATCCTGCTGCCAGGCAAATCAATATGAGTAACTTTTTGGACATTGTTATTGTGTACACAAACATAAACAGGGAAACCTGACAACTTCATCAGTTGTTCCAGATCTTCCAACTTTCCTCCGCCTGAATCAACAACATATCAGCCCCATTTTTGATCACAGCTCCCTGCGCTTCGGCCAGTTGCAGAAAAGCCGTTTTTTCGGGGTTGTAGATGAGATCATAACAAAGAAATCGATTATTTATGCAATGATAAGGTAATGATGGTTTATCAAGCACATTCGGTTGCATACCCAAGGGTGTGGTGTTGATAAGTAGTTGAACATCCTGCATCAGGTTTTCGGTCAAATCTTCGTAACATAACGACCCGGCTGTTTTTTTACGGGAAACATATTGGAATGAGATCCCTAACTGCTTCAACACCCATGCTACTGCTTTGGCGGCCCCACCTGTACCCAATATCAACGCATGCTGATGATGTGCCTGCAAAAATGGCTCGATCGATTGTTGGAACCCTGTTACATCTGTATTGTACCCGGTTAACCTGCCATCGATTATCTTGATGCAATTACAGGCACCGATCTCCTGTACAGCTGCCGATTGCTCATGCAAAAATGGAAGCACCGCTTCTTTATAAGGAATGGTTACATTGATGCCTTCCAAATCTTTTACTTGTTGCAATAGATTTGGGAACTCGTTGATGGATGCAATTGGATACAACTCATAGCTGCAGTTATGAATTCCCTCTGCAACAAACTTCTGTGTAAAATATTTTTTTGAAAATGAATGACTCAACGGGTAGCCTATCAATCCAAATTGCCGCATTATGCTTTTTGTTTATCGAGGAACATATGAAATGTATCGCCGCGTAAACCCAAACGCATGGTCTCCAGCGGAATTACTTCCGATGGCGCAATGTTACCCAGGTTTACATTATGGCCTACCAATTCAATAAAGTACAATTGTTGTGCTTTTTGAGGTGCTTCCCAAATGATCTTTTCTTCGGGGATCTGGGTTAAAATTTCCTGCACCAATCCTTCTCTTACCTCGCCACTTCCACGATAGATACCAACGTTACCCGCTTCTCTTGCTTCTGCAATTACATAGGTTGAGCCGGCTTCCAGTTCAGCACGCATTAATTCAATCCATTTATACGGGGGAATGATGTGTGCAGCATCCTTACTACCTACTTCACTTAACACCGTTCCGTGCTTGGTGAGTTTTTCAATATATCCACATTTTTCGGCGTGCGGTATTTCAATGGAACCATCGCTCACTTCCATATACTTCACTCCAAATTCTTTGCACACGCTGATATAATCTTCAAATTGATTGCGGATAAGAAAGGCTTCGAACAAAGTGCCTCCAAAATAAACAGGTATGTCGTAGGAAGCATATACTTCCAGTTTTTGTTTGAGGTTTGGTGTTACAAACGAAGTACCAAAGCCCAGCTTTACAATATCAACGTGGGGCTCAGCAATGCTCATAAAGTTCTTTGCTTCTTCTACGCTCAACCCTTTATCCATTACCATTGTAATACCATGGGCACGGGGTTTCTTATTTCGTTCAGGAATCTGTGTAAGATTAAAATTCATTGAAAATTCATTTTTTTGATCGGCGCAAAAATAAGAAAGCAGCAGCAACCCGCAAGTACAGATTTACTGACACTCGTCAGCATCAATATGTTACAATGATCGGGAGCGTTTATAACGGGCAATTAAATCCACCACCTGCGGATGTTGCAACAGCCGAGGCTGCAATTCGATCAGTTTTTTGATCAGTTTTGGGGCTTTCGACATCGCATATTCAAGCTGGGTAATGGCCTGCTTTGTTTTTCCACTTGCAAAAAAGATAGCAGCTCTGTAAAAGATAAAGATGGGCTTACTTCCGGTTGCTTCGTAAGCTGCAACAGCATAATCATCGGCATTTTCCAGCATATCGGCTTTGAGCATACATTCCAGCATTGCACTCCAGCCTTTTACATTTTTAGGCCGGGCCTTGATCACATTGGCAAAATGTTCAACGGCTGTTTTATAGTCGCCAATTTCAACCAAAGCCATTCCCATAGCAAGATTATAATCGGGCTGTAACCGATGGATGCGGAGCGCCTGCTGCATTTGTTTGATGGCACTTTCATACTGTTCTTCATTGAGATAAGTGCAGGCAATTTTATAATACAGCTTACTATCTTCCGGATTCATATGCGAAGCTTTCCGGTAATGAAACCGTGCTTGTGCATATTGCCCCATGCGGTCGTAGCAGTAACCGATCGCTTCGTGAATCACTTCTTCCGGGCGACTCAATTCCAATACTTTCTCCAGCATCTCAATTGCATCCTTGTACTTGCGTAAACGAATATAGGCGTCGCCAATATTGCGGTAGGCATAGTCAAATTTTTCATCGATCGTAATACAATACATGTAAGCATCGATGGATTTCTCATACAACTTGAGCCCCTGATAAGCAGCACCCAGGTTAAACCAGGCCAAGTTCACTATAAGGATGATCGTTGATAATATTGAGGTGAAGTTTGATTGATTCTTCGTTGCGTCCGGTAAAATCGGTCCAGAAACATATCTTGTAAAGCGCTTCCTCGTTAGTTGGCTCTTCTTCCAGAATGAGTTTGAGGCAATCAAATACCTTTTCAAATTCTTCGTAATCATCATACACATCGGCCAGCTCAAATAATAAGCTCACCCGCTCTTCGCCTGAAAATAATTCCAACGCCTCCTCTAACAACTCCACTGCTTTTTGCTGCTGATCGAGTGCCAGATAAGCGTCGGTACGCAGAATGTACAGGTCAATATCATTACTATCGAGCAATTCTGCCTGATCAAGCACATCTAATGCTGCTTTGTACTGGCGGGTGGCCAATAACAAATCGGCCTTTTTTATATGTAATGCGGAAGAATAAGGATATATCTCGATTCCGAGCTCCGCTGCCTGAAGGGCCTGAGGAATGTCTTCCTTATCGTCAAAATAATCAATGAGTTTTTCAAAGCTTTCTTCTTCAAGAAAAGAATGAGAGCGCCCGTTCTTGAGATTTTCAAACAAGCGAAGTAATTCTCTGATTTCTTCTTTGTCGTTTCGAGAGGGATTTTGCTTCATGTGGTTGCAGGTTATTGTAAATTACCCGTATTTCAGAAAAATTAGCATAGTCATGTAACATTTAGTTATCAACATACGTTAATATATTTGTAAATATGTGATAAGCGGCTTGGCTTATCCATCTATTAATCGTTAAATTTGTGTTCAAATGACTGCTACAGCTACATATCGTCAAAACTTTCTGCGGAATAGTTTATTGTTTGTGAGTTGTTTTGCGATTTTTTATTCAGCTTCATCAGCCAGTTTTACTTCTGGTGGGGGGAAAAAGAAAAATGCAAAGTCAGTTATTACTTCCCTTAGTTTAAAGAACAATCCTCTTAGCTTGCAAAATGGGTTCCGCTTTAAAGGTGGTTTAAGTTTCTCAAGCACCAACAGTAACAACCTCATCATGAGTGGCACAACTGTTCGTTTCCAAAAAGGAAACAATTTGTATGTTTTACCGGTAAAACAGAAAGTAGTATTCAGTAAATTTAAAACTCCTCAGAAGGAAATAAAATAAAAAGAAAACCCCGATTCATCATCGGGGTTTTCTTTTATCATTAATTTTTACGCATGTCTTTGATTTGTTGATAGGTCATTTCTCTGTATCCTGTTTTTGGTGTATCGAACATAGCCGATGGAACGGGATCAAAACTCACCTTGTCTGCAATAAAAGTAACTTTCATCTTACCTAACTCCGATTCATATTCCAACGGGAAGCCGGGCAGGTTCTTAAACTGAGCACCGTAGTCCTTATTCTGAAAAACCAGATCTGTACTGTAGAACACTTTGAACGTGCTTCCATCTTTCAACTTAGCGATCGCTAATTTACAGTTATAGCCCATTATCTTTTTAGTTTCCGGCAACAGTTCAAACTGAATACCTGCATATTTACTGTTTCGATCTTCATAATCAGCTTTCGTCATACGGATCAATATCTTTTGCTCACCGTATTCATTCATTACAACCGCATTTCCGACCCTTGAATCATGCAGGGTGATGGTTTTTCCCAACACGCTGGTTAACTCTGTACGGGTGTTAACTGCTTTGAAATAGATCTTCTGGGTTGCACCATCTAACAAATCGGCTGCTTTTGTTTCATTATTCCCTGTATTTACTACAATGTTATATGAAACAGTGCCTTCGCCATACGCCTGTTGCGCTTTCAACGAAGCTAAAGGAGCAAGAAGCATTACTACTAAACCGATCCTACAAAAATTCTTCATGATTTTTAGTTATTCAATACAGGTTAAAGATATAAAAATAGTAAGCCAAGTTGCATTCTCCCAAAACAAAAAACCCCGACTTTACGGTCGGGGCTGTATCGCTTTTGTTAAGATTATTTTTTACCGCCTGGTTTCTTCTGCATATCCTGCACTTTCTGATTGCTGTTCTGAATTTGCTCCAACCGTTCCTGCCACTTTGATTTGGTTACCGGCTTCTTTTTATTCTCCTGCAATTTTGCATGGATCTTCTTTTCATCAATAATGAACTTCTGGATCACAAACTGCAACCCTAAGGTTACAATGTTTGACACCGTATAATACCATGTTAAGGCCGAAGGAAGACTGTTGAAGATGAACAGCAACATGATGGGGAAGAAATAGATCATGTATTTCATGATCGGGTTATCCTGCGTAGGCGTCATCTGCATATTGTACACAGAGATCAGTAAGCTGGTAATGGTAGCTGTTATGGTGAACAAGCTAACATGATCGCCATAAAACGGAATACTGAACGGCAAGGTTGCAATTGTATCGTACGATGACAGATCTTTCGCCCACAAGAAGCTTTCGCCCCGCAAACCAATACTTGCATTAAAGAAACTATACAACGCAAAGAAGATCGGGATCTGCAACAATGCCGGAATACATCCACCTAATGGGTTTACACCAGCTTGCCTGAACAGTTTCATTTGATCCATACTCATTGCCTGCTGATCGCTGCCATGTTTCTTTTTTAATTCATCAATTTCAGGACGCAACACTTTCATTTTTGCACCACTGAGGTAACTGGAATATGTAAGTGGAGAAATGATCAAACGAATAAAGAAGGTAAGCAAGAGAATAACGATACCCATGCTGCCAATATGTTTATCAAAGAAATCAAACACAGGCATTACCACATAGCGGTTGATGTATTTTACAAATGCAAAAATACCATACCCAAGTTGCACATGGCTTTCGAGTTTATTATCGAACGCTTTCAGAATTTTAAAATCGTTGGGACCGTAATACATCTGCATAGGAACAGTTGCTGCAGATGCTCCTGCCAGATTAAAGCGAAGGATCGATTTTACATCCATCACCTTTTGCAACGAATCTTCTTCTTCTACCGGAACCGTCCAATTGGTTTCTGCATACGAGAAATTAGAAGCAGAGATAATAGACGTATTGAAGAACTGCTGCTTAACACCGATCCATTTTGTTTTATCACCAAATTTTTTACTATCGCCTGTACCGGCTGCTTCAAAATCGTAATCGCCGTCTTCAACAAAACCGATATTGCTTTGGCCTTTTTCATATTTGATATCACTTTCCTGTTGCTTGGCAGTGATATCCCAGTTAAGGTTCAAAATGCCTTGTGTAAGAAGTTTATCGGCACCGGTCATTTGAATTGACCAATCAATTAAGTAGTTATTATTCTTAACGGTGTATGTATGAATAACGGTTTGACCTTCTGCATTGGCAATGCTGAATTTGATGGTTTGACCATCGGTCGTTTTTGTTATTTCACTTGGCGTGAAATTCAATTGTGAAGTAAGTGCCGCTTTATTATTGCCGGTATTGATCGAATAGATGAGTTGATGTGCATCGCCACCCAGTACTACCTGCTTACCATCGTAACGCTTGTAATTCTTCAGTTCAACAGATTTCGGGAAACCACCTTTGTTGGTAAAGCTCACCTTCATCACTTCGTTTTCAACAACGGTCAACTGTTCTGCAAGTGCCGGTTGAAACTCACCTGCGGCTTGCGCTGTCGTAGCGGAATCTTGCACCGCAGCTTGCTGCTTGGCCATTGTTGTATCTACCAACTTGCGTTTGGCGGCTTCCACTTTTGCTAATGAATCGGCTGTTTGTTGCTTTTCAGCTTCCAATGCACCTTGCTGGCGTTGGGTAAAAAAAATGTAACCAAACAACAGCGCCATCATTGCCACAAATCCAATTATCGTATTCCGGTCAAAATTCATCTGAGTATTTATTTTGGAGCGGCAAAGGTAGGTATTTGGGGGCAAGTATGAAGTAGGAAGTAGGAGGTACGAAGTAATAGGTAAAATCCATTTCACAAATTGGGGTTCTTTCAGATTTTAGATTGACGATTGCAGATTTGTTTGCCTATTGCCTATTGCCTATTCACCATTGACCACTGACCACTGACCCTCTCCTTCTTTACCATTTCTTTTACAATAACTACTTATACCGTTCGTTTAATCCCTGCTTTAACCACGTAGCTGTTCCCGCTTTAACCAAGCTTAACATTTAAATCATTTTTATGAGTCAACCGACTACACCCATGTACGCAGGGGAAGCGTATGCCCCTACCCAAACCGATGAATTGCTATGGTGGCTGGCGACAGCTGAAAAAGAACTGATCAAAGATTGTGTGGTGGATCGCAACCGCTACCGCATTGTTGGCATGAGCGTGCTTGCCACCTGGATCTTTGCCACACTGGCCTGGACCTATTTTTTCTCAACCGTTATTGACAATGTGTTTCTGTATGTTGGAAGCGGTGTGTTTATGGGGTTTGTGATCCTAACCATCGACCGTGCACTCATCAAAGGCATCAACCAATTCAACAAACGAAAATTCACCCCACTTCTGTTCCGTGGTTTATTGGCATTAACCATCGGAACATTTATGGCACAGCCTGCGATTCTGTACATGTTTGATAAAGAAATCAAAATGCAAGTGTCGCTGGACAATGAAAAAAGAAAACTCACCAAACGTACAGAACTGGACCTGCTGTACAAAAACAGGAAAGATGAATTACTGAAAGAAAAAACGGGGTTACAAAAAGAGCTTGATGTAAAATATGCCGATGTAAATACAGCACGTGAAAAATTTATTGCTGAAACTGATGGTAGTGGTGGCAGCGGCAAAGTAGGCATCCAGGATATTGCCCTTGCCAAACGTAATGAATACCAAAAGCTGGATGCTGAATACAAAGTATTGCAGGGTCAACAGCAACAACGCATCGCTGCCATTGATGAAGAGTTGAACCAAATGGAAACAACCATTAAAAAACAGGAAGCAGATTTTTTAAACTATCTCAACACCGGTTTTTTGACACGGATTGAAGCCATGGATAATTTGCTGAAAAAGAATGGCGCTTTGCAGTTTCGTTATTACCTCATTTTAATTATTTTGATGTTGATTGAATTGATGCCCGTGATTGCAAAAACGTTATTGCCTGTAGGTGTTTACGATGAAAAAGTAAAACAGCGTGAAGCACTTGAAAAATTAATGACCGAAGAAAGTTCGGACTATGAAAAAGAGATGAAACGCCTGTACAATAAATTATCGATGCAGCAGGATACGGAGACCATGGAAGAATTTTTCCGCATGCAGAAAGATGAACAACGGAACAAACTCAATCACTTTGGAAAGGACTGGAAACGAAATGATGAAAACGTACAGGGCTTTTGGGAAAAAATCAAGCAGCAGATGATCGGCAGACCGGAAAATTGATTAGGCAAACTTATTTGATCTTATCCTTAATTAAATCACTCAATACCTGAAATTCCGGCAGGGTCATAGAGTCTGCCGGAAAAATATATGCAGAGCCGCTTCCGTTTAAAAAAGAGATGTGATCTGGAAAAAATTTCACTTCTTTTAAATCGGTCCATTTTTCAAAAAGAGACCTTTCTGCTTTCTTTAGCTCAAAAGAATTTTCATTTAGAATAAGATCACATGTATCAAATTCCTGAAAGCCGCTAACATAAAGTTCAATTGTCTTTTTCCACTTTTGGTATTTAAAAGCCTGAAGTATTATTACAGATAAATAAATTGGCACTGCAATAGCGCCTATGAACGCAGGAAAAATATAGTCGTTATTTTTCGTCGCAACAAACCAGAATGTTCCAACAACCAGTAAAAGGAGTAAAAGATAATATGCTTGTTTTCTAATTACCTTATAAGTAAAAAGACTTCCCTGCCCATTAGTATAGTAAAGTTTTCGTATGCTATCTATGTAGTTTGAAAGAGAGATACTCATGTGATTAAAGAAAATAATCTTAAATCATTTCACTTTCAAGCAACGGATTCTTGATCGACTGTTGCTTCTCTGAATATTCTTTTGCTGCTTTGATAAAATGTACAAATAACGGTGCGGGGTTTTCAACTGTACTTTTCAGTTCAGGGTGATACTGTACACCAATAAAGAATGGATGCTTTGGATTTTCCATGATCTCCACCAATCCTGTTTCGGGATTTTTTCCACTGGGCACCATGCCTGATTGCTCAAATGCTTCAAGGTATTTGTTGTTGAATTCGTAACGATGGCGATGACGTTCGTTGATTTGCGCAGCACCATAGATCTGTTCAGCCAATGAACCGGGTTTAATATCGCAGGGATATGAACCAAGTCGCATGGTTCCACCTTTGCTCGTGATCTTTTTCTGTTCTTCCATAATGTCGATCACAGGATCAGGAGTTTCAGCATTCATTTCAAATGAATGTGCATCTTTCAATCCCAATACATTTCTTGCGTATTCTACGCAAGCCATCTGCATACCCAAACAAATACCAAAGAACGGCAACCCGTTTTCACGTGCATATTTAATGGCGGTGATCTTTCCTTCGATACCACGGTTGCCAAAACCGGGTGCAACCAATAAGCCATCAAGACCACTCAGTTTTTCTGCCACATTCTGATCGGTAATAAATTCACTATGCACATTCACTACATTCACCTTGCATTCATTCATTGCACCTGCGTGAATAAAACTTTCAAGAATTGATTTATACGCATCCTGCAGTTCAATATATTTTCCAATCAAACCAATATTTACCTGACTCTTGGGATATTTTAATTTGTCGAGGAACTTTTTCCAATTCTCTAACTCCGGCTCAGGAAAAATGGTAACGCTGAGTTTGCGCAAACAAATCACATCCAGTTTTTCTTTCAGCATAAACAATGGCACTTCATAAATAGTCGATGCATCCATTGCTTCAATCACCGCTTCCGGTTTCACATTACAGAATAACGCAATCTTGCGACGGATCTCTGTACTCAACGAACGTTCTGTTCTGCACACAATAATATCCGGATGAACACCTTCCTGGCTCAGTAAACGAACGCTATGCTGCGTTGGCTTGGTCTTTAATTCTTTCGCCGCTTTTAAATAAGGAATTAATGTAAGATGTACAACGAGGCAATCTTCTTCCGGCAGTTCCCATTGAATCTGACGAACAGCTTCCACGAACGGAAGTGATTCGATATCGCCCACTGTTCCACCAATTTCAGTAATCACAATATCATACTTGCCGTCTTTCCCTAACAGCAACATCCGGCGTTTGATCTCGTCGGTAATATGCGGTACAACCTGTACAGTTTTACCGAGGTAAGCACCTTCTCTCTCTTTATTAATTACGGTTTGATAAATACGACCTGTTGTAACGTTATTTGCCTGTGTTGTATGAATGTTGAGAAAACGCTCATAGTGGCCAAGATCCAGATCGGTTTCAGCACCATCTTCTGTTACAAAACACTCCCCGTGTTCGTAAGGGTTGAGGGTTCCGGGATCTACGTTGATATAAGGGTCAAATTTTTGGATGGTTACTTTAAACCCACGGGCCTGTAACAGTTTTGCCAGCGATGCCGCAATAATCCCTTTACCCAATGAAGATGTAACGCCACCGGTTACAAAAATGTACTTGGCCATAAAAATAAATTTTCAAGTTTAACGGACCTGCCTGAATGTAAAATGGAAAAATTAACTAGTGGAGGTCATGCAAACCTACGAGGATTTTTTTAATTGAAAAAAAACCATTGGCGGCTGTGGAAAAAACAAGGAAAGAAGAATTTGGAATTACTTCCCAATTGTCTCGTAACTCGTCTTAATACCTTTAATAAGCGATGAACTGAAACCACTATGTTCCATTTCATTCAACCCCGCAATGGTGCATCCACGTGGTGTGGTTACTTTATCGATCTCTGCTTCAGGATGTGATCCTTTTTGTATCAATAATTCTGCAGCACCGTTAACCGTTTGTGCTGCAATAAGTGTAGCTGTTTTTGCATCGAACCCAATTTCAATCCCACCTTGTATGCTTGCACGGATATATCGTAATGCATATGCAATACCGCATGCTCCAAGCACCGTTGCCGCATCCATCAATTTTTCTTCAATTAATGCAACACGGCCGAGTTGTGAAAACAGATCGTGTACATAATCCAATTGTTCCTGTACGGCATTTTTTGCGCTGATGCATGTCATGCTTTCCTGTATGGCAATGGCAGTGTTTGGCATAGCCCGCATAATCGGCATCTCCTCTCCGATCCACTCCTGCATATCTTTTATCAACACACCCGTTACCACACTTACCACTACATGCCTTACTGCACTCAGATCTTCTTTCATTCCTAATAACACTTCTTTTATCTGAAACGGCTTTACTGCAAGGATCACCAGATCGGCATAGCGTACTGCTTCATTATTATCGTTGGTTACCAATACACCTTTGCGTTCAAGTTCTTCAAGTGTTTTGATATTTCGTTTGGTTACAATAATATGGCTTGGGATGCAGAAATTACTTTTGATCAATCCTTCTGCAATAGCAACACCGAGGTTTCCTCCGCCAATGATGGCAATCTTCTTATTCATAAATTTTATTTAACTGATTAAACCCACCCCCGAACTACGTTCCTAACCTTCGCTTCGCTTGGTTACCTCCCGAGAGGGGATAAAAATGCCGCAGCGATTTTTCACTGCGGCATGCTTTTTACGTTGATGAGTTAAAGTTATTAATAATAACGATGCCCCACCAGATAATTTTTTACATAATCAGTTACTCCATCTTCCAATGAAGCGAACGATCGGTTGTAACCTGCGCTCTTCAACTTCTGCATATCCGCTTCTGTGAAGTATTGATATTTATCACGTATATCTTCCGGCATATCAATAAACTCGATCTTGGTTTCAAGATCAAGTGCTTTGAATGTAGCTGCTACCAGATCATGAAAACTCCTTGCTTTGCCGGTTCCTAAATTATAAATAGCAGATGCGGGTTGCTGTTCCATCAGCCATGCAATAACATTTACAACATCTTTTACATATACAAAGTCACGCAGTTGTTCACCATCTTTAAATCTTTCTTTGTGTGAACGGAACAATTTCATCATTCCATTCTCCTGAATTTGATTGAAGGCATGAAAGATCACGCTGGCCATTCTCCCTTTGTGATATTCATTGGGGCCATACACATTGAAGAACTTCAATCCGGCCCAGAAAGGGGGATGCGCTTCCTGGTGCAAGACCCATTTATCAAATTCATTTTTGGAAATGCCGTAAGGATTGAGTGGTTTTAATTGATGACATAATTCATGATCATCTTTATAACCCAATTCTCCATCACCATACGTAGCAGCTGATGATGCATAGATCAACGGTACATTATTCAATGTGCAGTAGTTCCACACATGTTGCGAATACTCTACGTTGAGGTGTTGATGAATTGAGTAATCAAATTCAGTTGTATCTGTTCTTGCACCAAGATGAATCACAAAATCGATCACCGGCTTTTCGTTGTACAACCAGGTGAACAATTCTTCACGTTCTACTTGTTTCAAAAACTTCTTACCTGAAAAGTTCGGTTGCTTTGCTTCACGGTTAAACTCATCTACCAGAATCAAGTTCGCAAAGCCTAGTTCATTGAGATATTGAACCATGCAACTGCCTATGAAACCTGCAGCGCCAGTAACTATTATTGCGGCATCTTTTTTCATTACAAAGCAATCAACGCATGTTCACTTTCATGACCAGCCAATAAATTTTCAATGGCCGTATCGTATTTCTCTTTCCAGCTTAACAGCGTTCCCCACTCCATGCCATCTACTTCAATGCTTCCGTTGGTAACCACACCAAGTTCTGCATAAGGATGATTGCCTAACGCTTCTTTGAACGCAGCTATCTGTTCTTCTTTCACGGTTACTACTACACGACTTTGTCCTTCACCAAACCAATACGCATCTTTACGAATGTTACTGTCGTTGGCAACTACATCAAACCCTAAATTATTATTGAAGGAAGCTTCCAGTAATGTGGCAAACAATCCACCTTCGCTTACATCGTGTGCAGAGGCAATTAATTTTCCTTTGATCAACGAAGCGATCGTTTGCTGCAACGCAAATTCTTCTTCAATATCAAAATGTGGAGCAGGGCTGTATTCAACCGCATGAAGTTTATGCAGGTATTCGCTTGAGTTAATATCGTTGGTTGATTTACCAATCAAGAAAATGGCATCGCCTTCTGCTTTAAAGTCAAGCGTCATTTTATCGCTGATGTTTTCGAGCAGTCCCACCATACCAATGGTTGGTGTTGGATACACTGCTCCATCCGGGCTTTGATTATAGAAACTCACATTACCACCGGTAACAGGTGTATCAAACTTTTTACAAGCTTCACCCATTCCTTTAATGGCATGTACAAATTGATAATACACTTCTGGATCGTACGGATTACCAAAGTTTAAACAGTTGGTAACACCCAATGGCAAGCCACCGCTGCAAACAATATTACGTGCTGCTTCACTTACAGCGATCATCGCTCCTTTGTATGGATCAGCAAATACATATTTACTGTTACAATCGGTTGTTACTGCAAGACCTTTGGTTGTTCCTTTTACATGTACTACTGCAGCATCAGTTGGTGCATTGGTACTTGAGTTACCGGTACCCACCATGCTATCGTATTGATGATATACTGTACGCTTGCTTGCAATGTTGGGGATTTGAATAATTTGTTCAGCCACTGCTTTCAGATCGTCCGGAACTTCAATTGTGTTTGCATCAAACGCTTTTATTTTTTCGAAGTATGCAGGCTCAGCATATTCTCTTGTGTACTGTGGAGCTCCACCACCCAATACTAATTCGTACGCAGGTAACTCTGCTTCCAGTTCACCATGCATATAAAAACGTAACATGCCATCGTCTGTTACTTCACCTATTTCAGAACACGGAAGATCCCATTTTTCAAACACATCCAATACCGCTTGTTCTTTTCCTTTCTCCACCACCATCAACATACGCTCCTGGCTTTCGCTCAACAGCAATTCCCATGTCTTCATGTTTTGCTGACGTGTTGGTACTTTGTCCAGATCAATACGCATGCCCACTTCACCTTTTGCACTCATCTCTGCTGTAGAACAAATAATACCGGCTGCACCCATATCCTGCATACCAACCACAGCACCTGTTTGAATTACTTCCAAACAAGCTTCCAGTAATTTCTTTTCCTGAAATGGATCTCCTACTTGTACAGCAGGTAAATCTTCTGCACTATCAGCCGTAATATCAGCACTCGCAAAACTTGCACCACCAATACCATCTTTACCGGTAGCACTTCCAACAAAGAACACCGGATTACCTAAACCAAGTGCAGTTGCAGAAACCGTTTCACCTGCTTTTACAATGCCCACACTCATGGCATTTACGAGTGGATTTGTATGATAACAATCTTCAAAATAAATTTCGCCGCCAACTGTCGGCACACCAAAACAGTTACCATAATGACCAATACCATGTACAACACCACCTAACAGATGTTGTGTCTTTGCTTCTTTCAGATTACCGAAGCGAAGTGAGTTCAATGCAGCGATCGGTCGTGCACCCATGGTAAAAATATCACGGTGAATACCACCAACACCTGTTGCAGCTCCCTGAAACGGTTCAATAGCTGAAGGGTGATTGTGACTTTCAATTTTAAATACCACACCGAGGTTATCGCCAATATCCATCAACCCTGCGTTCTCCTCACCTGCTTTTACAAGCATGCGTCCACCTTCACGTGGCAATGTTTTCAACCACTTGATCGAGTTCTTGTAGCTGCAATGCTCACTCCACATACCACTGAAGGCGCAGAGTTCATTGAAGTTGGGCGTACGACCAAGTTTTTGCTTAATTAATTCGAATTCATCTTCGGTTAAACGAAGCTGCTGTGCGGTTTTTGCTGTTATTTCCATGATGTGTAAGAAAGCGCAAAAGTACAAATGCAGAGGCAATGGTTTGAATGTATGAAAAGAAATATTTTAATTTGCTGATTATTCCATGACTTACTTGCTGTTTGCTACATATCTCGTTTTCTTTTGCTGGCTCATTACCAAGATAAAATTTATTCAACAAACAGGTCTTACCAGTCGATGGCTGATCGGTTTGTTTTTACTGAAAGTAGCTGCCGGTGTTGTTTACGGCTATTATTACAGTACAATCCCCGATTTTGAAACCTCTTCAGACAGCTGGAAATTCTTTTTTGATGCAAAGACCGATACGAAGTTGCTATATCAAAATCCGGTTGGCTATTTCACCAGCATTTTCGACAATCCTTACGATAAAGATTACCGTCACCTGTTTTCCAGCGTTAACTCCTACTGGAACGATCTGAAGCATATTTACATGGTAAAGATTGTTTCGCTGTTCAATGTGCTGAGCGGATCAAGGTATTATGTGAATGTGATCTTCTATTCATTTGTTACCTTCTTTGGCCCTGTTGCATTTATCAGGGTAATGAATGATGTGTTTCCAAACAAGAAGATACTCATTACCTGCAGCACTTTTTTGCTTCCATCGTTTTTATTCTGGTCGTCGGGCATTCATAAAGACGGGATCGTGTTCCTGTTGATGTCGCTGCTGGTTTACGTGATGTATTTTGCGCTGAAGGAGAAAAAGATGCGACTGCGTTCGATACTGTTGATTGGACTTTGCCTGCTCGCTATTTTTCCGGTTCGGAATCATGTGGTATTGGCCTGTATTCCCGGTTTGTTTGCATGGTGGCTGGCCGAACGGTATTTTAAACGAAAATGGATCGCATTTGTGCTTGTTGCGTCAATTGGTGCAGTGGCATTCTTTGGTGCCAAGTTCATACACCCCAAATTGGATCTGCCGATTTCAATTGTACTTCGAAACAAAGATTTCAGCAAATTAGGAGGCAACTCTTTTTTACCTCAGCGAAAACTGGAGCCGACATTTATCGGCTTTTTACAAAATGCACCACAGGCACTGAACCATGCATTAGTGCGGCCATACGTAACCGAATTTCTTTCCCCATTGTATCTTGTCAGTGCGCTAGAGATCTTATGTATCTGGCTCCTGGTTTCTATTTGGTTCTTCCGGTTTACAAATAATCCTTACAAACATTCTGTTGTGCAGTTTCTGTTTCTGGTTTCGATGATCTTACTCTTACTAACCGGTTATATTGTGCCACAACTGGGAGCTATTGTTCGTTACCGTGCAATTTTCTTTCCGTTTATACTTGTTCCCATCATTGCATCCATTGATTGGAAGAAAAACAAATTATAATAAAATACATGTTTGCATTTTTTCGCTAACACTTGTTTGATTTAACCGATTTAGTCAAAAATTTTCCACAATTTTTCAATCCGCAATCGTTTTCGCAGCATTTTTTCGAAAACTAACAAGTAATATGGTGTTTTTTACGTTGTTTTGCGATTGAAAAAAACTTACGCCACATGCAATCATTACGATTTAAAGCAATTGACAATTTAAACAACCATTCCGAGCCTAACGTAGTAGGTTCAACGAAGATCACAGCCATTTTTGGTGAAAATGTTTTTACATTAAAAGTTGCCCGTGCATTTCTGAGCGACGAAGCTTACAAAAGTTTAGTTGTTTCAGTGAAGGGTGGCAAGCGTATTGATCGCAGCATGGCCAGCCAGATCGCCAGCGGTATACGTCAGTGGGCCGAAACAAAAGGTGTAACCCACTACACACACTGGTTTCAACCATTAACCGGTACAACTGCTGAAAAACATGATTCATTCTTTACCTTGAAAGGTGATGGTACAGCAATCGAAGAATTTGACGGCGCTGCGTTGATCCAACAAGAGCCTGATGCATCTTCATTCCCTAGTGGTGGCTTGCGTGCAACGTTTGAAGCACGTGGTTACACAGCTTGGGATCCCTCCTCTCCAGCATTTATTATGGAGATCGGTAATGGCAAAACACTTTGTATACCTACTGTATTCGTTTCATATACCGGCGAACTTCTCGATTATAAAGGACCCGTGTTAAAAGCACTCGAATCTGTAAACAAAGCAGCATTGGATGTTTGTCATTACTTCGATAAGAACATTACAAAAGTTACTCCCACACTCGGTTGGGAACAGGAATATTTTGTGGTAGATGAAGCCTTGTTCAATGCACGTCCTGATTTAGTATTGAGCGGACGTACTGTATTTGGCCACTCTCCTGCAAAAGGTCAGCAATTGGAAGATCATTACTTCGGTTCAATTCCTGAGAGAGTGTATGCCTTTATGCGTGATTTCGAAAATGAATCATACAAACTGGGTATTCCTTTACGTACACGTCACAATGAAGTAGCACCTGCTCAGTTTGAGTGTGCTCCAATTTTTGAAGAAGTTGCAGTAGCAATTGATCACAACTCGTTATTGATGGATGTGATGGATCGTGTTGCACGTCGTCATAAATTAAGAGTGTTGTTGCATGAAAAACCATTTGCCGGCATTAACGGTAGTGGTAAGCATAACAACTGGAGTCTGGCAACTGATACCGGTGTTAACTTGTTAGCACCAGGCAAAACGCCAAAAACAAACCTCATGTTCCTTACATTCTTCACGAATGTGGTACGTGCAGTTGATCAATATGCTGATATCTTAAGAGCGTCTATCGCCAGCGCTGGCAACGATCATCGTCTCGGTGCAAACGAAGCTCCTCCTGCAATCATTTCTGTATTCGTTGGTAAGTATCTGTTTGAAGTATTGGAAGCAGTTGAAAAAAGAGTAACCGATAAGTTCGACGAGCAGGATGAAGCGATTTTAAAATTAGATCTTCACAAAAGCATTCCTGAATTGCTGTTGGATAATACCGATCGTAACCGTACTTCACCATTTGCATTTACCGGAAACAAATTTGAATTCCGTGCTGTAGGTTCAAGTGCAAACTGTTCCAATGCAATGACGGTGTTGAATGCGATTATGGCACAAACACTGATTACCTTTAAAGCAGAAGTTGATGCTTTGATCGAGAAAGGTGATAAGAAAGAAATTGCCATCATGCACGTATTGCAGCGTTATGTTGCAGAAAGCAAAAAAGTATTGTTTGAAGGTGATGGTTACAGCGAGGCATGGGCAAAAGAAGCAGAGAAGCGTGGATTGCCAAATGTAAAAACAACTCCTCTTGCACTGGACGCAATGGTTACCAAGAAATCAAAAGAGTTGTTTGAAAGCACAGGCGTATTTACACATGCTGAACTGGAAGCCCGTCATGAAATTGAACTCGAGAACTACATTAAGAAAGTACAGATCGAAGGACGTATCATGGGTGAGCTTTGCACAAGTCACATTTTACCTGCAGCTATCCGTTACCAGAATATTCTGATCAACAACATCAAAGGATTGAAAGATATTGGTATCAAAGCCGATTCATATGCAAATCAACTGCAGATCCTTGAAAAGATATCAGTACATATCAATAAAGTGAGCGACCTGGTTGAGCAGATGATCGGAGCACGTAAAAAAGCAAACAGTCTTTCTGACACACGTGCAAAAGCAATTGCGTATTGCGATGATGTGAAAGGTGTGTTCTTCGATGAGATCCGCTACCATGTTGACAAGCTCGAACTGCTTGTTGATGATGCAAGCTGGTACCTGCCGAAATACAGAGAGTTATTATTCTTACGCTAAAAAATAAAAAACTGAAAGAAATAAAAAACCGGCTATCGCCGGTTTTTTTTATGTTCTCAACTCTGATTTACCGTAATTACTGCAATTAAAAACGAAACACTACGAGAAAGAATACTACTATTTTACGCCGAAAAATACATTAAAAAATAAGGGTATATTCTTACAGCCAGTAAATATTATTTCGGGAACTTTGTTGCGATTGTAAAAGCCGAAATAAGCATAATCATGTACCCGATGTTAAGAATTTGAAGACGTTACTTCCTCCCGGAAGTTTACTGAAAAGCGGTAACGAAACCAATGTAACCGTTTGCATTTTCCCCATCAGGTATTGATTTGTGAATTTCAAAACAGTTTTAGATCCATCATCCATAACCAAAAACCATCATGAGACAGTCGATTTTATTCATGCTTTCAAAACGCTTCCTCGCCGGAGCTTTCTTTTCATTGATTACATTTTCCCTGACAGCTCAGGAAATGAAATATTCGGAAGTAAAGATTTCTGTACCAAAAAGTAAAATCTCCTCTTTGTGGGGCTATGGTTTAGCCTTTGATCATTTTACATACGATGAAAAGGGAAAATATATTTCTACGGTTGTAAACCAGGACGACATCGCCCTGATGAGAAAACATGGCGTAAAATTTTCAATTGTGGAAGCCGATGCGGTGGAAGCCTTTCAACGCAAAAACAAACATTCGAATCCTTACCAATTCGATGATCGCAAGCATCTAAAGAAAATCAATGCCCGTTTATTTTTTGAATCGCCTGATCAACCTTTTGCAAACAGCATTACTACGCCCGCTGCCTTCATGAACCCCGTTGGATCAATGGGCGGCTATTATACGTTGGCAGAAGTATACAACTTGATCAATACCATGCGCACCAATTATCCCAACCTCGTAAAAATTGATACGATCGGCTGGACCTTTGGTGGTAACCGTGTGGGAGCAGCAACACCAAGACCGATCTGGTGTGTAAAAATTTCAGACAATGTAAGTACCGATGAAGTAACCGAATCGGAATCCATGATCACCGGTTTAAACCATGCACGTGAAGGCATGAGCATGATGAATATTATTTTCTACATGCAATACTTGCTGGAAAATTACAGTACCAACCAATCGATCAAAGAAGTAGTGGATAACCGCCAGATGTATTTTATACCGGTTAACAACCCTGATGGCTATAAATACAATCAGGACTCAAACCCTGCTGGTGGTGGATTACATCGTAAAAACAGAACTACAACAAACAATACAACCAATATCGGTACAGATATCAACCGGAATTATGAATTGGGCTGGAATGAAATTGGTATCGGGGGAGATGCGGGAAATCCCGGATCATCTACAACTTTAACCAGTGATGTGTACCGTGGCCCAAGTGCCATGTCGGAACTTGAATCACAGGCCATGCGTGATTTTTTACGCACACGCCGTATTAAAATGAACTTCAACCACCATGCTTTTGCAGAAGCACATATACACCCTGCCTGTGTAAGTTCAGTTACCATTAGTGCAGCGGATGCAAGCTTCTTTCAAAACTCGTCAGCATTAATGACCAAATTCAACCTTTATAATCCAGGCAATCCTTTTACATCAATTGGTGCGGTGGCAAGAGGTTCCAACGATGATTATTTCTATGCAGGTGATTTAGCCAACAGAGGCAAAATATATTCGTACAGTCCTGAGATCGGACCGAATGGCGGTGGCATTGCAGGTTCAAGCTTCTGGCCTGTGCAAGCCAATATTATACCTTATGCAAAAGCCATGTTCTACAGCAACTACCAGTTATGTTTAATGGCGGGTGCTTATACACGTATTGAAGACCGTTCTCCTGCTAACATTACACTTACGACCGGTTCATTTAACTATCGTGTGTACCGAATGGGTGTGGTAGACTCTGCCACAACCGTTTCAATTATACCATTAGAAAATATTCAAACAGTAGGTGCACCTGTAAATATTGCTGCCGGAACAATGGCCAACCACTTGAATGCAAGTGACGGCTCTATCAGTTATACCTTGAGTGGTTCTATTACCAATGGACAGCGGGTCCGTTTTATCTGGAGAACAGTAACAGGCGGCATTACACAAACCGATACCGTTACCCGTTTCTTTAACGGCAGCACAACAGGAACAGCAGGCTTTGTTGATGATATGGAAACCAGGTGTTGTTGGTACCAACTGGGTGGTGAGCTCGGGCTGGAATTATTCAACTGCTACAATGGGTGGCACTGGTGCTTTTAGCGGCACACGCTCTTTGGCTGAATCACCTGGTGCAGGCGCAAACTATGCCAACAGTGCAACTCTAACGGCACGTATTAACCGCACATTTAATTTCTCTACAGCTACTATGGCGTATATGACCTTTTGGATGAAACACCGTGCAGAAAACGGCAACGACCGTTTACTGGTGCAGGTTTCAACCAACGGAGGCGGCGCATGGACAAGTTTAAGAGGACAAAAAACCATTGTGGAAAGTGCAAAACAAATGGGAGGAACACCCGGCTATACCGGTATACAGGATGTATGGGTACGTGAATACATTAACCTTGAGCCTTATGTTGGCCAGGCATCGGTTCAACTGCGTTTCCAGTTTTTATCAAACAGCGGCACTGTCGTAAACGATGGTTTCTTTCTTGACGATGTAGCGGTTGTAAGCAGCAGCGCCAGCAGCAGCTTACCGGTTGAGTTCATCAGTTTTACCGGTAAAATTCAACAACAAACCAGTGTATTGAATTGGGATGCGTCTATGGACGATACACACAACTATTTTGTAGTTGAACGCTCAATTGATAAAAACAATTTTACCGAAATCGGAACAGTAAATGGCTTTATTGCTCCGTTCAGCTTTACCGACAATAACCCATTGCCGGGTGTAAATTATTACCGTATCAGGCAGGTGGCAAAAGATGGCGCATTCAAATTCAGTACAACTGTGGTATTGAACCATCAGCGTGGAGCAGTACAAACCAAACTCTACCCTTCTGTAACATCCGGCTCGTTCACTATTGACGTAAGTGTAGGCGCAAACAAAAAATTACGCTTTGATTATATTGATGAATATGGCCGCATGATCATGCAAACACAAGTGCAGGCAGTTACCGGATTAAACCGGGTAAGCCAGAATGTTGCAGCCCTGAGTGCCGGTATTTACTATGTGAAAATTGTGGGTGATCAAAACGAGCTCATCAGTGTAGAGAAGTTTGTAAAACAGTAAGTAAGCTTTTTCGACCGTACTATAAATTCATACTCATGAAACGACTATTTGGTAAACGTAACTTTCTGTCACTGCTTTTAATCCTTTTGCTTCAGCAAATGGGTTATTCAGCAACTTATACTGTTACCAGTACCAATAACAGTGGCGGGGGAACGCTCCGGCAAGCTATTCTTGATGCCAATGCAAACCCCGGAGCTGATATTATCCGTTTTGCTATACTTGATTTGGGTTTGGGAGGACAATACTTTGAAGGATCGTTATTGGCAGGAACGAGAGTAGCAGTCATTCGTTTAACCTCTGCCTTACCAGTAATTACAGAAGCTGTAACAATTGATGGCACCACACAGGCAAATACAAATACAGGTGTATTGGCTGGCCTTCCGGTTGGAGCTGATAATGTAATGCAACCAAATATCAATTACCCGGATGTGTATATCGTACCAAATGTATCGGGAGGCTATGCCCGTTCAGCTAGTACAACTGATGGAACAAGAGGTTATGGTAATGGAATTAATATTAACGCCACAAACGTTACAATAAGAGGGATTGCCATTTCAGGCTTCGGTAATACAAGTACCAGTGCAGCTACGGCTGGGTTATCAGGAGATATTTGTTTGCTGCGCTCCGCAAGTGCAAGAATTGCTAATCTTAGTATTACCGATTGTTTTATTGGAGCCACACCTTATGCAACAGCCCCAACAGAAGCCAGTAACCGAAGAAGTATATCAGCAGCTATTGTAGTTGGTGGAAACAATAACAACAGTACGATCAGCAGAAACTACATACGAAACACAGGTACGTATGGCATTCACATAAATTCGACTATTGACCATGCGAACTCTGACCCCAGCAATGAAATCTACACGAACCGTTTGTGGACAATAGAAGACAACCAATTGATTGACATTTCCTGGAATAATAGTTTTGTAGGGCCTGGAAATACAGTTACAAGTGCAACAGGACTTGTAGCCGATGCGATTAACACCATGCATGGAACCAGACTAAGTATCAGGCGGAACTTTATTTCGAACGTTGAACAGGTAGGAATTGATCTTGGCTGGAATGCCGATTCGAGCTATGTAGAAAATAATTCTATAACAGGTTTTACCAAGACCTATGCTGGTCCGGTTCAATGTGGAATCCGTGCGGCTTTATCATCAAGAGCTGATACCATTGTTAAAAACAGAATTTATAACAACACAGGTACAGAATTTAAAAGTGGAATATGGATTGATATGAGTGCCCCTCCAGCTGGAAGCATTGGACTTAGCTTTCACGATAATGAAAATCATTATATCGCTGAAAATGTAATTTATAATAACACGTATAGTTCCGGTATAACCCTGAGCGATTTTACACCAACCACTTTAGTAAATAACAGAAATAATGTTTTCTACAGAAACCTTCTATATGACAATGGTGGGCTAGGCATTGATCTTCAATACTCAGGTACAGTAGGTCCAACACTCGTAACCGTTAACGACAATGCAGATGCTGATGCAGGCACCAACAACATCATCAACTTCCCCGTTATCGACTCCGTTAAAAAAACACCCACCACATTGATCATCTATGGAAAAGTGGCGGCCGGTGCGTATATGGAATTCTTTTTTACAGATGCAGGGATCAACAGGTTTACCGGACGATTGTTTGATTACGGAGAAGCAGAATATTATATCGGCAGCGGTACCGAAGGCAGCGTTGCAGATCTGCGTACTACCACCGGGCTATCGTACAACATTGATGGTAATGTAGCTGTAGGTAATGTAAACGGTTTTACCTTCTCGTTCCCGATGGTGACCCTTCCGGCCGGAATAGCACCTTTTGTAACAGCTACGGCAACTATTGCCAACAACACCAGTGAACTGGGACCAATGCTCAATACAGCTTTGCTGTTAGATGATGAGATCCTCACATTTACCGGCAAAAAACGCAACACCTCCACCGAGCTCATGTGGGAAGTGTCTTCCAACCCCGACATCAGTTTCTTTGAAATTGAATACTCTGCTAATGGTACACAGTTTTCACCAGCCGGCATTGTACAATACAATACAAATTCAGAACAGGATATTCAGAACTATTCAAAACTGATGGCCAATGCATTACCGGGAAATAATTATTACCGTTTACGAACAGTGTATAACGATGGAACATCGGTTTACAGTAAAACAGTGATGTTTAATTTCAGCGGTATTACAGCAGCAGTTAAAATGGGCCCGAATCCATTTACCAATAAGATCAATATCGATTTCCAGGAAACAAACGGCAGAAGCGATTACCAGATTCGTTTGCTGGATGTGTCGGGCAAACTGGTCAATCGAACAACGTATAAAAGCACAACAGGGTTTAACCGGTTTACATGGAACCTCAATGAGCTGAAGAATAATCATCTTTACATCATTGAAATGATTTCCGAAACCGGGGAAAAATTCCAACAGAAATTAATGCATCAATAACTACAGGACAAGAGATCAAATAAAAAGGCCGGATAATTATCCGGCCTTTACTTTTTTTATCAGGAACTGATTTACTTCATCGTAAACCCTTCTAAAAACTTTGTTGTGAAATTTCCTTTCCGGAAATTTTCATCGAGCATCAATTGCTGATGGAATGGAATAGTTGTTTTTACTCCTTCGATCACGTACTCACTCAATGCACGGCTCATGGTGTTGATGGCTTCCTCACGTGTACGGGCAACCGCAATTATTTTAGCGATCATGGAATCGTAATACGGCGGAATTACATAACCGGCATATACATGCGAATCGATGCGGATACCATGCCCGCCCGGCTGATGTAACGTAGTAATTTTTCCGGGTGAAGGACGAAAATCGTTGTACGGATCTTCGGCATTGATGCGGCATTCGATGGCATGCATCTGCGGTTCATAATTTTCTCCGCTGATCTTTTCGCCCTGAGCGATCAATATCTGTTCTTTGATCAAATCAAAGTTGGTTACTTCTTCTGTTACGCAATGTTCTACCTGGATACGTGTATTCATTTCCATGAAATAGAAATTGCGGTGCTTATCAACCAAAAATTCGATGGTACCTACACTTTCGTATCCAATGGCACCTGCGGCTTTGCAGGCAGCATCGCCCATTGCTTTACGTAACTCAGGTGTCATAAAAGGTGATGGCGACTCTTCCACCAGTTTCTGATGGCGACGTTGAATGGAACAATCACGCTCACTTAAATGACAAACAGTTCCGTATCTGTCGCCTGCAATTTGAATTTCTATATGACGTGGCTCTTCTACAAACTTTTCCAGATAGATGCCATCATTTTTAAATGAAGCACCTGCTTCATTTTTTGCCATATCATAGTTACGTTCCAGTTCTTCTTCACTCCAAACCACACGCATCCCTTTACCACCGCCACCTGCTGTTGCTTTTAAGATAACAGGATAGCCTACTTCACTTGCAATTTGTTTGGCATGCTCTACACTTTCCAATAAACCACCACCGCCCGGTACTACCGGAACACCAGCTTTGATCATGGTTTCTTTGGCTGTGATCTTATCGCCCATTGAACGGATCTGATCGGGTGTGGGACCAATGAATTTGATTCCGTTTTGTCCGCAGATCTCTGCAAACTTTGCATTCTCTGCTAAAAAACCATAACCGGGATGAATCGCATCTGCATTGGTGATCTCAGCTGCTGCAATAATATTGGGAACGTTGAGGTACGATTCTGCACCGGCAGGTTTTCCAATACAAACGGCTTCATCTGCAAATTTTACATGCAGACTCTCTCTGTCGGCAGTTGAATAAACAGCCACCGTTTTAATACCCATTTCACGGCACGTGCGAATAATGCGTAATGCAATTTCACCACGGTTGGCAATCAATATCTTTTTAAACATGAGTTGAACAATTAGTTAATGTGCTGATGTGCTAATGTGATAATTAATACAGCAGCGATTATAAAATAAAAAAACTCAGTAAATAACTAAATGGATGTTTTCGTTTAGCAGTTCCAAGTATCTTATTCAGTACCTTTTGTATTTCTGTAAGTTTTAATTCCATTTGCGAAACTTCGGGATACCCGGCTCCATAATCGCAAAGCAATAACCAGTATTGCGTTTCATCAGCTTCTTTTGCTGCAATTTTCATTTTATGAATAAAATCGGCTTTGCTTTCTGCATTCTGTGCTTCCATACAATTTGCTCCGATAGAAGTTCCCGATCTTACCAACTGTTTACTGAGCGTATATTTCTTCAATTCATCAAGTCTGTCGCAATAATCAAGAGTAAGTTTTGCAAACTCAATCGTTAATTTCAAAATTGGGTTATTCTCAATGAATTCTTTTTGCATAAACAGAAAGTTGAAAAATAACAGATAGTTGCCTTTCATTAACTAATCAGCACATCAGCTAATCAGTTAATTGAACTTAACTGGGATCTACCAGGAACAACGGCTGATCGTATTCAACCGGTGATTGATCTTCAACCAGGATCTTTACAATTTTGCCTTTTACTTCACTTTCAATTTCATTGAACAGCTTCATAGCTTCGATGATACACACCACTTTACCCGGTGTTACTTCTGTACCTACCTCTACAAACAAAGGCTTGTCAGGTGATGGCTTACGATAGAAGGTTCCGATCATCGGACTTTTGATCATGATGTATTTGCTGTTATCATCAGCTGGTACGGCTGCAGGTGCGGCCGGTGCGGTTGCAAGAGCTGCTGCAGGTGCAGGAGCCGGAGCCAATGCAGGCGCCTGTTGAAACTGACCTGAGATCACTGTTTGCTGAATGATCTCATCTTTTTGGCGTATAGTAACTTTAAAGTCTTTTTCTTCGATGGTGAGTTCACTGAGGTTGGATTTGTTGACCAGTTTGATCAACTCCTGAATTTGCTTAAAATCCATGTTCGTGAGGTTTAATTTAGTGAATAATATCGGGCGGCTAAGCTCGGCTTCGGTGGGCTGCAGGGCAAGAGCCTGATCATCGACTGGTCGAACCTCGCCCGCACCGGCGACTTCACCAGCCAGCGCGACGGCCCCCTGGAGCACCGGCTCGACGAGCTCGCGCCCGACGTGCTCGCCCTGCACGTGCAGGGTGACACCATGGCCCCGCGCGCCACCACCGAGGCGCTCCTGCGCAAGCTCAAGCACGCCCGGGTGCAGTGGGCGAACGTGATGCCGCCGCCGCAGCCGCGGAAGATGAACCCTCACTTCCGCTGGCTGAAGGATCCGTCGCCGGTGGTGACGGAGATCGTCCGTTTCCTCCGACGGCCTGACTACTTTCCGAAGAGAAAGCGCAGCTCGTCCATCTCGGCCGCGATGACCTCGGGCAGCGAGCGCGTCACGCTGTCGAGGCGGATGAGCGCGTTCACGTTCGCGTCCTTCGGCGCCGCGGCGCGCAGCCTCGGCGCGAAGGCGCGGTTCACCTCCGAGGTGGCGCGGTAGGTCTCCGCCAGGCCGGTCAGCGCCCAGTCCGGCGTGCCGCCGTCCTGCGCCACCAGGTACTGCCCCAGCAGGTACATCGAGGTGGCGCGCGTGAAGGTCTCCAGCTCCGTGGCGAAGGGCAGATGGAAGCGCACCATCGGCCGCAGCTTGCTGAGCACCGGGCAGCCGCTGGTCGACATGTACACGCCCAGCAGCGAGCTGAGCGCCACCTGCACCGAGACGTCGGCCTGCTCGTACACGCGCTCGGGCACGGTCACCCGCGCCGAGACCCGGGCGTACGAGAAGATGTCGGCGAAGCCCGCGACCACCTCGGGCAGGCGGACGGCCGCCGGACAGGAGGGACGAGTCGGCCTCCTGGAGCGGACAGTTCCCGCACTGGTTGAACGACAGCTTCGCCCACGCAGGCGTCTGCTCCGGCACCGGCGCTGCGTTGAGCAGCGTCTTCGGATCGAGCCGGATGGTGAAGCTCGCAGACTTCGCCTCTGCACCCGCGGACGCCGGGTGCAGAAACTCGTAGCGGATGACGAAGTCGCCAGGCACTCGCTCAGCGCTTGACCGAGTAGACGAACGTCGCCTTGGGCGCGCGCAGCCAGCGCTCGGCGATGGTGGTGCGCAGCGTCGCCCACTCGTCCTTCCCGTCGACGAAGCTGGCCTTCATCGCCTCGGCGTCCTTCTTGTCGCCCTTGCCCTTGGCCATCAGCACCCGCTTGGCCAGCTCGTTGACCGAGGGCCGCCACTTGGCCAGGTCGACCTCGAAGCAGCCCGCGTCGGTCGCCGTTGGCGGCCTTCTCCTCGGCCTTCCAGGACAGCGCGCCCGCCTTGAGCATGCTGCCCAGCTGGATGGAGGCGAGCTGGCTGTAGGGCTTGGGGTGCCCGGCGCCGTCGTACATGCCGCGGCTGATGTGGCCGAAGGCCCAGGCCACGTCGCGCAGGGTGGCGTGCTTCGCCTCGTCCTCGGTGAGCAGCTTCTTGTCCACCAGCCACCAGGTGAAGAAGAGCGCGCTGGTCTGCGCCTTGAGCTCTTCCATGGTGGCCGCGAGCGGCCCGCCGAAGAGGTCGTCGTCCTTCTTCCCCTTCACCGCGTAGTCGTGCGCGGGGCCGAGGTTGTGGGCGGCCTCGTGCAGCACCACCGAGAGCAGCGCGTCGTTGGGGTCGGTGGTGAAGCTGTCGAAGGTGGCCTTGCAGTACAGCGAGGAGACCTGCTTCCCGAGCGTCTCGCGGCTGTCGGCGTCGGTGTAGAGGTTGGTCATCACCACCGTGCGGCCGCCCTTCTCGGCGACCTTGCCCCAGTTGGGCAGCGACTGGCCGATGGTGGCGCCGTGCGGGTTGCGCTGATCTCCGGCGTTGATGGTGACGTCGATGAAGTCGGGCAGCTTGAACTTCACGTCGCGCGCCTTGTAGGGCGCACCCGCGAGGCCGGCCAGGGTGGTCTCCATCTCGGCCTTCACCGGCTCGAGCTTCTTCTGCCACTCGATGGACGCCATGTTGATGCGCGCCAGCTGCAGGGCGAAGTTCGCCTTCCAGGAGCAGGGCTCGGCGTAGGTCTCGTCGGGCGCCACGCGGAGGTACCACTTGGAGTTGAGCGGCCCCATCGCCACCCACGCCTCGTTGGCCCCTTCCCAGTCGTTGGTGCGGAAGGCCTTGGCGGCGGCGGTGAGGTAGGTCTTGAAGGCGGCCTCGTCGTCACCGAACAGGGCGGCGGCGGCCTCGAGCTTCGACGGCCACGGCCTCCATGTCCTCCTTGTACGCCTCGCTGTAGGGCACGGCCTTGTACATGCCGGCCGCGGTCTGGGGCGGCACCGCCACCACCACGGAGAAGTGGTCCATCAGCGCGCTCTTGTTCTTCTCCTTCTCGAGGGTGGCGCAGAACTTCGGGTCGGCCTGCACTTCGGCCGGGTAGAGCCCCACCACGCGTGCCGGGGTGGGGGAGAGGGCGTTGCAGGTGGCGTCCTTCTCGGTCGCGGGCGCCACGCAGAAGGGCGACTGGTTGCGGAAGAAGACGGCCCGGCTGAGCGCGTCGTCGGCGGGCAGGCCGGCGAAGAGCTCGACGGTGCCGTGCTGGCGGGCGTAGAGCTGCTCGATGAGCGCGGCGGCGCGGGCGAAGTGCTCGAAGGCCTTCTTGTCGGCGTCGGTGCCGGTGGTGAGGTCGGTCTCCACCAGGGTGGCCTTGCCCTGCGACAGCTCGAGGCGGAGCGCGGCGCGGCGGGCCTTCTCTTCGGCGGACAGCTTCGACTCGTCGGCCTGCACCTGCAGCGCGGCGTAGAGCTCGTCGAACTTCGGGGTGAAGGCGTCACCTGCGACCAGCTCGGCGGCGGTCAGCTTCCAGGGGCCGAGCAGGGTGACCAGCTCCGAGGGATCGAGGGCGCCGTTCTTGTTCGCGTCGCTGCGCCAGAAGAGCGGAAGGAAACGCTCCTGGGCGCGGGCGTTGAAGTCGAGGCGGCTCAGCGCGGTGTAGGTCTTCTTCGCGGGCGCGGCCGCTCCGGCGTCGACTTCCACCTGGGCGGCGGGCTCGGCCTTCTTCTCGGGGCAGGCGGACAACACCAGCGCGCAGGACACAGCGAACACGGTCTTGTGGATCATCCGGGGCGAGTACCACGAGGCCTTCCGCTCCTCGCGTTGGATCAAACGACAGGGGCTCACTGTCCTGACACCAGACAGGAGCTGCTGATCCGACCTGAGGCAGGTCGATCCTGCCTGAGTGACTGATCTGAGGACGATCAGGATTCTGCCCAGTCAAGTCACTTGAATCATTGATGTTCCTGCAACCCTTTGGAATCACAATGTCAAAGGCAGATACACGCACATGGTGCGGTCGCAGCTTGTCGCACCTCTGAATTCATTCCTGAAATCATGAGCTTAGGAGTGGCAAGCCTTGTGCTTTGGGGATGGTCCGCGAGATCGGCCCGGTGGGGGTTGGGTCTCGCCGGGAGTACAAGTCATGAAGCAGGCGATTCTGGGTTCGATGTTGGCGGTTCTGGCGACGGGTTGTGGCCTTGGTCAGGGCACTGTGTCGGATCAGGGCGAAGACGTGACGGCGACGGGGAGCGGCCTCACGTGGGAGCAGTTCCGCTTCACCAAGGTCTACGCCGAGCCCGGCACCGGCGTCTTCATCGCCGACCACGACACTCCGTTCGCCAGCGAGAAGCTGCTGCGCGAGTTCTACGAGATGAACGTCCGCGAAGGGCAGCTCATCGTCAACCGCATCGGCTCGGCGGACGACAAGTGGAGCGCCACGCAGAAGCTGAACCTCACCTACTGCATCTCCAACAGCTTCGGCAGCAACAAGGCCGCCGTGGTCACGGCGATGGCCGGCGCGACGGCGGCGTGGAAGGCGGTGGCCAACATCGCCTACGTGTACGTGCCCGCGCAGGACGCGAGCTGCACCGCCAGCAACAGCAACGTGGTGTTCGACGTGAACCCGGTCAACGTGAACGGCCAGTACCTGGCCCGTGCGTTCTTCCCCGCGAACGCCCGCTCCAGCCGCAACGTGCTCATCGACAACACGGCCTTTGGTGACCCGACCATCCCGCTGGTGGGCATTCTCCGCCACGAGCTGGGCCACACCCTCGGCTTCCGCCACGAGCACACCCGCCCCGAGTCGGGCGCCACGAGCTGCTTCGAGGACAACAACTGGCGCGCGCTGACCTCGTACGACTCGGGCTCAGTGATGCACTACCCGCAGTGCAACGGCACCAACAGCTTCCAGGCCCTCGTGCTCACGGCGCTCGACGCCCAGGGTGCTGCGGCGCTGTACGGCACCCCGGCGGGCACGGGTGGTGGCACGGGCGGCGGCACGGGTGGTGGCACGGGTGGTGGCACGGGTGGTGGCACGGGTGGCGGCACGGGCGGCGGCACGGCCACGGGCACCACCGAGACGTTCTCCGGCTCGGTCGCGCAGAACGGCAGCAAGTCCTACGGCCCGTTCGCGGTGCAGGCCGGGCACGACCTTCCACGCGGTGCTCAGCGGCACGGGCGACGCCGACCTCTACGTCCGCTTCGGCGCGGCGCCGACGGCTTCGACCTTCAACTGCCGTCCGTACCTCGACGGCTCCGCCGAGGACTGCACGCTCACCGTCCCCGCCACCGCGACCTCGGCGTACATCGCGGTCAACGGCTACACGGCGTCGACCTTCTCGCTGACCGTCAACTACACCAAGGGCAGCGTCACCCCGCCCACCACCACGGGCACCCCGCGCAGCTCGACCGCGACGGGCTCGGTGGCCAAGGGGCAGCTGGTGCAGTTCAACCCGATCGCCGTCGTCCCCGGCTCGCAGCTGACCGTGACGATGACCGGCTCGGGCGACCCTGACCTCTACGTTCGCTTCGCCGGCGCGCCGTCGCTGACGCTCTTCGACTGCCGGCCGTACGTGGGCGGCGCGAGCGAGACCTGCACCGTGACGGTGCCGGCCACCGCGTCCCAGTTCTACATGGCCATCAACGGTTACACGGCGGGCACCTACAGCCTGACCGCGAACTACGTCGCTCCGTAAACCCACCATCGGTGCGACGAGCGTGGGCCCGCCCTCTCCTGGAGGCGCGGGCCTTCGTTTTTTCTGCCTTCACCAAAGCGGAGCGTCGTTCAGCTCAGCAGGTTGCCCGCGCCCATCGCCTCGATGCCGGCGGACATCTCCACCAT
>CAWHOR010000057.1:0-19251 GCA_963830845.1 uncultured Bacteroidota bacterium | reverse complement strand
CGCCCGGGAAGTCCGAGCCCGGCTCGACGGATTCTGGCAGTGATTGTGCCGGTGTCTGAGTGATCGGTTAACTCATTCGAAAAGTTGCGAATTGAGCCGTCAGGACACAGACTGCGCCGCAACGAAATCAGGCGACACCCCGTGACCCGACCGGCCGACGTACGGCGCACCAAGATCATCTGCACCATCGGCACCCGAACCGCGAGCTACGAGAAGCTCGAGGCGCTCACGCTCGCTGGCATGAATGTGGTCCGCCTGAACATGTCCCTGCACGCCGATCACGCCGGTGCCCAGCAGATCATCAACTGGATCCGCACCATCAATCGCAAGCTCCCCTATCCGGTGGCCATCCTGCTCGACACCCAGGGTCCCGAGATCCGCACCGGGGAGCGAAGCGAGCCGATGAACCTCGAAACCGGCCAGGTGGTGACAGTCAGTGTCCGACCGGGAGACGTGGAGAATCGCTCCTTAGAGGTTACCGAGCGGAGCAATGTGCTGCATAATTTCTTTCTTACCAGCAAATGCACCAACCGGCATACCGCCACCAATTACTTTTCCATAAGTAACAAGATCAGCCTTAATGCCGAGACGTTCCTGTGCACCGCCCGGTGCTAAACGAAAGCCTGTCATTACTTCATCAAAGATGAAAACGATTCCTTCTTCATCACACAACTTGCGCAGACCTTCATGAAAACCAGCTTGCGGTAAAATACAACCCATATTACCTGCAACAGGTTCAACAATGATGGCGGCGATTTCTCCTTTATGTTCTACTACTAATTTCTTTACTGCATCAAGATCATTGTAAGCAGCAGTTAATGTATCATTCGCAACACCTGCAGTAACGCCGGGAACTGTTTGAATATTAAATGTTGCAACACCACTTCCTGCTTTTACTAAAAATGAATCAGCATGACCGTGATAATGTCCTTCAAACTTGATGATCTTATTTCTTCCTGTATAACCTCTTGCCAAACGAACCGCACTCATGCATGCTTCAGTGCCGCTGCTCACCATTCGGATCATATCTACATTCGGTACCATGCTGAGAATTAACTCGGCCATTTCAATTTCCAGTTCAGTTGGTGCACCAAAGGAAGTTGAATCAACTGCTTTTTTTTGTATTGCTTTTACAATGGGTTCATGTGCATGACCAAGAATCATTGGTCCCCAAGAAGCAATGTAGTCGATGTATTGATTGCCATCGGCATCATACATGTAAGCGCCTTTTGCTTTTTGCATGAAGAGCGGTGTGCCGCCTACACTTTTAAATGCACGTACCGGTGAGTTAACACCACCAGGAATACTTTTCTGTGCCCGTTCGAATAGTTCTTTGCTTTTTTCGTACATCTCTTTTATATTTAGCCTATTGGCCTGTAATTCTTATAAAATCTTTTGCAAAATAAGTTGCAATAAGGTCAGCACCTGCACGCTTGATTGAAGTCAATACTTCCATGATCGCTTTGTCTTCATTGATCCAACCTTTTTCTGCAGCTGCTTTGATCATGGCATATTCACCACTGATGTTGTATGCACTTACCGGAACATTCACTGCATTTTTTACTTCACGAATGATATCTAAATAACTCAATGCCGGTTTCACCATTACAATATCAGCACCTTCTTCCACATCCATCAATGTTTCTTTGATGGCTTCAAGGCGGTTGCTGTAATCCATTTGATAAGTTTTCTTATCACCAAAACCGGGAGCACTATCCAAGGCATCACGGAAAGGGCCATAAAAGCAAGATGCATATTTTGCACTGTAGCTCATGATGCCGGTGTTGATGAAATTATTTTCTTCCAGCCCTTTACGGATCGCACCAATTCTTCCATCCATCATATCACTTGGTGCAACCATATCAGCACCAGCTTCTGCATGACTGATACTCATCTTCACCAATGCTTCTACGGTTTCATCATTTACAATTTGGCCGTCTTTCACAATGCCATCATGACCATAAGAAGAATAAGGGTCAAGCGCCACATCCGTCATCACATACATTTCCGGCACAGCATCTTTAATGGCTTTGATGCTGCGTTGCATCAGTCCCTCTTTATTCCATGCTTCTTTGCCGGTGTTATCTTTTAATTCGTCTTTTGATTTTACAAAGAGCAACACACTTTTCAAACCCATGCTCCACAAATCTTTTACTTCGTTCACCGTTACATCTAAACTGTTACGATAGTAGCCGGGCATAGAAGCGATCTCTGTTTTGACATTCTCGCCTTCATCAATAAATAATGGAACGATGAAGTCGTTGGGTGAAAGTTTTGTTTCACTCACTAAGCTTCTGATCGCTTCTGATTGACGGGTGATTCTGTTTCTTCTTTGTAGATACATAATAGGATGTCTGATGTAGGATGGCTGATGTCTGATTTGTTTCAGTTCAAGCACCCTGATTAATATGTCTGATGTAGGATATATGATGTCTGATTTTTAATGCGGGATATTTACTTTTCAGATAGATATTAAATCCGACATCATACATCAGCGATCCGACATTATTTATTCTTCAACTTCGCTTTATTCGTTTTGTCTGTTGCAGCAAAGATGGCTGTTAGTTCATTTGCTTCTTTTATTAGCTTATCTAATTCTGCTCCTGTTTGTAGCCTTGCATCTTTAACCACTTCAAGCCAATAATGACTTTCGTCTGCTTCTTCTAAAACAATTTCAATTTTATAAAGAAAATCTGCCGGCGATTTTGCTCTTACAGAAGCTCTGTAATTTGCTCCAACAGATCCAGCCGACCGAATCAGCTGTTTGGCTGTTTCAAATCCTGCGGCATTTTTCGGAAAGGCCTCACAAAAATGATTCACATCTACATGAAATTTTTTTGTTCGGCTTTGTAGTGTTTTACGATCCATAGATAGTTTTTCTAAGAAAGGTACAAACGATCGGCAATAAATCCGACATCCTACATCAGCCATCCGACATTCAACAGGAGTTCGATCGCTTGGCCCATGCAATCTTTTCTTCTTCACTTATTTCATTTAGCCAATCTCTCGGGTGCAAACAAGCTTCCAGCAATTTATATTCTTCACTGCCAAACGCAGGTTGATAATTATATTCAAACCGAACAGTAGGAGGTAAGCTCATCAAAATACTTTCAATACGTCCATTGGTTTTTAAACCGAACAAAGTACCACGGTCGTGCACTAAGTTAAACTCTACATACCTGCCTCTGCGTATTTCCTGCCAGTGTTTATGTTCTGCAACGTAAGTTGTGTTCTTTCTTTTTTCAATAATGGGAATGTAAGCATCTATGAATGCATTGCCACATTTCTTTGCAAACTCAATCCAGAAAGTTACATCCTGTTGTTCACTTGCCCGTTGATAATCGTAAAAGATACCTCCAATACCTCTGCGTTCTGCATTACGGTGCCAGTTCACAAAATAGTTATCACATTCTTTTTTGAACTTGGGGTAGAAAGATGTATCAAAAGCATCACATGCATCTTTATAGGTTTGATGAAAATGTTTTGCATCTTCTTCAAATAAATAATAAGGAGTAAGATCTGTACCGCCACCAAACCATCTGTCAATCACTTCGTCTTTTTCATTGTACAACTCGAACATCCGGTAATTGCAATGCACTGTTGGTACAAATGGATTGACAGGATGAATCACTAAACTCAAACCGCATGCAAACCATTTAGCTCCGTTGATCTTGAGTTGTGTGCGCATCGCTTCGTTAACATCACCAAATACAATCGATGTATTTACGCCACCTTTCTCAAACACATTTCCATTGGCAATCACTCGTGTTTTACCCCCACCACCTTCGGGGCGTTCCCATGCATCTTCTACAAAAGTTGCTTTGCCATCGCTCCGCTCCAATGCAGTGCAGATGCGGTTCTGCAAATCGTGAATGAATGATATCCAGTTTTTTTTAACGTTCATATTATCGTGAGTGGTGAGTGGTGAGTCGTGAGTGCCAATATTCGAAGTGTTTCTACTCACGACTGACTGCTCACGGTTTGTATTCCTTCACTGCATCAACAAATGCTTTAGCATGATCAACAGGTACATTCGGTGTAATACCATGACCTAAGTTAGCAATGTATCGTTGTGTACCAAATGCATCGATCATTTCTTTCACTGCTTTTTTGATGTCTGGAATTGGTGCTAATAATTTCGCCGGATCAAAGTTACCCTGAATGGTGATGTTGTTCTGCGTAAACTCTCTTGCCATTTGTGGTGTAATGCACCAATCGATACCCACACCGCTTGCTGCACTTTCGCTGATATCTTTCAGAGCATGCCATGTTCCTTTCGGGAATAAAATAACAGGCGCATCATCTTTCAACGCTTCAGCAATCTGGAATAAATAGGGTTGTGCAAATAATTTAAAATCGGCAGGTGATAAAGAACCTGCCCAGCTATCAAACACCTGCACTGTATCAGCACCTGCTTTTACCTGGTGCTTTAAATAAGTAATTGTAATGTCAGTGATCTTTTGCAACAACTGATGCGCCATTGCTGGCTGAGTATAAGCAAACTGTTTTGCTTTATCCCATGTCTTGCTTCCTTTGCCTTCCACCATATAACAAAGAATGGTCCATGGTGCACCTGCAAATCCGATCAATGGCACCCGGCCATTCAATTCTCTTTTGGTTAAAGCCAACGCATCATACACATAGTTCAAACTTTCTTCTGCGCCTGTTGTGATCAATGCATCAATATCTTTTTGTGTAGCAATTGTTTTAGGCAATGACGGACCTTTGCCTTCTTCCATCAATACTTCAATACCCATTGCTTGTGGTATCACAAGAATATCACTGAAGATAATAGCAGCATCTACTCCAACCTGGTCAACAGGTTGCAATGTAATTTCGGTTGCAAGCTCCGGTGTTTGACAACGGGTGAAGAAATCATATTTCTGCCGGAGCTTAATGTAATCAGGTAAATATCTTCCTGCCTGGCGCATCATCCATACCGGCGGACGTTCTACGGCTTCTCCTCTGAGTGCTTTTAATAATAAGTCGTTCTTTAGTTGAGTCATAAAAATAGTTGTGAGTGGTTAGTGGTGAGTAGCGAGTAACACTACTCGCCAGTCACTACTTTCCACTAGCTGAAATACTCCATCGCCTGCCTCACCAGTTCTTCTTTCCCCGGTTCTTTGCCAATGATGATGGTATTATTACAATATTGTTGAATCGTTTTTGCTGTAGTATTACCAATGGCAAACAAAATTGTTTGCGCAGGTACTTTATTGTTGCTGAAAAAACTGCTCACCGCACTTGGACTGTAAAATAAAATAGCACGATAGTCTTTGCTGACCTTGTGTGGTGTGTGGCTGGTTTCGTACACAATAATTTCATGTACTTCAATTCCTTTACTCCTTAGAATAGCAGGCAATTCATCACGGCGTTGTTCACCGCAAAAGAAGATGACTTCATCGATATCACTTTCTTCTGCAATCAGTTCAGCTAATTCTGCAGCGGAGCTGGCAGTTCCGGCAACACTGTGTTCGCCAAAGTTTTCCTTCAACAATAGTTTGGTGGTGTTGCCCATGCAATAAATTACCCAATCAGGTTGTTGCCCGTCTTGCCAGGCAAGTACAGCATCCACTGCGTTCATACTGGTGAATACAACAGTGGACGATTGCAGATAGGCCTGTTCAATTTCCTGTTGTGTGGCGATGTCTTGTATAGGTTCTGTATCAATAAATGATAATTCATCAATCGAAATACCAACGACTTTCGCTTCTTGTACCAATGATTTATTCAATGGCCGGGTAGATAGTATGTTGATTTTATTTTGCTGCATGTTGAATACTGTCTGCGATGGCTTGTCCGCCATGATTCAAAATTTGTTTGGCTGCATACGAACCCATGTCTGTTGCTTCCCACACCGGCATGGTAATTTCAAATTCAGCCTTTTGTTTTCCATCGAGCGATAAAATGTTTCCCTTAAAATGAATTTCATCTTCTTTCATTTCTGCATATGCACTGATAGGAGTTGAACATCCGCCCATTAACGAACGAAGAAAATCACGTTCGATCTTTGTGCAGAAATCAGTATTAGCATCATTAAAATGTACACATGCATCCAATGCATAACTATCTTCTTTACGACAGACAACCATAATAGCTCCCTGAGCAGGTGCTGGTAACATCCAATCTAATTCAATTGAATTTTCAGGACGAAGTTTGATACGCTCCAATCCTGCTGCTGCAAAAATGGCCGCATCCCAATTCTCTTCACTCAGCTTGCGTAAACGTGTATTTACATTCCCACGAAGATTGTGTACTTGTGATGATGGAAATTTATTTAACCATTGTGCTTTTCTGCGAATGCTGCTCGTTGCTATTTGTAATTCTGCTTTTCCCTGTATGGTCCATTCACCATTCACCATTGCCCATTCACCTTTCCACACTAACAGATCTTTTACCGGTCCTCTTGGCAACACCGCAGCTTGTATAATTCCTTTCGGTAATTGTGTCGGCACATCTTTCATCGAATGCACCGCAATGTCGATTGTGTTGTTGAGTAAAGCAAGGTCAAGGCTTCTTGTAAAAATACCCTGCACACCCATTTCGTATAAGGGTGTTTTTAAATCGATATCGCCTTCACTTTTGATGTAAACTAATTCGGCAATAAAACCATGTTGGGCAAGCAATTCTTTTACCTGTGTTGCCTGCCATACTGCTAATTGACTTTCTCTTGTTCCAATGCGGATGATTTGTCCCATTTTAGTCTGTGCCTGTAGCAATAAACTCATTGATGGCTTCAATATAATAACAGCCACGCTGGTTTTGCTCTTTCATTTTTGACGCCATGCCATTGATCACCCGTTGAATTTTTTCATCGGTTTTATTGCAGGCTGTATGATGTGGTTGCAAAGTTATGTATAATGGGGAAGTATGTATTTCTTTCAGCTTTGTTTTTACCGCTTTTAATACCGGCACATGTTTACGCATCTGGTACCAGTCAATAAATTCAGCGATATGTTCGGCAATAATGGCTTTTGCTTTCGGCACTTCAGCTTCACGCATTGCCAGAGTCTCGTCTTTCAACCTCGATAATTCATCCACATTCACAAGTGTGATGTTGGATAGTTCCTTTGCCGATTGCTCCACATTGTACGGAATAGAAAGATCAATAATGAGTTTATGATTTAATCCTTCCAAGTGAGATTTTAAAATGGTCGGCTCCGTGGCGTTGGTAGCTACCAGGATGATATCGGCTGTTGTAATGTGTTGTTGCAAATCTTCTAAAGGAGCTGATTGCAAACTTAATTCTTCAGCCAACGTTGTTGCTTTCTCTTCCGTGCGGTTGATGAGCGTTATATTTTTTGTGCCGAGATAATCCACTAAGTTTTTGCAGGTGTTGCGACCAAACTTACCCGTACCCAGCAACAATATCTTTTTGCTTTTAATTCCTTTGATATGTCTGCGGATATATTGCACCGCAGCAAATGAAACAGAAACTGTGCCATCGCTTAATGCAGTATTGTTCTTGATGGCTTTGGATGATTGCAACATACAGTTCACCAAACGCTCTGTAAATGCATCGATACGATCATGCTGTTTAGCAAGCTTGGCCGCTTGTTTGATCTGGCCAACAATTTCATAATCGCCGAGGATCTGCGAATCCAATCCGCCACCTACCGTAAAAAGATGGTTAATCGCTTCCTGTCCTTGTTTGATGTAAGAAAGTTGTCTGAATTGTTCAATTGTTCCTTCGGTTTGTGTACACAGCAAGCGAATAAGTTGATCGGCATTATCAGCAAAACCATAGATCTCTGTACGGTTACAGGTTGAGATCAAAAAGAATTCATGCACGGCAAAATCAGGTGCGAGTTGCAGGATGGTATTGTATTGTTCCGGATTTACGGCAAACTGACCCCTGATCAATGCGTCTGTTTTGCGGTAGTTGATACCCGCAATAAAAAATTTTGATATGTCTTTTGCGCCTGTTCTGTGCATGTGTTAATCGTAACAAATTCTACAGCGCAAATGTAGTTGCAGACTGCCCTATGAACCTAAAAAATCTGTCACTGCAATGTCATATTACCCATTGATTTTTATCATGATAACAACTGTTTGCTGTCAACGAAATATTTGTAGCAAAAGCATTACAGCTCACCTTTAAAAAAACGACAGTTAGTACAGATTTCTTTGGAAAATGAACTTTTGTTTTGTATTGCCGTTACTTTTGCAAACCAGTAAAAAAGCACATGGAAAAAGCAATACGCAAAGGAATCCTGTTAATGAATCTTGGTTCACCCGATTCAACCGAAGTAAAAGATGTACGTCGTTATTTGAATGAATTTTTGATGGATGAACGTGTGATAGATTATCCTTACCTCTTGCGTTTGTTATTGGTGAAGGGAATTATTACACGGTTCCGTGCACCAAAATCAGCAGAAGCATACAGTACGATCTGGACCAAAGAAGGTTCACCATTAATTGTGCTCACAAAGCAACTCCGTGATGCATTGGATAAAGAAGTTGATATGCCGGTTGAAATAGCGATGCGTTACGGCAACCCCACTGTGAAATATGCATTGGATCGATTGCTGGAACAAAATGCTGATCTGGATGAAGTGATCGCTGTGCCGTTGTATCCGCATTATGCCATGAGCAGTTACGAAACGGCAGTGGAGAGTGCAAAAGAGATCCATGCAAAAAATAACTACCCGTTTAAGCTGAGTTTTATTAAGCCTTATTATAATGAAGAGCATTATATAACGGCAATGGCTGAAAATATTCGCCCATACCTGGAGCAGGATTACGATCATATTCTGTTCAGTTATCATGGTATTCCTGAAAGTCATTTAAAGAAATCGGATCCTACAAAAAGTCATTGTTTAAAAAACGGCGATTGTTGTAATGTGGATTCAACAGCCCATGCAACCTGCTACCGCCATCAATGTTTTGTAACAACAGAACTGATCGCAGCCAAACTTGGTTTAACAAAAGATAAATACAGTTTGTCGTTTCAATCGAGATTGGCAGGTGAACAATGGTTAACACCTTACACCGATTATCGTTTGCGTGATATGCCAAAAGAAGGCATTAAAAAATTATTGATTCTTTGTCCGGCATTTGTAAGTGATTGTTTAGAAACATTGGAAGAAATTGCAGAGCGTGGAAAAGAAACGTTTGAAGAAGCAGGTGGTGAAACCTATACCATGATCCCTTGCATGAATGTACATCCATTGTGGGTGGAAGCTATTGCTAACTATGTGGAAGGAGTGGCTGCTGGAAATAAAGAGATGGTACTTTAAACGTGAGTGGTTAGTAGGGAGTGGTGAGTAGTGCCTCTGTTCAAAAAGTATAATTAATAGTTGCATTTTTAATTTAAAAATTCGAGTGGGTGATGAAAGTGATGTATTCACCATTCACCATTCACCATTCACAAAATGTACTTATACGTCAAAGCCATCCATATCATCTTCATCGTTACCTGGTTTGCGGGTTTATTCTACATGCCTCGTTTGTTTATTTATAATGTGGAAGCAAATGCAAAAGACGAAACCAGCCGCAACGTATTACAGGAACAGTTTGGCATTATGATGAAACGTTTGTGGTATGGTATTACATGGCCATCAGCTATACTCACATTGATTTTTGGAATTTGGGTGTTGTTTGCAAGTGGTTATTCGAAAATTGTGTTTGAACCGGCAGGAAGATGGATGCTCATCAAACTAATCTTTGTTCTTTTTTTATATCTCTATCATTTCTCCCTGCATAAAATTTTAAAACAACAAACTGCAGGCATATTCAATTATACTTCACAACAACTCCGTATCTGGAATGAAGTAGCAACCATCTTTTTAGTTGCAGTGGTGATGTTGGTAGTTGTGAAACAAAACCTGAGTGCATTATGGGGAATACTTGGACTTGTGTTGTTTGTACTTTTGTTGATGAGTGCAATTAAGATCTATAAGCTGGTGCGGGGAAAGAATGAGTGATGAGTGCCACATCTAGTAACGTCAATCTCGACAAGCGCTCGATTGACTACACCGCACTTCGACTTCGCTCAGGGCTGCCACTCATTACTCATTATTCATTACTCATCATCAGATCGCCTTACTATACAATTGTTTTCCACTCTGCTGTTTGTTCCGTTGCATGTGCAAGTCAAATGCACTGCAGATATTCCGGATAAACTGCCGGCCAATTGTTGTTACGGTTAAGCCTTGTTCATCCCATTCAACCAAGCCATCGGCTGCTAATTGTTGCAACTGCGGAAATGTATATTCAGATAAGGATTTCAATGTCTTCTTTCCGAAAATTTGTTTTCCCTTTACAACTGATATCAAGAATATAACGCCGGAAGTTGATATCTTCTTCGCTCAAAAAATAGCCTTTGAAAACAGGCAATTCATTTTTTTGAATCGACTCATAATAATCATGAATCGTTTTCTTGTTTTGCGCAAACGCTGTTCCAATATCACTGATGCTTGATACGCCTAATCCCAATAGCAACGAAGTATGTTGCGTGGTATAACCCATAAAGTTGCGATGCAAACTTCCATCACTCCACGCTTTAAACAAAGCATCATCCGGCAGTGCAAAATGATCCATCCCAATATCGGTATAGCCCGCAGCCGTGAGTAATTCTTTTCCTTTCAAATACAGTTGTAATTTTTCTTCAGCCGTAGGCAAATCATTTTCATCAAACAAACGTTGGCCTCTGCTGGTCCAGGGTACATGTGCATAGCTGTAAAATGCAATGCGGTCGGGTCGCAGCTCAACAACCTGTTCAATGGTGCGTGTAATACTTTGTAAACTCTGTTTTGGTAAACCATAGATCAAATCATAATTCACCGATTCAAAACCGATTTCCCGTGCATCGGCCGTAGCTCTGCGAACATTTTCTACCGGTTGAATGCGGTTGATGATGCGCTGTACTTCGGGATCATTATCCTGCACACCATAACTGATGCGACGGAATCCAAGATTGTACAAAGTTTCAAGATGTGCGAAAGTTGTATTGTTGGGATGACCTTCAATACTGAGTTCATGATCGTGGTGAACAATGGAACGATCGGCAATAAAATGAATCAACCGCTCAAGATTTTCCGGCGAAAAGAATGTTGGCGTACCGCCACCCAGATGCAGCTCACGAATAATTGGTTTTTGATGGAAGACTTGCAGATACAATTCAAACTCCTGCTCAATCATGGCCAGGTATTCTTCTTCTACCCTATGATTTGTTGTAATTTTTTTGTTGCAGCCGCAATAGGTACAAAGCGATTCGCAAAAAGGGAGATGAATGTACAGACTGATGCCTTTTTTGCTGTTGTGCAGGTTGAATTGTTGTTGCAGTTGTTGTTTCCATTGGTCAATATCAATGGCTTCCGTCCAAACCGGAACAGTGGGGTAGCTGGTGTAACGGGGTACGGGCAGGTTGTATTTTTCAACCGGCGTTTTTTCGATCTGTGATTGCATGAGGCAAAATTCCCCGTTCTGTGAAGAAACCGGACTGATGAAAATTGTATGAAACGATGATTGCCGTCAGTTTGTCAAAGCGATTTTTACGTGTTCATTCACCCCTGAACTTTCTTACCTTTGGCCACTTTAAAAATTAGACAGGGATTCACTTATGAGTGTTAAATACAGAGAATTTTCACAGTTGAATTTACCCGCCTTTGAACAGGAAATACTGGCCAAATGGGATGCTGAACAGGCGTTTGAAAAAAGCATTGAAGTAAGGGAAGGCGCAACTCCTTTTGTGTTTTACGAAGGCCCGCCCAGTGCCAACGGTATGCCCGGTATTCACCACGTTATTTCAAGAACGTTGAAGGATCTGGTTTGCCGCTACAAAACCATGAAGGGTTTCCAGGTAAAACGTAAAGGCGGATGGGATACCCATGGATTACCGATTGAATTAGGAGTAGAGAAAGAACTCGGCATTACCAAAGAAGATATTGGCGTAAAGATCACCGTTGAAGAATACAACAAGAAATGCCGTGAAGCGGTATTGCGTTATAAAGACAAGTGGGATGAGATCACCAAGAAGATGGGTTATTGGGTTGATCTGAATGATCCCTACATCACATTCGAAAACAATTACATTGAAACATTGTGGTGGTTGCTGCAGCAGTTGTACAAAAAAGGATTGTTGTACGAAAGTGTAAGCATTCAACCTTATTCACCTGCAGCAGGTACAGGTTTAAGTTCGCATGAACTGAACCAACCCGGCACATACAAAGATGTAAAGGATACCAGTGCAACGGCGATGTTCCGTGCAACACAAGGATGAGAAAAGTAAATTTTTGCATGATGCAGTGCATGGCGCAGAAGTATTCTTCATGGCATGGACAACCACTCCATGGACTTTACCTTGCAATCTTGGCTTAACAGTTGGTCCAAACATTGAATATGTATTGGTAAAAACCTTCAATCCATACACTCACTTACCGGTGAACATTGTGTTGGCGAAAGACCTCGTTCATAAATATTTGAAAGCAGAAGGAGAGAATGGTGATTTTGAAGGATACAAAGGCGAACAGAAAATATTGCCTTGGAAGATCATCACTTCCTTTAAAGGTTCACAACTCGAAGGTTTGCATTACGAGCAATTGTTGCCTTACGAAGCCAACAGCATTGAAGAAGTAAAACGCATTACACCTGATGCTAATCCATTCCGAGTATTGGTTGGTGATTTTGTTACAACAGAAGATGGTACTGGTATCGTTCATACTGCTCCGGCATTTGGTGCAGATGACTATCGTGTAGGAAAGAAATTTAATATCGGTATTCTAACCATGGTTGATCGTGAAGGAAAGTTTGTTGATGGATTAGGAGAATTCAGCAACCGTTTTGTAAAGAATTATAAAGACGATCCGAATTATGTTGATGTGAATGTTGACATCTGCGTAAAACTGAAGAAAGAAAACAGAGCATTTAAAGTAGAAAAATACGAACACAGTTATCCGCATTGCTGGAGAACAGATAAACCGATTCTTTATTATCCGCTGGATGCATGGTTCATTAAAACCACTGCCATCAAAGACAAAATGGTGGAATTGAATAAAACCATCAACTGGAAACCAAAATCAACCGGCGAAGGTCGTTTCGGTAACTGGTTAGAGAATATGGTTGACTGGAATCTCAGCCGTTCACGTTTTTGGGGAACTGCATTGCCAATCTGGAAAACAGAAGATGGTGAAGAAGAAATTTGTATTGGCACAGTTGAAGAGTTGAAAGAAAATGCAGCGAAAGCAGATGCAACACTTGGCACAAACAATGCAAAATATTTAGGCAACGATATCGATCTGCATAAACCTTATGTTGATGAGATCATTCTCATCAGCAATAGCGGCAAGCCGATGAAACGTGTACCAGACCTAATTGATGTTTGGTTCGATAGTGGTGCGATGCCGTATGCACAGTGGGGATTGGATCATGAGAAAGTTAAGAATGGAGATAAGTATCCGTTCAAGCTTCCTGCTGGTGTTGATAAGTTTGAAGACCTCTATCCTGCAAGTTTTATTGCAGAAGGTGTGGATCAAACACGAGGTTGGTTTTATACACTGCATGCAATTGCATCACTCGTGTACGATAGTGTTGCTTACAAAACGGTGGTGAGTAACGGGTTGGTGTTAGATAAGAATGGTAACAAAATGAGTAAGCGCCTCGGTAACGTGGTGAATCCATTTGAAACTATTGAAAAGTTTGGTGCCGATGCTACACGTTGGTACCTCATCACCAATGCATCGCCCTGGGATAATTTGAAATTTGATATTGAAGGCATCAAAGAAGTGCAACGCAAATTCTTTGGTACACTTTATAATACCTATCAGTTCTTCGCCTTGTATGCAAACGTGGATGGATTTGCGTTTAAAGAAGAAGATATTCCGGTAAAAGAACGACCTGAAATTGATCAATGGATTCTTTCATCGCTTCATACACTTATTAAAAAAGTGAACGGAGGCAATGGATGATTATGAACCAACACAGGCCGGTCGGTTGATCGAAGAATTTGTAGATGAACATTTGAGCAACTGGTATGTGCGTTTGTGCCGCCGCCGTTTCTGGAAAGGTGAGTACGAACAGGATAAGATCTGTGCTTATCAAACCTTATACGAATGTTTGGAAACTGTGCTTCGCTTGATGGCTCCGATTTCTCCATTCTTCAGCGATGCCATTTTTACTGAGCTGAACAAAGTGAGCGGACGATTTGCAACTGCATCCATCCATCATGTTGATTTCCCGGTATGCAGATGAAGCTTTGATCGATGCAGCTTTGGAAGAACGTATGCAACTGGCGCAGGATGCTTCATCATTAGTACTGTCACTTCGCAAAAAAGTGAACATCAAGGTTCGTCAGCCTTTGCAGAAAGTGTTGATTCCTGTGTTGAGCAGTGGCATGAAGGAGCAGTTCAGCAAAGTGGAAGACATCATCATGAGCGAGGTAAATGTAAAAGAGATCGAGTACCTCACAGCGGACAATACTTTTATCAAGAAGAAGATCAAGCCCAATTTTATTGCCTTGGGTAAAAAACTGGGTGGGAAAATGAAAGCAGTATCGGCTGCATCTGGCTCAATTTACGCAGGAAAATATCAGTCAATTTGAGCGTGAAACTGTTTATAACCTGTTAATTGAGAATGAAACGGTTACCCTATATTTGACGGATGTTGAAATTGTAAGCGAAGATGTGCCCGGCTGGATGGTAACCAATAAGGGAGCCGTAACCGTGGCGCTGGATGTAACCATCAGTCCCGAATTGCTGAATGAAGGCAATGCCCGTGAACTGGTGAACCGCATCCAGAAGATCCGCAAAGAGAGTGGGTTTGAGCTGACAGACAGGATCACCGTGCTGGTTTCCGACAACGAAAACCTCCGGCCGTCATTCACGCAATTTAAATCCTATATTTGCGCCGAAATTTTGGCAGACGATCTTGACTTTTCGCCAGCTTTACTGGATGGCACTGAAGTTGAGATAAACGATATTCCCATAAAAGTACAAGTACTCAAAAAAGGAGGATAGAATGGCAATCAAAAAGAAAGCAGCAAAACCTGCTCCAAAGAAAGCGGCGAAACCGGCTGCAAAACCCGCCGCCAAAAAAACGGCGAAACCGGCACCGGCTGCAAAAAAGCCAGCTCCTAAAAAAGCGGTTGCTAAGCCAGCAGTAAAAAAAGCAGCTCCTAAAAAAGCGGCGCCAAAGGCAGCTCCAAAAGCCCCCGTAAAGGCGGCCAAACCAGCTCCAAAGCCTGTAGCGAAACCGGCAGCGAAGCCTGTTCCTGCAAAGGCGGCAGTTAAGCCTGAAGTAAAAATGCCTGCACCGGTTGTAAAACCAGACAGCGCTATTAAACCCACAGTTAAACAAGCGATTAAAGATTTGAAAAAAGAAGCAAAAAAGCCGGCTCCGCCGAAAGAAGTAAAGCCGATAAAGACATCCGTATCTACGTCCGTTCGATATCAACCTGATTTTACAAAGTCGGTGTTGGATAAGAATGTAGTAGAAACACCGCAAGGTCCCATGGTTCGTTACAGCGATGCCGACCTGGTTGAGTTCAAAGAACTGATCCAACGGAAACATGAAGCAGCGAAAAAAGAACTCGGTTATTTACAAGGTTTGATTACCCGTAAAGATGATATGGGTGGCGATGGTGATGATGGCCGTTACATGACCATGGAAGATGGCAGCATCAGCATGGAGCGTGAGCAGCTGAGCCAAATGGCCAGCCGCCAGATCACTTATATCGATCATTTGGAAAAAGCCTTGATGCGTATTGAAAACAAAACCTATGGTGTATGCCGTGTAACCGGTAAATTGATCGACAAAGCCCGTTTACGTGCAGTGCCACATGCTACCTTAAGCATTGAAGCAAAGATGGGGATAGTGAAAGGTCCTCAGCCCGCTGGCGAATAAATAGTATCAGAATACTTCAAATACAAATCCTCCTTTACCGGGAGGATTTTTTTTGTGCTATTATGTACGCTAAAAGGGTGGTGGAAAAGGGTTGCCAACCTTCTGCGTGATGCTGCAATTGGTTCAACCTGTAATAAGGTTGGCAACCCCTGCAAGATGGTTATACCAATAAAAAAATCCCTCCGAACCGAAGGGATTTCAAATATTTGGACGAATAGAGCTGATTAATAATCTCTGTTATAACCGCCGCCGCCACCACCTTTGTAGCCGCCACCGCCGCCACCTTTGTAGCCGCCACCGCCGCCGCCACCTTTGTAGCCGCCGCCACCGCCACTACCGCCGCGGAAGCCACCGCCTCCACCGCCGCCGAAGCTGCGCTTTTTAAATCCGCCATCATCTTTCTTAGGCTGTGCTTCGTTCACCACGATCTTGCGTCCCTGAACATCTGTGTCGTTCAGTTGGCTGATTGCAGCTTGCGCTTCTTCTGCATTGTCCATTTCAACAAATGCAAAACCCTTGCTACGGCCAGAAAATTTGTCGGTTAAAATTTTGGCAGAGGTTACTGCGCCAAATTGCTCAAACAGGGCAGCGAGGTCTTCGTTCGTCATGGACCAAGCCAGGTTTCCTACGTAAATGTTCACAAAAAATAAATTAAAAAAACAAAAATCATGAACCAGAGATAGCAACTGAAACCGGGGAAACTGATCGAGCGAAAAGCACCTTGCAGGTCAGAAAGCATGGACTGAATTCACATTAACTCTATAAAGATAGGGGAATTATTGAGAAAAGAGAATCGGCTGAAAGAAATCTTAGCGTACCTCCTGCATGTCTACCAGCTTGCGGTAAAAGCCTTGCTGGGCAACCAATTCATCATGTGTACCCCGTTCTACAATTTCACCTTTTTGGAGTACCAGTATTTCATCGGCATGCCGAACGGTCGATAAACGATGAGCAATCACCAAACTGGTGCGTTCCTGCATCAGGTGGTTGATGGCATCCTGTACAAGACGTTCACTTTCAGTATCGAGTGATGAAGTGGCTTCATCCAGAATTAATATCGGTGGATTTTTTAATACAGCACGGGCAATCGTTACACGCTGTCGTTCACCACCACTGAGTTTGCTGCCGCGGTCGCCAATATTTTCATCATAACCGTTTTCTTTCTGAATTATAAAATCGTGAGCGTTTGCAATTTTAGCTGCTGCTTCAATTTCAGCTCTGCTTGCTTCGGGTTTACTCAAGGCAATGTTATTGGCAATACTATCATTGAACAGAATTGGTTCCTGTGTTACAATGCCCATCAATTGACGAAGACTGTTGATCGAATAATCTTTGATGTTCATACCATCAACAATTATTTCACCACTGCTTACATCATGAAAACGTGGAACAAGATCGGCCAGTGTTGATTTGCCTGAACCACTTGAACCAACCAATGCTATGGTTTTTCCTTTTGTTAATGTGAGATTGATATTTTTTAAAATGGTTACATCAAAATAACCAAACGATACATTTCTAAATTCGATGCTTTGTTCAAATGTTGGGATCGCAATTGCATTTGTTTTTTCTTCTACCACCACCGGTGCATTTAGTATTTCTTCGATCCGCTCAATGGCAGCACTGCCTCTTCGTGTATTATAAAATGCAGATGAAAGTGATTTAGCCGGGTTGATGATCTGTGTAAAAAATAAAATGTAGGTAATAAATCCATCAGGTGTAAGTCCGCCGGCATTATCACCCAATACCAATCGACCGCCAAACCACAATACACCACTCAACACCATCACACCCATAAATTCAGATAGTGGTGACGCCATATCTTTCCGGAAATTCATTTTGTTGCGGATATGATTCAACTCACGGTTCATTTGATGAAACCGTTGCCCCAACAGCTTTTCGGCAGTGAATGCTTTGATGACCCGGATGCCAGTTAATGTTTCATCGAGTATCGAAATCACCATTCCGTTTTTTTCACCGGCTTCAGTGGATTGTTTTTTAAGTGAACGACTTACTCTTCCAATAATAAATGCTGTGATCGGTAAAAACACCAATAAGAAAAGTGATAACTGCGGACTGATGAGTACCATCATCACCAAATAAAATAAAATGGTCAGTGGTTCTTTGATCAATGCTTCCAACGCCATCATCACACTCCATTCAACTTCGTTTGCATCATTGCTCATACGTGAAATCAAATCACCTTTGCGTTGTTCGGTAAAGTAACCGATGGGCAGTTGCAATACTTTATCATAAAGATCGCCTCGTAATCTGGTGAGTACACCATTACGCATAGGTGCCAATGTGCGGTACGAGAGATAGAGAAATACATTCTTCAATAATACAGATGAGATAATAATACCACAAATAAATGCCAATGCAGCTTGCGTACCTTTTTCCTTGATGAGCATGCTGATGTTGTACATCATGTAATCGAGGATTCCTTTGGCAGATAAAGAAAACACGGGCTCGGTTAACAACAGGTCTTCCTGGTTAAATAATAATTTCAGAAATGGTGCCAGCATGGCCAGCGATACCATCGAGAATAAAATCGATAACAGGATAAACAGAAAGTATAAAGCGATCTTCCCTTTATACTCAGCGAGGTATTTGAAAATGCGTTGAAACTGTTTCATGCGTTAAACGCCGCAAAGTAACTACTTTTACAGCGTTTAAATGTTGCAGATATGTTAGAAGGAAAAAGACAGAAACAGGTTGCCGGCGTTATTCATGAGGAAATAACGGGTATTTTCAGAAAGCTGGGATTGAGCATGATCGATGGGGGACTGGTGTCCATCTCATCGGTGAAAGTAACACCTGATCTGTTGGAAGCAAGGATCTACCTCAGTGTGTTCCAGGCAAAAGATAATGCGGCTGTACTGAAAAAAGTGGAAGACAAAGCCCATGAGATCAAACGTGAACTGGCATCCAGCATCAAACACCAATTGCGCCGTATTCCCGAGATCAAATACTTCCTTGATGATACATTGGAACAGGTTTTCAAAATGGAAGAATTGTTTAAAAAGATCGAGGGAGAGAAGAAAGAGGAAGAGTAAATAGCCGATAGTTGATAGTCGTTAGTAAAGTCGGCATTGACTATTCACAATTGACCAATCACCATTCACAAAAAACTCCATTGAATTTCCTTTTCGCCTGGCGTTATTTCAAATCTAAAAAATCAACCAATGCCATCAACATCATTGCATGGGTAACCGTTTCTGCTATGGCAGTTGGTACCGCTGCGATTGTGGTGGTGCTGAGCATTTTTAATGGATTTGAAGGTTTGGTGAAAACATTGTACTCTTCGTTTTATCCCGATGTACGCATTACAGCCTCGCAACAAAAGATCATGCTGCTGGATGATGCTACCCTCGCAAAGATCAAAGTACTGAAAAATATTGCTGCCGTAAGTAT